>DATHYN010000168.1:0-75057 GCA_035459145.1 Anaerolineae bacterium | reverse complement strand
TTGGCCAGCAGATATTGACCTGCCAACATTAACAAGACCTATCAGACAACGATGTCCGATAGGTCCTAAAATAACCAATGAAGATTATATGCGCTTGCCAATGGCTGTATGAAAGTTCAACTGAACTCAAACACACCCTTTGTTAAATCGCCAAACTTCCAACTAAACACCCCTTCTCTTATCTAAAAAACGACAGCATCTTCGAGGGGGCGATATACCCGATCCGTTCACGCTCGGGCGATCCAAGCCGGAACAATCATCCTCTTTTCACCAATCCTGACCCCAAAAACAACACTGTCTTCAAGGAAACACCAAAACCCGCCCGATAAGTTCACCCTCGGGCGGGTCTATCCCCCCTCTCACTCCCCCTCAACCAACCGCCCATACTGATACACAATCGCCTCACACAACATCCCCACCACGGCCGGCAACGCCGTCTCACTCACCGCCCGCAACGCCTCACACAACCCCGCCAACGTAAACGCCCCCACCGCCCGACTATTCTGCCCCAACAAACCAGCCACCTCCCCAATCGCTGGCCGGACATCATCCGCCTGCGCCGCCTGCAATGTCGCCACCAATGACGCCGCATCTTCCACAAACGCGGGCAAAGACAACTCCAATAAAGCCACCGCTTTCCCCCCCATCTTCTGCCGTAACAAATCGACATTTAACGCCGCCGGCGCCTCATAATGCTCATGATAATGTGCCGGTAACGATTGCAACACCCCCATCAAACTGGTCAAGGTCATCGGCATCGATATGTAGCTGTTAACGGCCGTTTCCCCACCCCTCCCCTCACCCAAACAAATAATATACGGCTGCCCCATCAACACCCCCTGCCCCCGCACAATCTGCGCCATCAATTCCGCCGCAACATCCGGCAAATAACCATCTAAAATCAAAACATCATACGCCCTCTGCCCCAAAACCGATAAAATCTCTACCGGATGAGATACCGTATCCGCCTCATACCCCAAGTGCGTTAACATACTCATCAATAAATTCTGCGTCACCCGCTCACCCGTCGCCACCAAAATCCGTTGCCCCGGCAACTCCCAAGCCGCCACCTCGTCCTCACCATCACCCTCGGCCATCCCCAACACCTCCCCCAATACCTTCCGCAACACCGCCGGAAAATACGGCTTCGGACAACAAGCAATCCCCATCCCCGTCAACGTTGCTACCCCACCCGCACCCAAATGAGCCGGCGTCAACAACAAAACCGGCGTCGCCCCCGGCAACAACTCCCGCACCATCTGCCCATGACTCAATGGATCACTCAAATTATTCGTCTGCTCTACAATAATTAAATCCGGTAACGCCGGCCACGACCCAATCGACGCCGCAATCTCCCCCAATGGCAAAATCTCCGTCGTCCCACCCCACCCATGCAAATACCGCCGTAACCCTTCCTCATGCGCCGGATTATCCGTTACAATCAAAACATGCTGCCCCCGCAAAAATAACGGATTATCACCCGCCATCACCAATGGCTCTAACGGTAACATCACCTGCGCCACCGCCCCATTGTTACCCCCACCATCTAACCATAACTTTCCCCCCAGTGCTTTCACCAAAAACTGGGTCAACGTCAAACCCAAACCCAACCCCCCATGCACCCGCGTCAACGACTCCTCACCCACATAAAACGGTTGAAACAGCTGTTGATGCGCCCCCTGCGGCAAACCAACGCCCGTATCTTTAATCACAATATGCCCATACAACGTACCATCAGCCCCCTTTTTCGTTGTCACCGATAAGACCACTTGCCCATGATTCGTAAATTTAATCCCATTATCCACTAAATAAGCGACAATCTGCTGCCACCGTCGCGCATCCCCCTTAATCGACAACGGGGCCGCCGGATCTAAACAATAAATAAACTCAATCCCCTTCGCCTCGGCCGCCGCCGCCGCCCGCTCCACCACCGGCTGTAACGCTTCCCCCAACACAAACGGATGCGCCTCCACCTTAATCTCCCCCGCTTCAAATTGACGCAATGCAAAAATATCATTCATCTTATCCAACAACTTATAACCACTTTGCCGAATATGCTGCAACACCTCTTGCTCCTGCCCTAAATCACCCCCCGACTGACTCAACAACAAACTACTTAACCCAATAATCGCATTCAACGGCGTCCGCAACTCATGATTAATATTGCCCAATAACTGTTTCTGCTGACTCTGTGTCTGCACCACCGCCGCTTTAATCGTTTCCAACTCTTCCCGAACCGTTTCTGCCTCACTCAAATCACGCATAAACCCCAAAAAACACGCCTTCTCCCCTTCCCCTAACGCCGTCAACGACAACAAAATCGGAATTGTCCGCCCACTCCGATGCACCGCCGGAAAACGGTGCGGCTTATGCATAATTGGCCCCTCACCCGTCGCCAAATAATGAGCCAAACCACGCTCATGTGCCCCCCGCAAATGGGCCGGCACAATCAACTCATGTAACAGCTTCCCCCGCACCTCGGCCGCCGCCCAACCAAACAACTTCTCCGCCGCCGGATTCCAACCCAAAACCTGCCCCTCTCCATTCATCACCACCGCCGCATCCAAACTATGCGCCAACCATGTCGGCAATAATGTCAACGCCGCCACCGATGCCGGCGTCCCCGCCAACAACTCACTATCCGCCTCCTTAATCTTCGCCTGACGCTGCCACTCATCAGCCAACGCCACCGCCTCCTGCGCATCCTGCGCAAATTGCGCCACCAATTCTCTCTGCTCCCGATTAAAATACCCTCGCTTTTCATGTGTACACACCAATAATAACGGCTCACCTCGGCTTAAAATCGCCACATGCAACGCCGATGTCACCTTCGTTGGCCGCAACTTCTGTCCATGCCACTCCGGAATCTCATTCACATCAAACGCCAACCGCGCCCGCCCCTGCAATACCTCTTCCCAATAACTCTGCACCCGCCACGAACTATTCACCCACCGCCGCTCCGTCGCCGCTACCACCTTGAAATAACGCCCCTTCTGATCACCCACCGTCACCTCTGGCGCCAACAACATCACATCATCACACTCAATCAAATAACGAACCGCATCAATCACCACCGCCCGGAAATTAGACCGATGCAAATGTTGGTACAAATGATTCTGCGCTCGCCGCAAACGCTCTAACCGTTCCTGCTCTTGTTGACTCCGTTGATGCGCCAACTGCCACGCCAACGTCTGCTCTTGAAACAACTCTTGCTGTGTCACCTGCCGTGTCTGTGCCAAATCTAACTGCTGTTGTGCCGTATTCAACTGCTTCTGCAACCGCTCCTGTTGCCGCTCCTCACGCAATAACGCATTATCCGTCCCCGATACCAAGTTGGTCGCTGTACTTAATGTCGCACTATTCGCCATCAAACGCAACGCATAAATAAAATGATAATCACATAAATGTTGCAACAAATCCAAATCCGTCGACGCTTCCGTCGCCATCAACGTCAACGCCCCCACCGTCTCTGTCCCCACCCGTTGCGGTATATAAACCAGATGATTCAATCCCATCAACCGTCCCACTGCATACCCAACCGCTCGTGGCAACTTGCCATAATAATCAGATAAATGCGTGAACACTTCTTGCCGTGGCAACTTCTCTAACCGGTCACGACTCACCCGAAACCGATGCCCCAACAATGAAAAACCGATAATTTTCTCCACCCGTTGCCGCAACAACGGCGGCGCCACCACCGCCGTCACCCGCATATACTGTTTGTTTCCCTCCAATTCCATCAACAACCCGTATTGATATCCCGTCGTCTGCGCTAAAATCTCAACCAAATGGGTCCGCGCATGGGCAAAAGACAAATTTTGCCCCATCTCTTGCAAAATGCCATGAATCGCTTGCACCGCTTCATCCTTAACCGCTTGCCGCTCACGCTCATCCTGCCACCGCTCTTGCCAACTAGCCACCGCATCAAACAGATGATGATGGGGATTCCAGCGCGTCACCTTCGGCAACGCCTCCACCTCGGCCGGCGTCGCATTCTGCAAATAATGAATTAAATTATCTAACGAATCGTTGTATTTACGTAACATCTTAATTACCGCCCAAAAAGAATCGCCCCAATCATCAAATTACTATGAGAGGGTGAATGATTAACAAAACCACCTTGCTGGCCAAACGAAAAAGTCGTCAAAAAAGGGGCTCCACCCAACGCCTGTCCCAACTGTTTCGCCACTTCCGGCATCTTATGATGAATCGCCAACATCGTCGCCGCATCATATATCAACAGCCCCCCCCGAATCGCTTGCACCGATGTCTGCGTCTGCAACAACGCCGTTTGCACCGTCCGCACCGCCCGTTGGGCCATCGCTTCCCGCGTCCCCATCATCAACACCACCGTCGCCTCCTCCGGCACCGCCGTCATCAACGCCAACCCCTCCGCCTCCGTCACTCCCACCACCTGCGCCAAACTGTGCGGCTGATGATTGTTTTGATATCCCAACTGATACGCCAACGGCGTCAACGTATACGCATCATCCGGATGACCAGCGTTCAACCCGCCCAAACCAGTCTGCCGCCATTCGTTATACACTTGGGCCGCCGCCTGCCCATTAATCTCTAACAGATGTCGCCCCGCCGCCTTCGTCACCACTCCCTGAAACCGTGTCGGCACAAATCCATTATGATAGGCCACATGCACAGAGCCCGATGGATAACAGGCGGTGACAGCTACTTGGTGGGCGTGACAACGGCCGTTACCCATCACAAACTGATCATCCGCCCCCATCTTCGTCGCCGCCGCCGAGGCCCCCACCACCGGTATCTGCCGCCCCACCACATCAACAATCCCTTGCAACACCTGCTTCTCCACCCCCATCGGTGCCGCCAACAACAATAATTCTGGTGGCTCCCCAAACCGCGCCGCTTGCTCAATCGCCTTCTGCGTCGCCATCATCCCCGCCCGCCGTGGGTTCTGATGAATAACTGCTGTCCCCGTCCCAAACTTGCCCATCGGATCATAAATCCCCATCAAACCCAGCCCCCGCCCTCCCCGACTATGAAACCCTTGCTCTGTCATCGTCCCCTGATAACTACTACTACCATGCGTCGGTACATACGGTGCCTGATGCCGCAAAAACTGCGCCAATGTGTACCCATCATAATTCGGCGTCGCAAACAAAATAAGCAAATCCGGCCGCCCCGGCAACTGTGCCCGCACTTGCGCAAACACATCACTTGCCGCCCGGTCACCATCCTTGTTACTACTCCACGCTGTCGCTATTTGCATTGTCTGTTCCTGCCGCTTAGATTGCCAACTAACTTGCTGTTGACGATAAGAATAGGTAAACATCAGTTACAACTCCTACTTACTACTTTGTAAACTAAATAACCCAGACCACTGTCATTCCCGCGCACGCGGGAATCCACTTATAATCTGACAGAATGAGAAACTTCCCACTCTAGATTATTGCGGTTACAATCCACTTACCTTTGTAGACAAAATTTTCAAGTAAATCTCAAAACGTTTACTCACTAATAGCTTAATCTATTTACCTATGGAATAACATGAACACAGCGTGCACGCTCCGTTAATAACCCGTGAATTACCCCCAATCGCCCCCCGGTTAGCCAATAAGTGTATGCCACATGCCTGTGACTATTTCAGTAAAAGCCAAATATTGTGATACGATTCTCCCCATCGTCACCCTTCCAATCCAAGCACCCCTCCTCACACCACCAACACAAAAAAATCTGTCAAACCCCCAAAATCCGCGTCAAAATCCTTCAAACATCTCTATTACCAACCCCTAACTTAAACCGACATAAACCTCCCTACCGCAACCGCTCCAACAACATCTCCAAAACCTCCCCCAACTGATTCGACCGCTCCTTAAACAACGCCTCATCTTGCCCCGTCGGCTGAAACGACACTTTCCACGCCGGCAAAAAGATCCCCCGCACCGGCGTATACGTACACATCAACGTTAACTCATGCGTCGCCTCTAAAATCCACTCCGTAATCTCTCCAAACGCCGCCCCAATCTCTTCCACCTCGGCCAACGACACATGCTCATCCACCCCCGGCATACCCACCCCCGCCGCCAACAACGCCGTCCCCAACGCCGTCAACGCCACCTCTAAATAAGGCGCCACCTCCACAAACTGCTCCCCATCCGGCGTCTTACACGCCACCCCCCACGCCGCCAAATACCCATTATTCTGTAAATCACGGATCCCAAACTGTATGCTTAAATAACCAATCTCTTGCCGATCTGCCAACGTTGCTAACTGTATTAATGGTTCAATCTTATTCATAAGCCAATTGTAAAACGGTTTTGTTAAAATGTCCATCCTTTCCCATCACCCTATCTTTGAGTATAATTCAATAGACTAGCCTTAATAAAGATTTTCCCATCCACAAGGCGGTCACTATCTAGAAAACAACCCCAATTAAAAAGGAGTACCTCTCTATGCGCTTTGGTGTCTGCTACTATCCCGAACATTGGCCCCCCGAACGATGGACCACCGATGCCCGCCTCATGCGCGAATCCGGCATCACCATCGTTCGTATCGCTGAATTTGCTTGGAGTCTGATGGAACCCGAAGAAGGTACCTACAATTGGACTTGGCTCGATAACGCCATCACCACTCTCGCCAATGAGGGGTTGCAAGTTATGCTCGGCACCCCCACCGCCACCCCACCCGCTTGGCTCACCCGCACCCATCCTGATATCCTCCGTGTCGATAAAAGCACCATCCAACGCAATCATGGTAGCCGTCGCCACTACTGCCCCAACAGCCCCACCTATCGCCTCTATAGCCGCCGCATCGTCACCGCTATGGCCGAGCGGTATGGGCAGGATAAACGCATCACCGTTTGGCAAATCGACAACGAATTTGGCGGCGGCCGCACCGCCCGCTGTTACTGTTCCGACTGCGCCCAAGCCTTTCGTCTCTGGCTCCAACAGCGTTACCAAACGATTGATAATCTTAATGACAGCTGGGGCAACATCTTCTGGTCCCAAATCTACCAAGATTGGTCCCAAATCGAACCGCCAAGCGACGATATCGACAAGAAAAATCCCAGCCACGAACTTGACTACTTCCGTTTCGCCTCCGATAGCATGGTCGCTTACCAACAAGAACAGTTCGACATCATCCGCCAGCTAGCCCCTAATCGACGTATCACCACTAACTTAATGGGGCTTTATCTCGACCTCGATCAATTCGATCTTGCCACCCCCCTCGATTACGTCACTTGGGACAACTACCCCACCGGCAATCCCGACCGCTGGCGCCAGTTGATGTACCCGCCAGGCCGTGATACCTCGGCCAACCCACCCATTTACAGCTATGATGTCGGCGACCCCATGATTCAAGGCATGGCCCACGCCCTCACTTACGGCCTTAAAAATGCCCCCTTTGGGATTATGGAACAACAATGTGGGCACATCAATTGGGGCGATGTCAATCCCGGCATCCGGCCAGAAATCATTCGTCTGTGGGTTTGGCAAGCGGTGGCTGAAGGTGCCGAAGAACTCCTCTTTTTCCGCTGGCGGGCCACTTTGTTCGCCCACGAACAATATCACTCTGGCCTCCTCGGCCACGACGCCCGCCCCCAAGCCGGCTTCGCCGCCTTCCAAACCCTCCAAGCCGAATACGACCAGCTCGCCCAAATCGTCGCCCAACCCGTCACTGCCGACGTCGCCCTCATCTTCAATTACGACGACCTCTGGGCTCTCCAACTCCAACCCCACCGCCGCGATTTCCACTATCTCCGCCACCTCTTCCTCTACTACGAAGCCCTCCGCCAAGATGGCACTTCAGTCACCATCGTCTCTCCAGATGCTGATCTCTCCCCCTTTAAACTCGTCATCGCCCCCTCGGCCCATCTCGCTACTGCAGAATTAAGCCAAAAATTTCAAACTTATGTCGAAACGGGTGGCACCCTCGTCTTCGGCGTCCGTTCCGGCTTCAAAACAGACAGCAATCTTGTCACCGACACACCTCTGCCCGGCCATCTGCACCACTTAGTCGGCGCCACCGTCACTCACTGGCAAACGCTTCCTAATGGGATTGAGTGGCCTTTGGCCGAGTCCACAACAAATCAAGATACACTTCATATGAGTGGCTCCGCCAGCTACTGGGTCGAACATCTCGACCCCACCTCGGCCACCTCCCTCCTCCAATACCAATCTGGTGAAACCGCCATAACTGTCAATGAAGTCGGCCAAGGCCATGTCTACTACGTCGGCTTCTACCCCACCCCAGACCAAGCCCACCACCTCATCACCCACTGGCTCGATACCCTCAATGCCCCTTACATCGGCACACTTCCCCCCGGCATCTTCTACTATAAACGTGGCCCTTACCACCTATTCTTAAACTTTACCGATAATGAGCATACAATTCTTCTCCCCGAGGCAAAAATGACTGTACCGCCTCGCGATATCTTAATTACCAAGGAGTAATAACACCTATGAGCGCTGGTATCACCAAAACCATCCCCGCTAAACGCGGCCAAGAAGCAGTTGACGCCCTCTATGATGGCTCTCTCACCGAATTCGAATTTCATATGGCGGGCAAACCCTCAAATTTAAATGAGGGAGATTATGTTTATACCATCTATCAAAACGAACTTGTCGGCCGTCTGCGTATCAAAGAACTTATCTTTGGTGCCACCAACCCCAATTCAGGCCGCCCCCGCACCCTCATCATGGTTGCCTGCCCCGGCGAACGTCTACCCATTCCCATCCCTCGCCAAGGACACCGTGGCACCCGCTACTACGATGGCACCGACTGGCCACAATAACAATTTTGTATAACATAAATAACCCAGACTGTTGTCATTCCTGCGACTATTGTCATTCCTGCGACTATTGTCATTCCTGCGGAGGCAGGAATCCACTTATAAACTTGCAATAGACAACACATCCCACTTGAGGTTATTACAATCCTACAATCCACTTGTTAATCGGAGTATCCCTACCATGAAAAATGCCCCTCCTGAACAAATAAAGGAAATCGTCCTTGCCGCCCACGGCGACTTCCCTCAACTAAAACGCCTTCTCGCCGTCGCCCCTCACCTCTACAACGCGCCCCACCAATGGCGAGAAAATGATTTCGAAACCCCCATCCAAGCCGCTGCCCATACTGGGCAAACCGCTATGATTCGCTATCTCCTCTCGCTAGGTGCCCCCCTCGATATTCCCACAGCCGCCACCCTCGGCGACCTCGCCACCCTCCAAAAAATCCTCGCGGCCGACCCCCAAAAAATCCATGATGTCGGCGCTCATCAAATCAGCCTCCTCGCCCACGCCGCCTGGAATGGTGACGTCGCCGTGACCGAATACCTTTGGCAACAAGGTGCGCGCACCGGCATTACCAATGCTCTCATGACCGCCACCCACCAAGAGCATCTCGCTCTCATCAAATGGTATCTACACAATACTGAACCTGACTTCACCTACCAAAATATGCGCGGACAAACAGTTGCCGATCTCGCTCAAGCAACCGGTAACAAAACCATTATCGAACTGCTAACGTCACCGGATTAATCTGCATCGGCATCCCATTGGTCGGCACAACCGTCCCCAACATCTTGATTTGTGGATCATGACCCGCTAACAAACGCGGCCGATATTGACTATACAACATCGCCAACACAATCTGTGCCTCCAACAAAGCAAAATTGTTGCCCACACACACCCGTTGCCCCACCGCAAACGGATAATAAGCATACGGATGCCGTTCTTGCTCCGCCTCTGGCTCAAACCGTTCCGGCCGGAATGCTTCTGGCTCTTCCCAAAAATCGGGGTGCCGATGAGTCCCGTAAGCAAACATCATCATCCGGTTGCCTGCTTTTAGCTGATACCCATCAATCTCATCATCTTTAAACACATCCCGTGTAATCGCCACCACCGTCGGATACAATCGCAATGTCTCTTTTATCGCTTGCAACAAATACGGCATTCGCTTTAAATCATCAACCGTCAACGGCGCATCTACTAATGACCTCCCGCCCAAAACAGAGGCCACCTCGGCCACCACCCGCCTCTCAGCCTCCTCATTCTTCGACAACAAATACGTCGTAAACGCCATTGTCCGCGCCGTCGTCTCATGCCCCGCAATAAACAAAGATAAACTCTCATTAATCAACATATCATCTGTCATCTCCACCCACTCCTCATCCTGCCGCGCCACCAACATTTGCGATAACAAATCATCGGGCCAATCTGCTTGCTCCATCTGCTCCCTCTCCGCAATCACCCTTTTGATATACGTATGCAACCGCTCCCTAGCTTCCCAATACTGGCTATTCTGCTCAGTAGGGACCCAATCTGGCATCACAAAAGGAAACATCCGCGTCGATGTATACCGAATCATTCTATTCACATCAGCTAAAACTTGGGCTTGATGCTCTCGTTCCATCCCAAAAATAGAGCGTAGAATAATCCCCGATGCCACTTTTAACATCTCTTCACTCATATCAACCACATTCCCCTCCACCATTTGCAACCGCCCCAACAACTTCTGTGACTCATCCACCATCATCTGTGCATAACGCCCTACCGCCCGTGGCGTAAAAAATGGTGCCAACATCCGTCTCTGCCACTGCCATACATCACCATCCGTGGGCACAATACTATCCCCCAGCAAATATTTGCGAACCGGCTCATAAGTACGCCCCTTCCCATATATGTCCCCATGCCCCAACGCCATATGATGCACATAATCTGGATGTGTAACGACATATGTGAGTTGACGCCCCAACTTCACCTCATAAAAATCACCATGCTCTTGCCACCCCTTCATTAAAAACGAAATCAATCCATCTTGTCCAATCGCTCGGATATTATCAAGACCTAATAGACCACCTTGACGCACCACTTCTCGACTACTCATCATGCTCTCCTCAACGACTTACTCACAACGATTATTAACCGTAACATATTGTTCTCTTGTGCGCCTCTTTCTCTTTAATAATAGACGAGAAATGCGTCAACTGTCAACTTTTAATCCTCAACCAACTCATCTTCATCTTCATCCCACTCCCCCCCCCAATCCAACATATCAAAATTCAACTCACCAGCCCAATTTATCTCTTCCAAGGCATCCTCAACGGCATCATGCAAACTTTCGGCTTCGGGATCGTCCATTAACATCATCAATAACCTCTGTGCTTCCGCGCCTCCAATTTGCCCCAATGAGTACACAGCCGCTAACTGTACCTCTAAATCTTCATCCCATAACACCTCGGCCAACGCTGGCACCGCCGACTCATCACCAATTTTACCCGCCGCCCGTACCGCCTCAAACCGCACTTCTGACTGATAACTCTCAATCTCATCCAAAACAATCGGTAACCACCGTTCATCGGCACTATTACCCATCGCAAAGAGAGCACTTATCTGCAATGATTCATCAGCACTACTGTATGCGTTTTCGATCATCATCGGAATCTGCGGCTTATTGGCCGAGCTAATTGTCTCTAATATCGCACATTGCCACGCCACCACATCACTTGCTTGTTCCCACAATGGTAACAACGTATCTACAATCTGATCACTAACCTCAAATGGCAACTGCCCCCACTCCGACATCAACACATAATGCCCCAATGTCGCCGTCGCCCCAACCCGAACCGCCATTACTTTATCTTTCTGTGCCATCTCTAACAATTTAGGAATCGTCGTCAATGAATCACTATCCCATAACCCATCTAAAGCAGCTAAACGTACATCAGCTAACTCATCATGCAAAAAGTGCTCAAACAAGGGGGCAAAATCAATTTGAAAATTATTTTCGCTCAGATCAGCCATATGGCGTGCCACTTCGTGCCGTCGCTCATCCGTCGTCTCCGCCCAGCGCGCTAATAATAACGCCATATCAGTTGGGGCTAAATCAGATAAACGAAACAGTAACGCAATTGACACCCGCTCCCCAGTTAATAGTTGATCCAAAACTTCCGGAAAGCTCATTTTCGGCGCTTCTACATTTCTTTCTTCATCGTGCATAAAAAATATCACCTTACATAAAAGACCGCTCCTCCAAATATTTTAGAAGAACGGTCAGATTTTTACCATCTTAAGCGGGCTGTTGAGCAATAACAGCCCCTCATCTGGCTAAGTTTTAAAAGGAAATTGGATTAATTATATCATTGACCATCAACAATACCATTAACCCTAATAAAATCAACATACCGACCATGTGGACCAATCCCTCACGCTCGGCCGAAATCCGTTTTCCCCGTACCGCTTCAATAATCACAAACAACAAACGCCCCCCATCTAACGCCGGAATCGGTAACAAATTTGTCAACCCCAATGCCACACTAATAATCGCCATAAACCACACCACTTCACCAAAATCGCCACGCTCGGCCGAGGTCTCTATAATCTGCCCACCCATCTGACTAATACCAATAACACTCACCGGTCGCGCCTCTTGTGCAGTTAACTCCCCATTAATCAACATCGCCGGTACCCGTAACGTCAAGACCGTAAAATCAACCAATGTTGTCACCGACTTTTGCAACGCTTCCGCCGGCCCTGACCGCACCATCTCACCCGTTTGTGGATGCGTAATACCAATTCCTAAACGCCCTTCAGTTGCCGGATCATAATCCCCATCAAGCCTCGGTATCGCCGTTAACGTCACTAATTCTCCACCCCGATCCACCACCACCGTCAACGCCTCCCCTTGACCAGCATCCACAATTTCAGCTAAGATTGCAAATGAATCGATCGTCGTCCCCTCAACTTCAGCAATGATATCCCCAGCTTCTATCCCCGCGACCTCAGCTGGCGTACCAACGCCAACACTGCTTATCGCTACCTTATCTTCCAGCACCCCTGGTTGCCCCCACATAAAAACAAACCAAAACAGAAAAAATGCCAGAATATAGTTAAATACCGACCCCGCTGCCAATACCACAAACCGCGCCTGCTTAGAAGCAGATGCCAGCCCACCTTCAATATTAGGGTCATCTTCCCCCGCTGGACGGACAAAACCACCCAAAGGTATCCAGTTCAGTGTAAACTCTGTTTCTTGCCAAGTAAACAACTTTGCTGCCCGCGGCGGAAAACCTAACCCAAACTCATCAACTTTAATATTATACAACCGAGCCGCTAAAAAATGCCCCAATTCATGAATCAAAATGATCGGAGTCAAAATTAAAAAAAAGGCAAATAAGCTAGTAAAAAATGACATAATAAACTTTTATTTCCTTAACGCAATGATGGCATCAACCAGCTTCTCATTATTTATAGCCAGTCCCATCTCAACAAATCATTTATGTAGGTATCACTCACCACCCGTAATGCCCCATTATACGCCTCATTAGGAGTCAATAGCAAGCCATAATTTTATTTACTCATCATAAAATAAGCTCAATTTGCCTCTAATAATCAAATCAAACTGATAATGACAAACAAGCTTGCACGATTGGCCGTGGCTGATTTGGTCCACTTCACCCATTACCATCATTTAATCGAATAATCCCCTCGGCCCTAATACCCAGCCTAATCTTTTCCCCCACGGCCGGCACCCCCATCCCCACCTCCCACTCAAACTGCCACACCTGACCCGCGCCTACTATCCCCACCACTAAATAACGACCACGAAAAGAGACCGATACCACCTCTCCCCTTAAGATATTGCTCTCGGCCAGCGCCTCTCCCCAGCTAGCCGCCTCTGGTCGCACTAAAAAAGTAATCCATTCCCCTTCAGACATATCGGCCTCGGCCCCATACCACATTCCCCACTCTCCCACTAGCGCCCCATCCGTTCCCACCTTCGCTTTCACCACATTCTCCATTCCCAAAAAACGGGCCACAAAAGCTGTAGCTGGGTGCTGATACAAATCCATCGGTGTCCCCATTTGTTCCACCCGTCCCTCATTCATCACCACAATCTGATCCCCTAAAGCAAACGCTTCAGCTTGATCATGGGTGACATAAACGGCCGTTACCCCCCCCTCCACCTGCAACAACTTCTGCAATTCTAATAACAACCGTTCCCGCAATGCCCGATCAAGTGCCCCTAATGGCTCATCTAACAATAATAAGCTCGGCCGAGGGGCCAACGAACGCGCTAAAGCCACTCTTTGTTGCTCCCCACCTGATAAATCTGTCACATCACGCTCTTTTTTCTCACTCATATCGACGAGGCTTAAAACAGTCATCACCCGCTCCTCAATTGCTCCCTTTTCCCAACCCAACATCCGTAACCCAAACGCCACATTCTCCCCCACTGTCCGATGTGGAAATAAAGCATAATCCTGAAATACAAACCCAAAACCACGCTCATGGACTGCCACTTGGCTTAAATCTTTTCCTTCCCAGCATACACGCCCCCCATCAACCACCTCCAAACCAGCAATAATCCGTAACAACGTCGTCTTCCCACACCCACTCGGCCCCAACAAAACCACAACCTCTCCCTCTTCAACACCCAAAGAGACGCCACGCAACACAACTTTATCCGCAAATGATTTTGTCACCCGATCAATTTCTAACATACCCCAATTTTACCGCACCAACCCCAAACCCCAAACTAATTACTCATCTATGGTTAGCCACCATTATTGTTACTTGAGTCAATATCCTCATTATTAGCCGCTTTTTGTTTTTCTGCCAACTGCTTTTGCCACTTAACAACCTTTTCCACAGGTACATTCATCAATTCACTCACCTGCGCCACTTCAAACGTACTCAACAAACGCCACCCTACTTGCTGTAACGCCTCTTCCCGCCCTTCTTGGCGCCCCTTGGATACCCCCCGCTCCAATCCCTGCTCCAATCCCTGCTCCAATCCTTGTTGACGTGCTTCTTTCATCCACTCTTCAGCCAACTGCCTCATCTCTTCCCTCACCTCTTCCCTCACCTCTTCTCTCGCTTCATCTTTCCATTGTTCAGCAATTGTTTTCATAACTGTCTCTCCTTGTTGACCTTGTTTTAAAACAGCTTTCTGTAAATCTCTAGCATCTACCTTACCAGTTGCTTTAGCTAAATAATACAAAATTGTGCGGATAAAATCCAGTCCGGTTGGTTGTCTTTGTAATTGAAATGCAAGTCCTATTAACTCATCTAGTTCATGCCGCAATTGCGGGTTAAAAATAGCCCGTAAAATCGCAAAAATAACTCGTAACCAAATACGCCCCCGAATATCTTCATCGGATTTATAAGAAAGATCTGTAAGATGATAACGAAAATCAGGTAGATAACCAATCAATGGCGTAGGCACCTCAAAAAGTGCAGCAAATGTCAATGGAATACGCCACCTCTGCGGACCATGATGTATTACAATTGGAAAAATAGGCACAAGTGCAACTTGCTCTGTTTCCTGCCTTTCCCAACAACGAACCATATATCGCAACAATTGTAAAGCCACTAACAGATCATTATAGCTCTTATGCTCAAATAAAAAATAAAAATAAGCCTCCTCACCAGTTGCTAACTTCGTCCGATACAATAAATCAGATTGATGTTTACGTAATTCTTCATCAACAAAACTATCTGGCTCCAACTCAAGATAAACTAAATCAAATAAAGGCAAAATATCATCTGGCAAATACTCCTCTAAATAATTGCGGGCAATATCAACACGACTAAAACTTTGATAAAAAAAGTGATCATGTGGCGTTTGTACTGTCATACACATCCTCAATGCTAAAATGTTTATAGTAAAAGTTATAAAACCTGTGATAATTACTTACTCAACGTATTAAAAAACGTTTTGACGACATAACCGCCTAATATCAAGCAAATACCATCATCAAATCAACTTTCTTCCTAACAAATGATGAGAATTCGTTTATAATTAAGCTCAATCACTCAAAATTCACAATTAACACACATTTTTTACGTAAAATAATACCCATCATCTTTAATCATTTAACTGCTATCTATCTGGAGGCTTTTATGTTCAAACGTTTATTCCTAACCATTCTTTTGGCCCTTATTCCAGCTTTGCTTATCGCCTGTAATGGTGATACCAATACCACCATAAACAATAACAATGCCCCTCTAGCTAACAATAGCACTGATGGTGATGAGGAATATACCTACCGCTACGACGACCTCCCCTCGCCTGATGACGAGGGCTCTCTCGCTGAATTCCGCGCTATCTCTAGTTGGCCTAAACAAGAGATTAGCTTCTTCTTTGAAAATGATACCGATAAATTATCTTCCGATGAAGCCCGTAATATTGTCCGCCAAGCTTTCGCCCTCTGGGCGCAAGCCGCCCCGCTTACCTTTAGCGAAGCATCATCCGCTAACCAAGCTGATATCCTCATTAGCTGGGCCGAGGGCAATCATGGTGATGGCGACCCATTTGATGGCCCTGGTGATGTCCTCGCCCACGCCGAATTTCCCAATCCGTTCGTTAATCGTCAACAAGTCATCCTCCATTTTGATGATAGTGAAAACTGGGTCAACAACACACAAGCCAGTCGTCGCTCTGTTGACCTCTTCACTGTCGCCGTCCACGAAATCGGCCATACCCTCGGCCTCGGCCATAGCCGCGACCCCAACGCCATCATGTTCGCTTCCTACGGCGGCCCCGCTCGCCAACTCAGCCCCGACGATATCGCTGGCGTCCAACGCATCTACGGCGTTAACCAACCCGCTCGCCCCACACCCGCCGCTCCTCCCCCCGCCGCCACCGCCGAACCAAGCAACAGCACTGACAGCGATGGCGATGGCCTCTCCGACCGCGCCGAACGCTGGATGAGTGGTACCGACCCCAATAACCCCGATACCGACGGCGATGGCCTTTCCGATGGCATCGAAGTCAAATACCGCATGAATCCCCTCGACCCTGATATGGACAAAGACGGCATTAGCGACGGCGCTGAGGTCCAAGCCGGAACCGACCCCTTTACCCCTAACCAAACGGATGTCTCCCCTGAACTGACCGCCGCTGTTAGCGAATTCCTCTATGAAGCTATCCGTTACGAAACGGAAGCCTACCGCTCCGGTGACCCTACCGAAGCCGCTATCATCTTCGCCGGCACCACCTACGATAATCTCGTCAACTATATCAATGACCTCAACCAGCAAGATGTCGTCCAAATCGCTACTTTCGATTATTACAATAGCTATATCTACGACATCCGTGTCATCAACGACTCCCAAATCGAAGTCGATACCTGCGAATATTGGGATAGTGACTTCTATGTCCGTAGTACGGGCGAATACCTCCAAGGTAGTGAAGGCTCCCTCACCCCTCAAACCATTACCCTCCAAGAACTTGCCACCGATGATTGGTATGTTACCAACGTCGACTTCTACGACGCCCCTCACTTCTGTCAATAATCTAGCCGGGGGCACTCCTCGGAAGTGCCCCCAACCCATAAAAACAATGACCTCACCAAAATCGATCTATAACTTTTCTGATTTCCCTCACACCCTCGCCTCCCAAGCTGGCGGCAAAGCCGCCACCCTCGCCCGCCTCTACCAACTCGGCCACCCCGTCCCCCCCGGCCTCATCCTCCTCCCCACCGCCTTCACCGCCGATGGCACCCTGACCCCCACCGCTCACCAAACCCTCACCGCCACCCTCCCCACCATCACCACCACCACCAACCCACGCTTCGCCGTCCGCTCTTCCAGCCCCGCCGAAGATTCCGCCATCGCCTCCTTCGCCGGCGAATTCGACACCAAACTCAATATCTCCCCCGAACAACTCCCCAATGCCATCACCACTGTCTACAAGACCAACAACAACGAACGCGTCCGCGTCTACCGCCAAGCCAAAGGGCTAGATCACACCCCAACTCCCATGGCTGTTATCATCCAACAAATGGTACCCGCCACTCATGCTGGTGTCCTCTTCACTGTCGACCCCATCAACCCCAATCCCCACCAAATGAGTGGTAACTTCGTCCTCGGCCTCGGCGAAGCCCTCGTCTCCGGCCAAACCAATGCCACTGCCTTCACCTACAACACCAATACCCAAACCATCGATGCCCCCGCTGACCTCGCTCCCACCCTCACCAAACTATGCCAACTAGCCCAACAAATCGCCGACCAACTGGTCGCTCCTCAAGACATTGAATGGGCCCTCGTCAACGACCAAATCCACATCCTCCAAGCCCGTCCCATCACTACCCCTCTCGCCTACAACCCCGCCACCGGCCAAACCAATGCCACCCGCCTCGGCCACTATCTCTGGACCAACGGTAACGTCGGCGAAGGCTGGCCTTACCCCATGACCCCCATCACTTGGTCCTTCGCCCAAATACTCCTCCCTCACGCTTTCGCCTTCACGTTCCAAAAAGACGAACCCATCTTCGGCCTCATCGGTGGCCGTATCTATGTCAACTACTCCCTCTTTCTCGATATTACCTACTCTCTTCCCCTTATCGGCAAATTTCTCCGCAATATGCTCAAAACTGTTTTCAATGAAGTTCCTCCTGAGTTGGATTATCAGCCACGCAAACGGCCGTTAACCACCATCTTCCACTTCTTCCGCGATGCTATCAACGCCCAAAAACTCACCCGCCAACTTACTCACACCATCGATAGCTTTCTCGCCAACCTGCCCGCCCACTTCGAAACAACTAAAACCGCTATCGCCACCACCGATGACCCCCAAGCCCTTTTTGCTATCTACGAACAAAACATCGAACCCCTCTTGCCTCAAATCGTCGACTACCTCACCGTCCCCATGGTCCAACTACAACAACAATATGACCCCCTCCACCAAAAATTAACCAAACTTGTCGGCTCGGCCGATGCCACCGCCATCCTCTCCGGCTTCAACAACGATACCCACTATTTCGAAAGCCTCGGCCCCCTCATCACCCTCGACAAAGTCGCCAAAGGCGAACTCTCCCCCGACCAATACGCCCACCAATACGGCCACCGTGCCCCCCACGAAGCTGAAATCGCTTACCCTCGCCCTGTCGAAGACCCCAATTGGCTCAACAACCTTCTCGCCCAACACGCCGCCCAACACGTCGATATCCCCGGCATGCTCGCCCAACGCCAAAAAACCCATCAAGAAGCATGGCAACGCCTCCAAACCAAAGCCGGTTGGCAAATCAACCGTCTAGAAAAACAGGTTAAAAACATCACCTTCCTCCTCAATCAACGTGAACATGTCCGCTCCGAACTTGTCCGCACCAATCACATCGCCCGCCAAATCTGGCTCAAACTCGGCCGCATCACCACCCTCAACGATGACATCTTTCATCTCTACCTCCCCGAACTACGCCAACTCATCTATAACGGCGATACCCCTGCCCTCGCCTACCTCTCCGCCCGCCGCCAAACCTATGACCACTACACCCAACTCCCCAACTACCCCGCCCTCATTTACGGCCGTTTCAATCCCCACCAATGGGCCCAAAACCCCAACCGCCGCTCCGATTTCTTCACCGACCAACAAAATAACACCACCAACACAACACCTGTCACCAATATCCTCCACGGCGCCCCCGGCGCCGCTGGCACCGTCACCGGCACTGTTCGCGTCATCACCAACCTCGACGACAGCGACCAAATTCAACCTGGTGACATCCTCGTCACCACCTTCACCAACATCGGCTGGACCGTCATCTTCCCCCTCGTCACCGCCATCGTCACCGATGTCGGTGCTACCCTCTCCCACGCCGCCATCGTCGCCCGCGAACTCGGCATCCCCGCCGTCGTCGGCTGCGGCCACGCCACCACTACCCTCAAAACCGGCATGACCGTCCGCGTCAACGGCCAAGCTGGCACCGTCGAAATCCTCTCTACCCAACCAACCAAATAAAAATAAAAGTCACCGCTAAAATCAGTCCCCATCCCCTTATTTCACCAACCGCAAAAACATAAAAATCCGTCAAATCCCCAAAATCCGCGTCCAAATCCATCAAACATTATCAAACTAGCCCTCTTTTATAACCTAATCTGAGTTCGATTATTCATCCCCCCTTCCAAACATCATTTCGAGCGGAATTTTGCCCGCCCTACCTCACGCCAAACCTACCAACTTAAACAGGGCAAAATGAAGTCGAGAAATCCGCCCTAACAATACCCAAACAAACGCTTGCATCGGCTTAACAATTCTCAAATTTATATTATTAAGACAACTCCCTCTTGACAAAGTGTCAAAAACACACTATTATATTAGTGTAAGATAGACACTTATCCGTTTTCCACCCCAATTCCCAACCAACACCCAATCCAGTGACCTAAATCACACCAATCACACCATAAATAGGATATAATTATAGTAACTCATCAACCTATTATTGACACAACCAAGGAGGTTGCCCACCATGAGCGAACGTCGCGAACGCGATCTAATTTTAGCCCCCAATGAATATGCCTATCTCTTAGATGAAACCAAAGGGAATATCACCAACTATGTCGGGCCCCATAAAACAAGTCTCGCCAATACCGACCAACCCGTCACCTTCAATCCCGCCACCAAACGATTTGAACGCTGCAAGCTAGACGAAGCCACCCACACTTTCTCTATCGCTCCCGAAGGCTGGTATCTCGTCCTCAAAAATCCCGCCCAAGATGGCAAAACCGCTCGGCCCGGCACCGCCAACGGCCTCGTCGACCTCGACGTCGGCCGCAAAGTCAATATCCCTGGCCCCGTCTCCTTCGCCCCCTGGCCCGGCCAAATGGTCCAAGTCATCCAAGGCCACCGCCTCCGCTCCAATCAATATCTCATCGTCCGTGTCTACGATGACGAAGGCGCCCAAGCTAACTGGGGCCAAGCCGTCATCAAACCACAACGCCCTAGCACCGATCCTTCCCCAACCGAAGACGCTCCCCAACCTCCCGAAACAGAACCAGAAACCATCCTCGAAGTCGATGTCCCCGACCTCACTATGGGCAAACTCCTCGTCATCAAAGGGACCGATGTCTCTTTCTACATCCCCCCCACTGGCATCGAAGTCGTCGCCGAAGGGGACAAATATGTCCGCAATGCCGTCACCCTCGAACGGCTCGAATATTGCATCCTTCTCGATGAAAATGGGAACAAACGGTACATCAAAGGGCCCGCCGTCGTCTTCCCCCATCCCACCGAAACATTTGTCATTAAAGAGGGTTCGCGCAAATTCAAAGCAATCGAATTAAACGAAATTAGCGGTCTCTACATCAAGGTCATTGCTCCCTACGAAGAAGATGGCCAAAGTTACCAAGTTGGTGACGAACTCTTCATCACCGGCGCTGACCAAATGATCTACTTCCCTCGGCCCGAACACGCCATCATCCGCTACGGTGACCGCGAAGTCAACTACGCCGTCGCCATCCCCGAAGGTGAAGCCCGCTACGTCCTCAATCGCATCAACGGCCAAATCACCCTCCAACGCGGCCCCAGCATGTTCCTTCCCGACCCCCGCAAAGAGGTCATCGTCCGCCGCATCCTCAGCCCCAAAGATGTCGCCCTCTGGTATCCAGGCAACCAAGAAGCGTTAGAATATAACCGCCAACTGGCTGATATCGCCCAATCCGATGATGCCCGTGACGCCAAACGCCGCCACAAAAAAGCAGGGCAACAACTCCTCGCCACCACCTCCGCCGACCTCCCTCCCACCCCTGAAGGCTTCGTCGGTGACGAGTTCACCCGCCGTCAAAGCTTTACCTCTCCCCGCACCATCACCCTCGACACCAAATACGAAGGGGCCGTCAGCATCAGTGTCTGGACCGGCTACGCCGTCCTCGTCCTCAGCAAAACGGGCGAACGCAAAGTCATCGCTGGCCCCCAAACCTACCTCCTCTCCTACGACGAAACCCTCGGCCCAGTCGCCCTCTCCACCGGCACCCCCAAAACGGACGAAGAAACCCTCAAAACGGTCTATCTCCGCGTTCTCTACAACAAAGTCTCCGATGTCGTCGAAGCCGAAACCAAAGACATTTGTAAAGTCAACGTTCAACTTTCCTATCGCGTCAACTTCGAAGGTGACCCCGACCTCTGGTTCAACGTCGAAAATTACGTCAAATTCCTCACCGACCATATGCGCTCCCTCCTCAATCACGCTATCCGCCAATATGGTGTCCAAGAATTTTACGCCAATGCCATTAGCATCATCCGCAACACCGTCCTCGGCCAAGCCGACGATGAAGGCAACCGCCCCGGCCGCATCTTCTCCGAAAATGGCATGCGCATCTACGATGTCGAGGTCTTAGAAGTCGAAATCGGTGACAATCTCATCGCTGACCTTCTTATCCAAACCCAACATACCGAAGTCCAACAAACTTTAGAGTTAGAAGCCAAACAGCGGGAATTAACCGTTACGCAACAAACGGAAACGATTAAACAACAAATCTCCCAAGCCCGCGCCATTACCAAACAGATCGAACTCAATCTGCAAAAAGATGAAGTCGATACCCAACTCCAACTCAACTTGGCCCGTCTCGAAGCCCAAATCTCAGCCAAAAGTCGCCAACTGGACGCCCAAACGGCCGAGCAAACCCAACTGGACGCCATCCACAACGCCGAACTCGAACGGGAACGCGCCCAACATGACCTCACCCTCACCGTCGCCCAGCAAGAACTCGAACAACGTATCGCCGAACTCCAAGCCGAAGTTCAAGCGGTTGTCAACAAAGCCGGCGCCGTCTCCCCACAACTTATCGCTGCCCTCCAATCCTTCTCCGATAAGGCATTGGCCGAAAGCATGGCCGAAAGTATGGCGCCACTCGCGATTTTGGGCGGCAAAAGTGTGGCCGAGGTCTTTAGTAAATTAGTTGAAGGCACCATCCTCGAGCAAGCCCTCATCGCCGGCAAGGACGAAGACAACGACTAATTCTAAACCCTCTATTTTATCTATTTTATTGGGGCACCCTCCGGGTGCCCCCTTATTGCTTTAGCAGGATACCCTATGGAACAACCAGATCATTTTCAAAGTTCTCCCCAATGGTCACCTACTGTCAAACTCGTCGTCAGTATCATTGGCCTTCTCTTCATCACCATTCTCGCCTACCGGTTTCAAGAAATCTTGGCCTGGATCATTATCGCCGCTATTCTCGCCTATATTGTAAATCCAATCTGCACCCTCATCGCCGACCGCTCCCCGCTCGAACGCAATCAAGCAATTTTAGTCACCTACATGGTGATCGCCATCGTTGCTATCGCTATCTTCGTCGCCTTAGGTGTTGCCGCCTACTCTCAAACCCTTAATTTCGTCCAAGAAGCGCCTGCCCTCATCGATCAAGCTCTCCAATACCTCCAAAATCTTATCGAACGCCCCGAACCTATTTTCAGTTTCGGCCCCATTGAACTAACCTTGTCCACCCTCGACTGGGAAGCTATACGCACCCAAGTTATCACTTATGCCGAATCCGTTTTCAGTCGTGGTGGCCAAGCCTTAGCCCAATTAGCCAGTGCCACTTTGCGCATTGCTGGTAACACGCTTGTCATCTTCATCATCTCCATCTACGTCGCCATCGAAATCCCCCTCCTCGGCGATTACGTCGCCCGCCTCGCCCACACCCCCGGCTACCAAGCTGATGCGGAACGTCTTTTCGATGAATTTATGCACATTTGGAGCGCTTACCTTCGTGGGCAAGTCATCCTCGGCCTCGTCATCGGCTTCATCGTCTGGCTCACCCTCGCCCTCCTCGGCGTCAGCAACGCCATCGCCCTCGGCATCCTCTCTGGTCTCCTCGAATTCATCCCCGTTATCGGCCCCTTCGTTGGCACCGTCGCCGCCGTCACCGTCGCCTTCTTCCAACCGGCAAGCTATATCGGCTTAGAAGGGTTCCAATTAGCTGGCGTCGTTCTCATCGCTATGCTCATCATCCAACAGCTCGAAAACAGCGTTTTAGTCCCCCGTATCGTTGGTGACGCCCTCGGCCTCCACCCCCTCCTCGTCATGGTCTGCGTCTTTATGGGCAGTTCCCTCGCTGGCTTACTCGGTGCTATCCTCGCCGCCCCTGTCACCGCCACCATCAAACTCCTCAGCATCTATGCTTGGCGCAAACTCTTCGATCTCCCCCCCTTCCCCGATAAAGACCCCCTTGTCCTCGAAGAAGGTGAATCCAACGGCTCCACCAAACTACTCACCACTATCACCGACCGCATCAATCAACTACGCGGCAAATAACCACAGGACTATTCCCGATTCAACGCAATATCCTGCCACGATAACGGATCTTCCTGCGGCTCAATATGTGTCAAAATCGAAACGGGTGCCAACTCTTCACGTAACTTGTCTTCAATCTCTTCCACTAATGTATGCCCCATCTGCACCGACCACACCCCAGGCACTTGAATATGAAAGGAAACAAACCGCTGAGCGCCCGCCTGCCGCGTCCGCAAAGCGTGGTATGTAATCCCCGCTTCCTCTTCATATTTATCTAAAATAGTCTTAATTTGTGCCAACTCTGTTTCTGGTAAAGCAGAATCAATTAACCCCAAAATCGCTTCACGAACTAATGTATAGCCTGTATAGCAAATATAAATCGCAACCAATGAAGCCACAATGGGATCGAGCCGCTGCCACCCCGTCACCGACACCGCCGCCACCCCGCCCCATACCCCCACCGATGTCCACACGTCTGTCAATAAATGTTTGCCATCCGCCACCAATGGCGTACACCTCTGTTTCTCTCCCACTCGTATCAACAAACGGCCAACTATCAAATTTAAACCCCCAGCCAAAAATGAAACCAACAAACCTGTTTGCAATTGCGTCAACACAATTGGCTCTGACCAACGCTCCCACGCCGTATACCAAATAAGCATTGCCGCTAAAATAATCATCCCCCCTTCAACCGCCACCGCTAAATATTCAACTTTTGTATGACCAAAAGTGTGCTCCTCATCTGGTGGCCGCGCGGCCACCACCAACGTCCAACCCATCATCACCGCCGCTACCACATTAATCGACGCTTCCATCCCATCAGACAGGAAGCTGATCGAGCCCGTTAAATAATAAGCCCCTATTTTTAGGGCGAAGGTAGCAACGGCCGTTAACAAAGATAAACCCGCCCACGGCCATAAATCACGTCGTTCTATCATACCTACAGTATAACCCAATCCCACCCGTTTGTATTCAACCAATGTTCATTTACAACTTAGGTATGACTACTATTTGACTTTGTGGAACCATAGATATCAACAAGCAGAAACAAAAAAAGGGTTGGGCATTAATGCCCAACCCTTGCAAACTAGCTAGCTATCTTTATTAACAGAGATTAATTTTGAGCCGCCATTTTAGCGTCCCAGTCGATCGTCCAGTTGTAGTAGTCGTTAGCACCCAATGGTGGGTAGTTACGGGTCAACCACGGTTGGCTCACGTTCGAGCTGGTGTAGTGGTAGACAGGAATGTAAGCAGCTTCGTCATAAGCCAAGATTTGTTCAGCTTCTGCATACAATTCAACACGTTCCGCTGGATCTTGCGATTTACCAGCTTGCGCGGTCAATTCGTCGAAACGGGTTGGTTCACGGCGTAAGCGGTTAGCACCAGCTTCAGCATTGAACACTTCGTGCACCCAGTTGTTTTCATCTGGGTAGTCAGCACACCAGCCTAAGCGCCAGATGTGTGGCATTTCTTCAAGTGGTGTCGTGTTTTGGATTGTATCCAAGTACACACCCCATTCTTGGTTCTCAACGCGGATTTCAGCACCCAAGTTATCTTTCCACATTTGTTGCGCCGCAGCAGCAATCCGGGCATGACCCTCGCTGGTGTTGTGCATCAAGGTGATGTCCATCGCATTGAAATCGTCAATCGTCATACCTTTTTCATCAAGGTACTCTTGCAAAGCAGCCGCAGCCGCTTCTGGGTCGTATTGAACACCAACGGTCCCTGGTTCAGGCGCACCGAAGATACCTGGAGGCGCAAACGAGCTCGCTGGGGTTTGACCAGCTTTCAACACGTTGTCGATCAAGCTTTGACGATCAAAAGAGGCCGAGAAAGCGAAACGAACACGACGGTCATCGAATGGTGCTTTGTTGTTGGTTATACCGAAGTAGTACGTACAAGGAACTGGCGCACTGTAATATTGTTTGCTCAATTCTTCGTCAGCACGGACACGATCCAACTCAGGCGAAGGCACACCAACGGTGTCCAACTCAAAGTTTTCATACAAAGCGAATGCGGTTGATGCTTCAGCAATCATAGCCCCAGCAATCATTTCAATTTGAACATCATCGGCGTTAATCCACATTGGGTTTTTAATCATGTTCAACTCACCGCCATGGATCCAGCTTTCCAAAGCATATGGACCACTGGTCGTAATCAAACCAGCTTCCGTCCATTTGTCGCCCCATTCGGTGATGGTGGCTTCATGCAATGGGTAAGCAACCCACATACCGGCCACAGCTGGGAAGAAACCAGCTGCGTTTTCGAGTTCGAACTCAACGGTGGTCGCATCAATAGCACGAACACCAACGTCGTCTAAGGTGAACCCTTCTTCGCCGCTGTTAACAGCTTGCGCATTTTTCAAAATGTACAACACGTAAGAGTAATCAGAAGCAGTTTCTGGATTAATCGTACGTTTCACACCATATTCAACATCATACGCATCAACAAATTCAGGATTGCCATCAGCATCCATCACTTGCATCGTTTCGCCACTCACTGGGTCATATTTCACCCAAGGAATGTCATCACGCAATTTGAAAGTGTAGATGGTACCATCTTCGTTGGTCGACCATTCAGTCGCCAAAGATGGCTCAACTTCACCCGTTACTGGGTTGAATTTGGTCAAACCAACAAATAAGTTACCGGCCACATCCACAGAGGTGGTATCGGTAGCCAAAGATGGATCAATGGTTGGGGGTTCACTACCCAAGTTAATGTGCAAGGTAACTGGCATAGCTTCCGCTTCAGTCTCTTTTTCAACTTCCACAATTTGGGTTTCAACAGTGGTCACTACACGGGTAACTTCCACTTCAACTCGTTCACCTTCAACCTCAACAATTTCGGTCTCGGTAATAACGCGTGTCACTTCAACTTCGACGACTTCAGCTTCGGGGGCAGCACAAGCTGCCAACACCAAACTCATCATCAAGAAAGCGATTAACAATAAGCCTTTTTTCTTCATACTTAAGACAAACTCCTTTAAACAAAATCTTTGCACTACACAAAGGTTTAAAACTGAAACTACTCAATAAAAATGTTTGGGTTAAATTTTGGTTACCATTAACCTCCATTCAATAAAGATTCAGCTAGTCTATACAGATTGCAAATTCTAATCAAAATGATCCAAATTGTCAAGCATATCACCCCAATACTACCCTGATTTGTCACCAATTTTAACGTTTTATTCAGGTTTCACACCATATAAGCTTAATTTCCATAATAGCGATATATGCCACAATCTGTGGTAAAATTAACTACCATCATATCTATTTTACAACTTGATGTAGCCATATTGACCCATTGTAGGCAGGTAGTATTTTGAAGGTATACCAAAATAATCTTATGAAAAAAATATCCGTACAAAAACATCTAATACATCTACGCACAGGCCCTCTACGCACACTTGATACCTATCAACAAGCCCGCTTTGAACAACGTCTACAAGCTCATTGGGAAGATATTGTTCGTCCCTTATATCTGTTATATGGCCAACGGCCGAAATTCAACACCCTCCTGCAACATCTTCTCACCACAACCGCCCAAGCCTATGTCAATCGCTCGGCCCCCCTCCACGAACTCGATATCCGCCGCCTCAATACCCCAGACTGGTTTCAACGTAGTAACATGATTGGCTACGTCTGCTACGCTGACCGCTTTGCCCAAAACCTCAACGACATCCATACCAAAATCCCCTACCTCCAAGAACTCGGCATCTCTTATCTCCATCTCATGCCTCTCCTCCAACCACGCCCTGCCCCCAATGACGGCGGCTATGCCGTCGCCAACTACCGCCAAATCCGTGACGATCTCGGCACCATGGACGACCTCGCCACCCTCGCCCAAGCGCTACGCCAACAAAATATCAGTCTCTGCATCGACCTCGTCTGCAACCATACCGCTAAAGAACATGAGTGGGCCCAACAAGCCCAAGCCGGCAACAAAGCGTACCAACGATACTACCACACTTTTTCTAATCGTAATCTCCCTGATCAATATGAACAAACAACCCCTGAAGTCTTTCCCGACTGGGCTCCAGGCAATTTCACCTATTATGACCAAATGAAACGCTGGGTCTGGACTACTTTTAACGAATATCAATGGGACCTCAATTATAGTAACCCCGCCGTTTTCAATGAAATGTTATCCGTTATTCT
Source organism: Anaerolineae bacterium (assembly GCA_035459145.1). Lineage (GTDB taxonomy): Bacteria > Chloroflexota > Anaerolineae > Promineifilales > Promineifilaceae > DATHYN01. The sequence continues at coordinate 46,911 of DATHYN010000168.1, read as the reverse complement.
CTTCTTGGCCAATCAAGGTGTCGAAATATTACGTCTCGATGCCGTGGCCTTCATGTGGAAACAGCTTGGCACTGATAGTCAAAATCGGCCTAAAGCTCATGCCATTTTACAAGCTTTTCGTGCGCTCAGTCGCGTTGCTGCCCCTGCCCTCATCCTCAAAGCTGAAGCGATTGTCTCTCCTGATGATCTGGTCGCTTATTTTGGCGTTGGCGATGCGACCGGCAAAGAGTGTGAACTTGCTTATCATAACGTTTTTATGGTGCTGTTGTGGAGCGCATTGGCCGAGCGTAAAGCCAATCTCCTAACCTATGCCTTGCAACGAATGCCCACCATCCCCGCCAATACCGCCTGGTGTACCTACATCCGTTGTCATGATGATATCGGCTGGGCCATCACCGATGCCGACGCTGGCGGCATCGGCCTCTCCGCTCACCAGCACCGTAGCTTCCTCAGTGATTTTTACAGCGGCCAATTCCCCCACAGTTTCGCCCGCGGCCAAACCTTCCAATTCAATCCCAAAACGGGCGACCGCCGCATCAGCGGCTCGCTCGCCTCTCTCGCCGGCCTCGAAAAAGCAATCGAAGAACAAAATGAACACCATATTGACCTAGCTATCAAACGTATCCTCCTCCTTTATACTCTCATGCTCACCTTCGGCGGTATCCCCCTCCTCTATATGGGCGACGAACTCGGCCTCCTCAACGATTACACCTATCAAGACAACCCCAACACCGCCCACGACAACCGCTGGCTCCACCGCCCCCGCCTAGATTGGCACCACGCCCAACAACGCCAAGACGCAACCACTATCCCTGGCCAACTGTTCCAAGGCATCCAAAAACGAATCGATAAGCGTAAAAACCTTCCCCTTCTCCATGCCCAAACCCAAACAGATGCCGTCTGGATCCACAACGACCATGTCTTCGGGCTGTTACGCCACGGCCAACGTGGCCGTCTCCTCATCCTCGCCAATATGACCGAACATGCCCAAACAATTCCCCGCTATCGTCTAGACGAACTAGGCTTCGCCGGCCGTGGCTATGACCACCTCACCGAAACCCGCCTCCCCTCTTGGGGCAATATCACCCTACAACCATACCAAACCGTCTGGTTACAAATTGTCTAATTGCTCATATTCTGATAAAACAGATCAATAACAACTCACTTTTACCCATGGAGATTTTCTATGACTCAAAAACCACTTGTTGGTGGCATCGAAGCAGGTGGCACTAAATTCGTCTGCGCCATCGGTACCGGCCCTGATGATATCCGCGCCGAAATTCGCTTCCCCACCACCACTCCCTCAGATACATTGGCCCAAGCCATTACCTTTTTCCAAGAACAACAAAACGAACATGGCCCCCTCGCCGCCCTCGGCGTCGCCGCCTTCGGTCCTCTCGACCCCCACCCCCAATCCCCCACTTACGGCTATATCACCACTACGCCCAAACCACAGTGGAAAAATACCGATGTCGTTGGCCCTCTCCACCAAAGCCTCAACTTACCCATCACCTTTGATACCGATGTCAATGGCGCCGCCCTCGGCGAATACCGCTGGGGCGCCGGCCAAAATCTCGACACGTTCATCTACATCACTATCGGTACCGGCATTGGCGGCGGCATTATCGCCAACGGCCAACTCATCCATGGCCTCATCCACCCCGAACTCGGCCACATGCGCCTCCCCCTCGCCCCCGATGATACCTATTCCGGCCACTGCCCCTTCCACGGCCACTGCTTCGAAGGCTTAGCCGCTGGCCCCGCCATCGCCGACCGCTGGCAAACCCCCGGTGACCAACTCCCCCCTAACCATCCAGCCTGGGAGTTAGAAGCCCACTATATCGCTACCGCCCTCCATAACCTTATCTGTATCATCTCGCCTCAACGCATCATTCTCGGCGGCGGTGTCATGAATCAACAACATCTTTTCCCCCTCATCCAAGCCAAAACCAAACAACTACTAAATACCTACATCGCCTCCCCTGCTGTCCAAAAAAATATCGCTGACTATATCGTCCCCCCTGCCCTCGGCAACCAAGCCGGCGTCGCCGGCGCCTTCGCCCTCGCCCACAACCACCTACAATAGATTAGGTTAGTAAATAATCCCTCATCTTCACCATTAATTACATGCCAAACCTACCACTCTCACGTAAAATTAAACTCTGAATTTATTTATTAAGTGTAACAACTTAACACAGATCTCTACCAAAAAGGAGTAGCCTATTCCCAATAGGCAACAAACAATTATGAAATTTGCAACCAAAACTGTCCGCGCCGGCATCCATCCTGATCCCACCACCGGCTCCATCATACCCCCCCTCTACCAAACAGCCACGTTTGTCCTCGAAGAAGTTGGTAAAGATAAAGGGTTCGATTACACCCGTTCTTCCAACCCCACGCGCGCTGTCCTCGAAAACAGTCTAGCCGCCATCGAAGGCGGCCAATACGGCGTCTCCTTTGCCTCTGGTATGGCCACCACCGACGCTGTCTTACGTCTTCTCAATGCGGGTGACCATATCATCACCGGCGATGATGTCTATGGCGGTGTCTCTCGTCTCTTCAATAATATTCTCACCCGCTTTGGCCTTACCTTCACCTACGTCGACACCACCGACCCTGCCAATATCACCGCCGCCATCCAAGACAATACCAAAATGATTTGGGTCGAAACACCAACCAACCCCCTACTCAAAGTGACTGATTTAGAAGCTGTCGGCAAAATTGCCACAGAGCATGAACTGCTCTTTGTCGTCGACCCCACCTTTGCCACCCCCGCCCTCCTCCAACCACTCCACTGGGGTGCCGATATCATCGTTCACAGCACCACCAAATACCTCAGCGGCCATAATCAAATCATCGGCGGGATCGCCATCACCAACGACGAAGAGTTATTCAAACAACTCAAATATATCCAAAAAAGTGTTGGCGCCGTCTCCAGCCCCTTCGATTGCTGGCTCACCCTCCTCGGCCTCAAAACCCTCGACCTCCGCATGAAAAAACATTCCGAAAACGGCCTCAAAGTGGCCCAATTCCTCGAAGCCCATGACAAAATCAGCCGTGTCATCTACCCCGGCCTCCCCAGCCACCCCCAACACGACATCGCTAAACGACAAATGTGTGGCTTTAGTGGCATGATCTCCTTCGAACTCAAAGGTGGCCTCGATGCTGGTAAAACATTAATGAACAACGTCCAACTTTGTGCCCTCGCCGAAAGCTTAGGTGCTGTTGAAACGATGATCACCCATCCAGCAACCATGACCCACGTCGAAGTCCCCCGCGAAGACCGCCTTGCCCGCGGCCTCACCGATGGCCTCGTTCGTCTTTCCGTTGGCATCGAAGATGTCACCGACATCATCGCCGACCTAGAACAAGCCCTCAACGTCGTCGCTTAGAACTAACACATGAGTCATCCCGATTTTCCAACCACAACCTCACCTGAACAATTTCATTCGGGATGACTCATCCCTTATTTAAAGAATATATAACCATGACCGCACAACAACTGCCACAAACAGCCGGTTTCCACCAACTAACCTTGCCCCCTAACCAAGAGCGCTTTACCCTCTCTCTACCCACAGACTACCAATCACAAAATCAATATCCCCTCGTTCTAACGCTCCACTGGGGTGGCCCTGTCACCCCCTACTACGGCGCCAGCATTCTCCAATCACTCCTCGAACCCGCCCTACGCTCCTTAAACGCTATCTTTGTCGCCCCCGATTGTACCTATACCGATTGGCGCACACCTCAAAGTGAAACTCATCTTATCAACTTACTCGATTACATCGAATCACACTACCCAATTAATCCCCAACAACGTGTTGTCACTGGCTATAGCAAAGGCGGCCTTGGTAGTTGGTATATGGCCGCTCGGCACCAAGATTATTTCGCCGCCGCTCTCCCTCTAGCCGCACAACCGTTAGCTGATTCATTAACCACTGACTGGCAAATCCCTCTCTTTTTAATTAATGCCCGTCAGGATGAAATTTTTCCGGTTGAGCGGACGATAACGGCCGTTCAAACCCTACAAAATGCTGGCACTGATATCCACCTCACCCTCCTTGACCACATCACCCACTATCAAACAGATAAATTTGTAAAACCTTTAGCCACTGCCGTACCTTGGCTTCAACAACGATGGACAAGATAAACTATGTTTGATAACTTCATCAACCAATACCGAGCTATTTTCCATGCCCTCACCAATAGCCCCCGCCACTTCATCGGTGCTGTTATTGGTACCCTTAATGGCCTTTTCATCACCACCGATAATGGCGTCATCACCACCATCTTCGCAATTCTCATCTTTTCTTTATGGGGTTTGCTCCTCGCCGATCGTATCCATCCCCCCGCCCGTGGCCGTCGTCTCCTTATGACTGGCCTCATCGTTGCCATCGTTGGCGCTTTCCTTAGCTGGCGCCAAGACGCCGATTGGCTCACCATAACCCGTACCACTATCAATGCCTTTTTCATCGGTGCCGTCTTTGGTAGCAGCCCCGATACCGCCAAAGAAGGGGCCAAACAAGGGCTCATCGTTGGCTTTTTCATCGCTTTAGCCCTCTATGGGGTCGCTTATATGCTTAATTTCGTCGTCTGGAGCATCTCATCATTCTTCATCACCATCATCACCACCACACTCGCCATCACCTTTGTCTGGTCTTGGTTTAAAGCCGCCGAAGAACATCTCGAAAATCCAATTACCCCCGATGACGATGAAGCTTTACCCGACAAACCCCTCATCTTGTCACGACGCCCTACCTCCCCTAAAAATACGGAGGAACACCCGCCAACAATTCCCCCTAAAACCGATTAGTACTATTAGCATATTTGCCTTTCACTCGCTTCCCTGTAAAATAGATTACAGATAAGGTGACAAACTACGCTACAATATACACAATACTTGTTACTTTATATACTTTCAATGGGAAAGTGATTAACGTTAGGAAAGCAAGTTAACAATACGATTCACAATTACCCAATCAACTGCTTTCTAATTTATGGATAAATAGGAAAACTATGTTAACAATTGCACTCATCCCCCCATTTGCTTTAGCTTTATACTACCTCATCCAATTAGCTTATTATATACAGCAAAAACGGCAAGAAAAAGCATTGGTAGCAGTTCGGGCCCAACGGCGGCGGCGCTCATAACCTGCTAAGATATCTTAAAATCTTTAATCTATAGGGGTAATAAAAATTCTTTACCTCTATAATCTTATGCGTGCCAAGCGATCTGCTTGGCGCGTTGTTTCTGGGAGTCGGAAACGGGGAGCACATCCTAAAACATACGTAACGGCCGTTTCCAACGACACCTTATGCCCTACAGACACATACAAAGGACGAACCCCAGCTTGTGTCCGCACCACTCGCCCCACCTCTTCACCACTATCCACTAAACGAACCGAACTCCCACGTGCTACCGGCACCTCTTCATGCACACCAATAAAACGAGTTTTGGCCACACCTATTGTCGCTATATCTGTTAAAACCCCTAAATGACACGCTAACCCAAACCGCCGTGGATGAGCCACTCCCTGCCCGTCACACAAAATCAAATCCGGTACTTGCTCTAGCTTGGCTAATGCGGCCAGCAAAACAGGCACTTCTCGAAAAGATAAAAAGCCAGGCACATACGGAAAAGTTGTCTCTTGGCGAGCTACCTCCTGCGCCACAATTTGCAACTCAGGCCACGATAAAACCACAACCGCTCCCTGTGATATACGCCCCTCGTCAAAAAAAGCAACATCGACACCAGCAACATAACGAACTGTCCCCACCATATCACGCCTAACCACCCGGCTAGCTAACTCGATTTGCAACTGTTTGGCCTCTTCGGCTGTAATATCCCACTTGTGTTGAAAAGCTAAGTCCATCAAAAAAATATCTTTTAACGCCGTTATTCTGGTAAAAATATTTCGCAAACGGATACTTGGCTATCACAACGTCCCACTTCACGACCGCGCCACAACGCACGAAACTGATCAACATTCTCACGCGCTATCCAAAAGACCAACTCATTGTCTGTCCCAGGGGTCACAATCGCATTAAATCCCGTACACTGTGTTGGTCGCAACAAACGAAAGGCTGGTGATTCAACCGGCTCAATGCCGCCACAATACCCCGGATCAATTTGCGGGAAGAAACGGGACCATTGATTCCCTGGAAATAGATAATTAGTACCATCTCCCGTACTATTATCAATCGCTTCTAAAACCAATAAATTAGGCGTGATGATATCTTCGCTTAAATTTAATAGATAAAAACTATAATCATTGTATAACAATAATACCTGTTGCCCTTCAGTAACGGGTGTCGCCGTTGGTGTCGCTGTCGGCGTCGTTACCTTTGTCGGTGTTGGTGTCCGCGTTGGTGGCACAGGCGTCGCCGTCGGCGACGGCGACGGTGTTAAGGTTGGTGTGTTAGTTGGCGTCAACCGTGTGATTTTAGGCACCGGAATCGGTGTGGCCGATGCCGTTACCGTTGGGGAAGACACATCCACAATTTGCTGCCGCGTTGGCGCCGTCGTTGGCGTCGATGTCGGCGTGGGATCAACCACTTGAATAAAAAGATCAGGATTAAGAATAAACCACACCACCCCACACAAAGCAACCAACACCAAACCGACCAAAGCCCCATAGATAAACCGTTGTTGCCGCTTTTGCCCTTGATCAGGTGTCACCACACTCGCCGGCAACCGGGGCAACTCTTCCCTCATAACACTATTCGACGTGGCTACTTTTGGTAAGTTCGAAAAAGAATCAACACCCGCCTCGGCCTGCAACATCACCAAATCCACAATCGACATCTGCGATACCGGCCGCGCATAGGGGGTTGAAACGGCCGTTGGCATCGGCGGCAACTCCGTCGGCACCTCCGGCTCCATCTCCCCTTCAGCCAACGCCTCCCGCAACGCCTCCATTAACGCCTCCCCCGACGGATACCGATCCTCAGGCTCCTTGCTCAACGCCTTCAACAACACCTCTTCCGTCGCTTCATTCAACCGCGGATTCAGTTGCCGCGGCGATGGTGGCGCATCTGTCAAATGCATCAACGCAATACTCATCGGTGACGGATCATCAAACGGTACCACCCCCGTTAACATCTCATACAAAATCACCCCCAACGCATACAAATCCGACTGCGCTACCGCCGCCGCTGAGCTCCGCGCCTGCTCCGGCGCTATATAATGTGGCGACCCAAACGTCTCCCCCAACGACCCTCTCTGCTGATCCATCGCCAACCCGAAATCCGCCAATACCACCCGCCCATCTTTCGCAATCATCACATTAGACGGCTTTATATCCCGATGTACCACCCCTTTCTCATGCGCATAATCTAACGCAGACGCTACCGCCTCCCCAATGTTCAATACATCATCTTGTGGTGCTAACTGCCCACGCGCGCCATACTCTGTCAATGATTGCTCTAAATTAAGCCCGTCAATATACTCCATAGCAAAATAATACAGATACTCTTCTTGCCCCGCATAATACACCTGCAAAATATGCTCATGACGCCATGTCGCCATTGACCGCGCTTCTTGAATCAAACGCTGAATGTACGTCTCCCGATGCCCCCAACGCGAATCAATCGCCTTGATCGCCACCGGACGATGCAAACTCTCATCAATACCATAATATACTTGAGCCATCCCCCCTTGACCCAATAATCTCTCAATGCGATAATTCGCCAATCGGCGACCAACTAAGCCATCTTCCATTGCTACATATCCATTACTAGTTGGGTTTCACGACTAACCGCGGTGATGCGCCGTACTTCCTGAACAAAAACATTCAAACCAATTGCATAACTTTGTAAATAATCTGCTGTAATCCTTTGGGCTAAATCACGCCGTCCCGTTTCGATTAGCGCCCACACATGTGGTCGAAAATCGCGCAAGGTAATATGCATAATCCCCTTAGCATCCGTTAAAACGCCCCAAGCTAATACTTTGTGTTGATTATCATCTTTAGCTGTATTAAACCGTGTCAAAGAGCTTGTTGACACCACCGCCCCGCAATTAGAAAAAACTTCCCGCCCTTTAATCATATCATTTAACACTTCAAAACGGGATGGAATATCATCTAACATCCGCTGTACTGCTGTGGGCAAATTAGCTAACATACGTATCGCTTGTGTACTAACTGACTCGCCCGCTGTGGCCGCCAACTTCGCTCGCGTCAACACCATACCAAAACCGGCTAGGTTCGCCAAATATGTCCGCTGTAACCGATCAAATTCCGCGTATAACGGGGTGCGATCACCCGTCCCTGTCTCATATGCATCTAAGGCCCTCACCGTGCTACGGTGCAAATTCAGGAAGTTTAACTCTTCCAAGGGCACTTCAAACACCATCGGGTAAACGCGATCCCCAGGAATCCGATGAGTCGCATCAATTGGAATTAACAACGCTGGATTATGATGGTTTTGAATCTCATTCAACGCCATCATCGCCGCCTCAGTACTTTCTGGTTCCGTCGCCAACTGCTCCAACTCCATCACCAATTGTGCCTGTGGCTGATACGTAATCGCATGAATAGCCCGATACAAAATCAATAAATCATTAACCGTTACCGTAATCAGATCATTGCGTTGCTTACACAACTTGCGCAAGGCCAAAATTGCATGCAAAGCGACCGCATCCGTCTCCGCACTCACCTCTAACATGACTTGTTCCGTTACCTGCACCAAATTTTTCCGATCCCGCTTCTCCCACACAAACAACAAAGGCTCGACCCCCTCTTTCCGACCAGCCGGCACCTTCAAATTGTTCAGATAATGCCCCCAAGCCAACGCCTGCCCCGTAATAATCTCCGCTAAACCCGCTCCCCACGCTCCATCAAAGAAAATATGTGATTGATCAAAGACAAACGTCTCGTGCGTATCAAAAATTGTCAATGGATGGGATCCAATACCCCGCTCGGCCTGTCGCAAATCTGATAATGGCAACCCCCTCGGCCTTGGCTCCGTATTAATCAAAATAGGCGCTTTACACAACAAATCTAAATTCTGCCGAAACAATTTACTCATCGATGGCAAATAACCAGCCAATGCCGCCCGCTTCATCGTCGCTAACGGAATCAATGATGTCGGTGTCGGCCGTACCTCATCCGCCACAATCGCCGCCACATGAGCCCGTACCTCCATCACCGATGCCGGTTCACTCGTATCCGGTTTACACGCCGGAATCAAATAATAATGACCATCATGAATAATACCCACCTGCAACTCATCAATCGGAATGCGATGCCGTGTCTCCCCATAAGCATGTGGTTCTAAGAAAGAAGCAATCGTCATCTGCTTCTGATAGGCGGGCAATGATTTTTTCGCCTCTTTAACCGCCTGCCCCCATGCCATCTGCTGCTCTGGTGTCAACTTATCTATCGCTTCACGCAAAAACTCATCAAACAACCGTCGCCGATAGCGCGCATATGTCTCTTGTGACTTCGCATCGTGACTGCGACGAAACGGCCGTTGCACCTCCCACCGCCGATAAATCCGCTCATACCACTCCGCCTCATCCGAATCAGCCATCACTGTCTGCAAAATATAGGTGTATGTCCGCTCCCGCCACTCATTCTCTAATAAACTATCATACTCATGCAACGTATGAATTACTCCCATCACCCACGCTGTCACCCGATCCACCAACGACAAACTAATCCCATACCGCTTCAAAATCGTGTCAAAACCATGCGTCTCATTCGTATGCCGTGCCGTATCTTCACGCAATGCATAATTCACATAAAATTGCCACACCCCTTCCGGAAATGACGCCAATGGATCCATCCCCGCCAATTGCAACAACTTCTGATACGACCCAATCACTTTGGCCGGCGTCACCGCAAAAGTCATATACATCGCCTGACTCATAAACCGTTTTGAGGTATCAAATAATAGATAAATATCTTTATCCATCGTCTCTTGTGGTGGTGTTTCCGTCCGCATCTGCGTCAAACGCTCTAATATCAGACTAGGTATATTACCCGCTGGTACCGCCTTTGAGACTGACTCCACCATCTCTGTCATCTGCGGCAACGACAACTGTGTCATCCCCGCCTCATGCGCATCTTGAGCTACCTTATTCAAACTGTTGGCAGTCACAATCGATGCTTGCTGCCACGCCTGTTTCGATACCTCGTCTTGCGTGTCTGGTTTGTTGGTTTGTTTTACATTACTGCTCATAAAACATAATCCCATGCCACGGTCTAATCAAATTAATGATTAACCACAGGCGACAATGCCGTCTTCATTTTTGAAAACCGGCATAATTTTACTCAGGCACTAAACTAAAAAATAAAACCTCTTAATAAGCTTTCCTTAAGTGTACCAAATTCAAGCCACAATGGGTAGGGATTAATCAATTTAGGTTGGGGTTGCTCCGCCACAGTTCCCTAATATAACTATTTAGAATCAGTTGAATGCGTATTGGGCAACGTGATTGTAAACGTTGTCCCTTCCCCTTGAATACTCTTGACTTCTATTGTTCCCCCTAACCCATCAATAAAATCTTTTGTCCAAAACAAACCAAAGCCCATACCCTGCCCCCCTTTTGTTGACCAACCCATATCAAAGATGCGTTGCAAATGGGCTGGTGCAATCCCAATCCCATTATCACGCAACTCAAATTGTAACCCATCATTACCATATCGCTGTGATGTTAACCATAAATCACCACTACCCTGATGCTCCACAATCGCCTCTTTGGCATTCTTAATCATAATGCGTAAGCTTTCAGTTAACATATCAGCCACAGTAATAACGGCCGGTATATCCTCAGCTAAATCTAAATGAAGCGTCACCCCTTCTATTGTCGTTTGTGTCGCCGCATGGCGATCAATCGATGATTGGGCAAACACTTCACCTAATGACCAAATAACACAATCGTTTAGATTCACTTCCTCATCAGTTGTGTGACGCCATGGTTCATGTAAATTGTCTAAGATGGTGGCTGCTCGGGTGAGGCGCTCGACGGCCGAGGGAACATACCCCAAAATCTGCTCTTGCTTCTCATCCGCCGCTGGCAATCGTTCCAACAAGCCCAATATTGACCGTGCCGCCCCAATTTGGTTGCGTAACGCATGAATAGAAGCCGCGGCGCTAAATGCCATCCGTCCAAACATCTGTGCAATCTCACGCCGCTCCTCCGCCACCCGATACAACCGCGCATTTCGCAACCCCACCGCCGCTTGTTGACCCAATGTCGTCAATAAACTAATCTCACGCTCCGTAAATGATGGCCGCGTCGTCGCCGCAAACAAATTCCCCACAACCTCATCTTCCAAGAAAAAGGGAACGGCGATCACCTGTTTCACCCCCAATACCTTTTGCGCCACCGCAATCACGGCCCTCGGCACAATCGGCCGAAATAAATCATATAACGAATCAGAAATTAAATACCGCTCCGGATGCCCATCTGACCCCTTCACCGCCCGCACACTTAAATTGTCTTGATACTTCTCATTATTCAGAAATACAACCGCCCTCGGCCCCGTAAACGACACCCCCGCCATCGACTCCCATTGATGAATCAAATTCGGCGCCACACTAATATTGTACGCCCGTACCGGCAACGCATTATGATCCTCCAATGTCGCCACCAACGCTCCCACAAAATCAAATTGATTCACCACCGCATCCACAATCGTCTGCAAAACCATCTGCTCATCCGTAATGTTGGCCTGCATATTTAAGAAAATACTCTCTAACGATTGCAACTCCTCCAAATGCCGCTGGCTCTGAATCGCTACCGCCGCTTGCGCCCCCAACGCCACCAAAAACTCCAAATCCTGACGTACAAACGCCTGATCCGAGGCCGCAAACAAATTACCAACCACTTCGTCTTCAATAAAGAATGGTACCGCAATGACTTGCTTCACCCCCAACGCTTTCTGCAATGTCCAACACAATTTCTTTCCCACCACCGGTCGGAACAAATCATGCATCGTCTCCCCTGTCAAATATTTCGCTCCACCACTTTGCGCGCTTTTAACCGCCCGCACCCCTAAATTCTGACTATATTTGCGCTCGTTGAGAAAGATCACCGCCTCGGAACTAACCGGTGATATCCCAATCATCTCTTGCAACGGCCGCCACACGCGCGGTGAAACCGCTACCGCAAACGCGCGCCCTTGCAACGCATTTCCCTCTTCTAACGTCGCCACCATCGCCGCTCGGCAACCCAACCGGGCCACAACATCATCAACAACTTGCTGTAACACCGCTTGTAATCGAGGGGAAATATCCTGTTGACTATCTATGGTTGTAATATCAGTCACGTAATTATCTCGTTTCGTAGTCTAAAACAGGTCAATTTATTAACACCTAAGCTATTTTCCTAAAGGCCGTTTTTTCATACCAATTATTTTTGCTAAACAATTACAGTCACACAAAAACCATCTGGAAATTGACTTGCATACTATAATACCACTTTACTTTCAATATGAAAATAGTAATTTTATGTAAAACTACTTATCACCCCCCTACCATAAATTTTTACATTTTCTCTACCCCAAATTTCTCCCGTCTGCATCTCGGCCAATTTACCTTGCCCATTCCCCTTTTTTTTCTTAAAATTACCTCTTATGAACATTCAAATTTCTCCAAGTTTTAGTTAAGAGTCTTCCCCAAATCCTAATTTTGCACTCTCTACACATTCTCCCCTCTTTCCTAAAATTTTTTAACATCTACCAGTAAATTTTTAGTCAAGTTTTATGCTAATCAAACCGTTTAGGCTTAAACAATGACTGAACTTTGCTATCTATCACCCAAAGAGTCATTATGTCTGCAAATAATCATACCCCTCCGACACCAAATAGCAACGCCTATGTGCGCTATCATATCGAAACCGATCCCGCCCCCGATATTATCCCATGGCCCAGTCGCTTTAATGTCACTGTCAATAAAATCGGCTTAGCTAAACTGTTATTAACCGAACTACGGCACTACAAAGGCGACCTCGATACCGTGCTGAGTCGCCCTTGTCTTTATGGTGTCTTCTCTGGCCCTGTTGGTGGCTTTATGCCTCGGGACCAATATTGTGTTGGCTGTCTCCGCTGTACCACTGAACACCCAGACTTTGTCACCGTCACCCCCAATCCCGAACGCGCTACCCTCGGCGACAACTATTTCAACACCACCCACGTCAATGCCATCACCTACGAAGCCGAACACGGCCGCATCCCCGTTCGTGGCGCCGGCTACCGCGGCCGCTTCGCCGGCCACGGCTGGGACAGCATGTGGACCGATATGTCCGAAATCGTCCGCCCCACTCGTGATGGTATCCACGGCCGTGAATTTATCTCCACCGTCGTCGACATCGGCGCCAAACCCCCCTTCCTCTTCTTCAATCCCGATGGCTCTCTCGACCAAACCCATACCCCAGATACCTTCACCATCCCCCTCCCCATCATCTTCGATATGCCCCCACCAAACCCTAATGTCCCCCTCCTCCCCACTATCTACAGTCGCACCGCCACCAACGTCCAAACTCTCGCCATCCTCCCCCTCGGCACCATCCTCGACAACCACCTCCACGGCCCCCACCTCGTCCCTCACCTCACCCCCGATAACAGCCACCAACTCGGCCTCCTCCACGACACCCCCAAACTTGTCGAATTAAACAGCTGGGACCCCAATCTATACGCCACTGTCCAACAACAACTCCCCCACACCCACATCGCCCTCCGCCTCCCCTTCTCCGACCTCAAAACAATCGCCACCGCCTACGGCGCTGGTATCCGTATCTTCCACCTCACCGCCAACTACCACGGCCAAGCCGCCGATGGCACTTTCGTCCTCGACCTCATCCGCCAAGCCCATAACCATTTCGTCAATAACGGCACCCGCGACGAGGTCACCCTTCTCGGCAGTGGTGGCATCATCGCCGCCGAACATGTTCCCAAAGCGATTATCGCCGGCCTCGATGCCGTCATCATCAATACCCCCCTTCTCGTCGCCCTCCAAACTCGCTTCAAAGGTCAATACAAATCCCCCACCGACCCCTGCACCATCCCCCACAACCTCAACATCCCCTGGGGCGTCCAACGTCTCCAAAATGTGATGGCCACTTGGCGTGACCAACTGCTCGAAATTATGGGCGCGATGGGCCTCCGCGAGGTCCGCCGCCTCCGCGGCGAAATGGGCCGCGCTATGTTCCACAAAGATTTAGAACGCGAAGCGTTCGCCGGTATCGAGGGCTATAATGAGTAATAACGACAATAATACAATTCCTGTTAATCAAATCGCTGTTAATAAACATATTAAAGCCCTCCATGATGGCTTTTCCTACTGGCCAACGCTAGAAAATGGCCCCCCACCCGCCCTCGGCGACCACCGCTGGACCGATGACCTCATCCTCTCCACTTGGTACATGGCCGAACACGCCAAACCACCCACCAACGGCCTTGAATACCGTGTCGGTCGCTCTGATGGTGGCTTCGACCACCTCGACTTTAAATTCCTCCCTCAAGACCAATGGACCGCTACCGACACCAACATCGACCTTTCCATCCCCCTCAACCGCCGCGGCCAAGGCCGCGAACACACCATCAAACTCCCCTTCTACGGTGGTGGCATGTCCTACGGCTCCGTCAGCGAACAAGTCATGGTCGCCCGTGCTATCGCTGCCCGTAAAATGGGTACTTTCACCTGCACCGGCGAAGGGGGCTACCCGCCCGCTCTCATCGAGTATAAAGATGTTATCATCACCCAAGTTGCCACCGGTATGTTCGGTGTCCGTGAAGAAACGATCCAACATGCCCCCATCATCGAATTTAAATACGCCCAAGGGGCTAAACCCGGCCTCGGCGGCCACCTTCTCGGTGACAAAAGCACCACCACCGTCGCCCAACTGCGCGAAAGCGTCCCTTGGGTCAGCCTCTTCTCCCCCTTCCCCTTCCACTCCGTCTACTCCGTTGAAGACCACCGCAAACATGTCGATTGGGTTCTCGCCATCAACCCCGAAGCCCTCATCTCCGTCAAAGTCTCCACCCCCCACGATGTCGATATGGTCGCTGTCGGCAGTTACTACGCTGGCGCCCACATCATCCACCTCGACGGCTCTTACGGTGGCACTGGCGCCGCCCCCGAAATCGCCAAGAAAAATATCGCCATGCCTATCGAATTCGCCATCCCCAAAGTCCATCGCTACCTCGACAGCGAAGGCATCCGCGACCAAGTCACCGTGATCGCTAGTGGCGGCATTCGCACCGCCTACGACATGGCCAAAGCGATCGCCCTCGGCGCCGATGGCTGTGTCATCGGCACCGGCGATCTCGTCGCCATGGGCTGTACCCGCTGCTCCAACTGTGAGCGTGGCCGTGGCTGTCCCTATGGTCTCACCACCACCGACCCCGAACTCTCCCTCCTCATCACCACCGATTGGGGCTCACAACGCATCATCAACCTCTACCAAGCTATCGCCTACCAACTTGAAGATATTCTCCGCCGCCTCGGCCTCACCAGCATCGCTCAACTCCGTGGCCGCCGTGACCTCCTCCGCTATATCGGCTAAACTTTTCACTATAGGATTAAATCATGACCTCTCCCCAAACAATTAAAACGATTCTCCAATCCCGTCGTCAACTGAAACCAGATTGGGATTTGCAATTTAATGACCGTAACCAAGCGGCCGAGGGTGGCTGTGGTGTCATCGGTCTCGCCTGTAGCGAGAAAATCGGCGGCCGCCACATGCTCCAAGCCCTCCAACAGATGCGCAACCGCGGTAACGGCAAAGGGGGCGGCATCGCCGCCGTTGGCCTCGACCCAGACCAATTTGGTGTCTCCCGCCAAATTCTCGAACAAGATTATCTCCTCGTTATCGCCTATCTCGATCAATCTTGCCGCGCTGATGTCGAAGAAAAATATATCAACACTATTTTTGAAATCGACCATAGCCGTCAAGCTCCCCATATCGAAGATCACACCACCCTCCACGGCCTCGATGTCCGTCCCCCAGAAGTGTA
This sequence comes from Anaerolineae bacterium, assembly GCA_035459145.1. GTDB lineage: Bacteria > Chloroflexota > Anaerolineae > Promineifilales > Promineifilaceae > DATHYN01. Next base: position 30,946 of record DATHYN010000168.1, on the reverse strand, counting down.
TCAATATTTCGTCCGTGTCAAACAGGAAGCGTTCGACGCTTTTCAGGCCGAGCACAATCTTGACATCAGCCGTCGTCAAATCGAAGACGAGATCGTCTTCCAAAACACCTTCCAACTCAATAAAGAGTTCTACGCTTCCACCGGCGACACCCGTGCCTTTGTCCTCTCCCACGGCCGCAACCTCCTCGTCATCAAAATGGTAGGCTACGCCGATGACGTCATCCGCTACTACCAACTCGAAGATATCAATGCCCACGTCTGGATCGGCCACCACCGCTACCCCACCAAAGGGCGCGTCTGGCACCCCGGCGGTGCCCACCCCTTCATTGGCATGAACGAAGCCCTCGTCCACAATGGCGACTTCGCCAATTACGCCTCCATCTCCGAATATCTCGCTCAACGCAACATCTACCCCCTCTTCCTCACCGATACCGAAGTCTCTGTCCAAGTCTTCGATCTCCTCCATCGCACCTATCAATACCCCCTCGAATATGTGATCGAATCTCTCGCCCCCACCACCGAACGAGATTTCACCCTCCTCCCCCCCGAAAAACAAGACATTTACCACAATCTGCAAGTAATGCACATGCACAGCTCCCCTGATGGCCCTTGGTTCTTCCTTATCGCCCAATCCCAAGCCGAAAACGAAGAACCCGTCTACCGTCTCACCTGTATCACCGATACCTCCATGCTCCGTCCCCAAGTATTCGCTTGGCAACAAGCGGGCGACGATGGCCCTGCCATCGGTTTCGCCGCCTCCGAAAAGCAAGGTATCGATGCCGCCCTCACCTCCCTCGCCGCCTCCGATAACCGGTTCTGGTCCGTTGCCGACCGCTACTGGAACGCTCGTGGTGGTAGTCACACCGATGGCGGTGCTTTCATCTTCACCGCCCGCCCCGACGCCGACGGCCAAGCAGCCACCCTCACCTGCACCGATAAATTCGGCCAACAGCTCCATTTCGATACCAGCCGTCCTCCCTACCGTCCCACCAACACCCCTAACAACGAACAACCTACCCTCCCCGATACCAATCGGTTTGAATGGATCACCAACCAACTCCCCAACTGGGACTACGAACAGTTCCGCGCCTGTCTCGCCGCCCTCCTCGCCGATACCGAGACCGATAACAGCCGTCAAGCAACCCTCGATTTGCTCACCGGCCTTGTCGACCGGCGCTTCCCCCTCGGCCAACTCCGCCGCAGCAGCCTCACCGCCCTCTGCCACCAAGCCCTCAACGACCTCTTCGCTCTCATCCAAGCCAAGCCAACCCCCAAATTCACCTATCAAACCGCAGCCGATACCCCCGCCCAAACCGCAGACGGTGGCACCGCCATCATCGACGCCCGCGGCTTTGAACCAGAAGGCCCCCACTCCGTCGCCACCCGCCTCAACGCCCTCTACAACAACGGTTTTCGCCACTTCCTCATCATCCACTGCGGCGGCCACCGTTTCATTGGCAACGGCTTCGGCCCCGATAGCAGTGACGTCCGCATCGACGTCTATGGCGCTAGTGGCGACTATCTCGCTTCCGGCATTGACGGTATGGATATCTACGTTCACGGCAACGCCCAAGACCAACTCGCCCAAATTATGAAAGCGGGCAAACTTGTCGTCTATGGTGACGTCGGCCAAACCTTTGGCTATGCCGCCAAAGGGGGGCAAGCCTACATCCTCGGCAACGCCGCCGGCCGCCCCCTCATCAACGCTGTCGGTAAGCCACGCTTCGTCATCAACGGCACTTGCCTCGACTACCTCGCCGAATCCTTCATGGCCGGCGACCCACACAACAATGGTGGCTTTGTCATCCTCAACGGCATCCACCTCAACGACAACGGCCAAATCGAAGAGCTCCCCACCCCTTATCCTGGCGGCAATCTCTTCTCCCTCGCCTCTGGTGGTGCCATCTTCGTCCGTGACCCCCATCGCCGTCTCACCAAAGACCAACTCAACGGTGGCGAATTTTATACCTTCACCTACGCCGATTGGAACCTAATTAAACCGTATCTGGCCGAAAACGAACTCCTGTTTGGCATTACCATTGATGAACTATTAACTGTTGATGGTCACAAACAAGAGCCAACGGCCGTTTACCGCAAAATAGCCCCCGCCAAAGTCCGCGCCCTCCAAGCCGAAGAAGCATGGGTCGCCCATAAATAACCTAGGTAGTGCGATTTGTTAAATCGCACTACCTGACATAGTACCTTAGTACCCCTTTACACCATTCGTGAAATTTTGTACAATAGGATCGTCAGTCGTTATCAATTATTGCCAGATTGATAAATTACTCACACAACTATTTACAACAAATAAAATAAGAATGGTTTATACAAATCACTTTACAAAATCACAATCCTTACTGAGGGCTGTCATTCCTGCGCATATGTTGTCCGTTTTTACAATTACCGACGCAATCCTCGAACATGTCATTCCGGCTTACGCCGGAATCCACTTCTAAAACCACCTTCATTACGGCTTCGTTCTCAGCAAAGCCCATCCTCATTTGTAAAGTTAATTCTGAACCATTCCATTTTTTATAGTAAGTGCTAGGCTATGAAAAACGGCCGTTATCGCAACGCGCCACCCTTTCATCCCCATTTAATAAAACTATCAAATCGCAATAGTTGGCGAATAATCTATTGCTAGCAAACAAAAACAAGGAGTTTTTATGTTTTCCCCATCAACATGGCGGCTTTTGCTTGCCACCTGTTTATTACTGATCTTTGCCGTTGCCTGTGGTAGCGATGAGCCCGCCACCACACCAGCCTCTGTCGCTGAAGCAACTGAAGAAGTTACGACAACTGAAACAGACACCCCCGAACCAACCTCGGCCCCCACCAACACCCCCGAACCAACCAATACCCCCACCAACACCCCTACCCCCACTCCCACCAACACACCATCCCCCACACCAACACCGACCAATACCCCCACACCAGTCCCTCAAATTGGGGTTTTTATCCTCGATAGCGATACAGATGAACCTGTAACCAACGCCTCTATCAAATTAACCAGTGCCGAAGATAGTTACACTGCCACCCTCTCCGTTGATGACGAGGGGTATGCCCTTTTCACTAACCTCGACCCCACTCTCACCGATTATGTCGTCTACGCCTCCGCCCCCAACTACGCTAGCCAAACAATTTCCGTTACCGAATCCTTAGGTGCCATCGAATTGACCCTCGCGCTTGACGCCGGCATCTTCGGTGCCGTCAACATTAGCTCTGTCAATTTACGTTCCGGCCCCTCCACCGCCTATCCCGTCTTAGCCACCGCCGCCAATGGTGATAGTCTCGTTCTCATCGGACGTAATCAAGACACAAGCTGGGTTGTCACCGAATTAGAAAATGGCCAAGAAGCTTGGATTTCAACATCTGTCCTTGACCTCACCGCCGACTTAGACCCCTTAGATCTTATCGTCCCCCCAGCCCCACCAGCCACACCTGTACCACCCACCCCAACCCCAGCTCCTACCCCTGAATACATCACCCTCTACTACCAATCCAATCCTAATGATGTCCTTGGTGTTTTCCCTATACGTCCCTTCAATGCCCAACAGCTTTACAACAAGATGGTAGCCATGCGCAACAACCTTAACACGATGAATGCCAATCTGGGGCAAACCTTAAACGGTGATGCCGTCGCCTGTCAAAATTACGTCAATGCGTACAATAGCATCAAAAACAATGCTGTCTTCTACGATGATGTTCCCGGCAATTGGCAAGATCTTGATGGGGCCTACTTCTTATCATTCGTCTACGCTTTAGATCGTAGCCGCCCCGCTTATCTATCCTGCGTGGATTCGGGTCGCGTCGATGAATTCAACTATGGCCTCGCTGTTCAAAGTATCAACAGTGCCCTCGGCCTCCTCAACCCCACCATCGACGCCGCCGCCACCCGCCTCTAATCTGCTAACACCTCTCTAAAAAAAGGCCAAGCGGGGGATCTGAACAGAAAGATACGGACTCTAAAACCGTATCTTTCTGTTTAAATTTCTTCACTTGCCCACGTTGGCACCATTTGATAGTTCATTGGCACAATGCGATAATGACTCCTTGTCTACGTTCCCTTATACTAAGTAAAGTAACGGCCAAATGCTTCACCAAATAAAGTGGCAAATCCCAGCTGTTATACAAATAATTGAAAAAGAAGCTGAAACAAGGAGGCTATGATGCCCAAAACATTGATGTGTGATCCAAAACTATTTAAAAAAGACCTGAGTGGTCATATCTATATCGTAACGGGAGCCAACTCTGGTTCTGGTTTTGCCACGGCCGAACAATTAGCTAAACAGGGAGCTCATGTGGTGGGTGCCTGCCGTCGCCTTAATGCTGGAAAAGAAGCTTTTGCCGCAGTGGGAAACTTAAAAGGCTCAGTCGAAATAATGGAACTTGATCTCACCAGCCTTGCCTCTGTTCGACGTTTTGCAACTGCGTTTCAGGCCAAATACGATCGGCTCGATGGTCTTGTTAACAACGCTGGCGTTGCGGTTCAAACTGAAGGCAGAACTGAAGATGGGTTTGAAATGGATTTTGGCGTCAATCACTTGGGGCATTTCCTGCTCACCGAACTTCTGTTGGATATGCTGAAAGCCAGTGCGCCATCACGCATCATCTGTGTGTCAAGTGTGGCCCATGCTGGTATGACCGGAATCTTTGGTGAGATCGATTTTGATGACTTGAATTTCAACAACAAAGAGTGGCGTTTCGGGCAGGCATACGCTAACTCTAAGTTTGCCAATGTTCTTCATGCACTCGATCTCTCCCAACGATTGGAAGGCACGGGGGTTTCTGCGTTTTCCGTTCATCCAGGCTGGATCCGCTCGAATCTGGCAAAAGGCCCAGTCAAGTTTGTACAGAATGTTTTATTACGGCCGTTTAGCGGCCTGCTGGGCACAATGTCATGGTTTGAAGGTGCGCAAACGTCTCTCCACTGCTTGCTCGATGATGATGCCCCTAACCACAATGGTGCCTATTATAGTCAAAATAGCATCCTCTATCCTAACAAAGAGAATCGCGCTGGCGGCTGGCCTATGAAATCGCCTCATCCACAAGGGGAAGATACTGAACTTGCAGCCAAACTGTATGATGTCAGCATGGCCCTAGTCGGCCTCAAGTAACAAAAGGACACCCCCCATGGATAATCGAAAATACCCGGTAGAGGTGAACGGGTGGCAGATACTCTTCAAGGACATGAATGTTTCATCACAAGATGTGTTACGCTATGCCCAGTTACCTCTCGATTTGCTATCTCGCAAATCACCCATGATTACAGGTGAAGAGTACTTCAGACTATGGGATGGGTTTGTAACTGTCCTACGCGACTATCCTACTTTTCCGTTAGACTTTGCCACGAGTACCACACCTGAAACATTTAGCCCACCAATATTTGCCTGTTTCTGCAGTCCGAATCTTAATGTGGCGGCCAAACGCCTCGCCCATTACAAACCCCTTGTCGGCCCAATCCGCTTGAGCGTTCACACCATGAACGAACAAACCACGATTAAAATCGGTTCATTGCCCCAATATGGGGCGTTGCCACCAAGTTTAGCGGCAGCGGAATTGGTCTGGTGGGTGCATATGCCGCGCATGGCAACACGGGAACACCTTGTGCCCTTGAGCATCCATACAAATGTGGACATTCCCGAAAAAAAAGCATATGAAGATTACTTCGGTGTGCGCCTCACCAAATCAGATTTTAACGGTGTAACATACGCCATACAAGATGCAGAGCGACCATTTCTGACTGCTAACGACACCATGTGGTCAATCTTCGAGTCCCATCTCAATCAGCGACTGCAGGATTTGTTACAAAATGCTACCTATACTGAGAAAGTACGTGCCTGTTTGATGGAGATTTTGGCCAGTGGGCAATACAGCGTTGATGATGTGGCCTTGCGATTGGCTATCAGTCGCCGAACCTTACAGCGCTATTTAAAGAGTGATGGCACCAGTTTTCAGCAAGTCTTAGATAAATTGCGTGAAGATTTGGCACGTCATTACCTAACAAACTCAGATTACACAAGTGGACAAATAGCATTCTTGTTGGGGTATGAAGAAGTAAATTCGTTCTATCGCGCCTTTCGTGCTTGGACAGGGCAAACACCAGAGCGCCTTCGAGCAAGTGTGAGGCATAGCTTCAATTAACCTGTACCACTTTTCCACCCAAAATTGACATAATTTCAAAATCCCTATCGCCTTCCGCCCAAATTTTTGTATAATCTAATAAGAAGCAGTGAGCAAAGTTCATTCATCTTACGACATTCACAAAATGTCTCATGGCCGTGAAGGAGAAATATTTCTATGTTAATTAGCGAACTTATGACCATCCATCCCGTTGCTATCGAACCAGAAGCAACTGTCCGTCGGGCCGCCGAACTGATTAGTCTTAGTGGGCTTAGCGACCTCATGGTCACCAAAGAAGATCATCGCTTCATCGGTGTCCTCTCTGAAGGTGACATCTTACGCACTATGCTCCCCGACCAAGAAGAGATCGCCGCCAATGGGGGTACCCTCGGCGACGCCTTTCACATCTTCCTCCAAAAGGGACGTACTTTAGCCGATTATCCCATTCTCCCCCTCATCATCCTCGACCCCATCACCATGAAATCAACAGACCCTGTCGCCAAAGCCGCCTTCACCATGATCAAAACCCAAATCCATCTCCTCCCTGTCGTTGATGATGGCAAATTAGTCGGCACCGTCTCCCGCCGCGACGTAGTACGCGCCGTTGTTTATCGGTCGTAATTATAAACAATAAACACGAACGGCCGTTTCCTCCCCCTTAATCACAACCCCCTCCACCAAACGGCCATTCATGGGCGTAACGGCCGAGGCTTGCCGATAACTCTCTTCACTTAACACAATATCAGCACCCAACACCTTCGTTTGCTCTTGTAAACGAGAGGCCTAATTAACTGCATCCCCAACAACCTGATACTTCCAACATGCCTGTCCCCAACATTGCCAGCCACCACCTGCCCGTCAACCACGCCTACTCCCATTCGCAATGTCCCTCCCAGTCACTAGAAAAAATACCATCCCAATTGCCACATTCATACGACGTTGAATTTGCTTTAAATCAATCTGTTTACTTTCCACAACTTAGCCTAATGAGTACAATAGAAAAATGTACACGAATGAACTGAATTACATTATCAATCAAGCCAATGATGATATAAAACAAAATCTCCAGCAAGCTTTTCCCCATATGGCGGAGGCCACCATCGCTTGGCTTAATCAACTCGCTGGCTCTAATCAAGCCGCTGACTACTTTCTTCATCCTGAAGCCTACCCCATGTTCCTTTTACCATGGTGGGCCGACCACACCATCAACCCAACCCCCAATACCGCTTTACACCGTACGCTCGCCTACTCAACCATGAACGGCTATTACTATATCCGTCTCATCGATGATATCATGGACAATGACGCTGACAGTGCCCCCCATCTACTCCCGACCATAAACTTCTTTCATACCGAATTCTATCAACCGTATACCACCCTTTTTCCCGCTAACCATCCTTTCTGGCCCCTTTTTCGCCAAACATGGTTTCGCTCTGGTGAAGCCGCTTATCATGACAACATGCTCTCGGCCATCACCCGCCCCCAATTTGAACAAATCGCCTCCAAAAAAGTATGCGCCGCCCTCATCCCCGTCGCAGCCATCTGCCACATCCACCAAAAACCAACCAATATCCCCCACTGGTCAACCTTTATCGACACCCTCGGCTACTGGCACCAAATGATCAACGACATCTTCGATTGGCACAAAGATTTCCATCACCAAAATGTCACCTACTTCCTCAGCCACGCCCAACAACAAGTCCCTCCTGCTCAAATTCCCCTCTGGGTCAGTCAACATGGCCTCCAATGGGCCGCCAACCTCTGCCAACAATGGATGTCCCAACTCCAACAACAAGCCACCCACTTTGACAACCCCGACCTCCGCAACTACCTCCAAACCCGCCACCAAACCTTCACCCAACGCTACCAAACCGCCCAATCCGGACTCACTGCCCTCGCCAAACTCTTAACCGCCACCAATCCCAACCATAACACCTCCCCACCCTCTTCTAAACCAGCTCCAAAATCATAAGAGCACCACTAGCTACGCAACCTGTTTTAAGATAAAATAACATTGAAGTTCTAGACTTAATTCGTATCCCTATTTACAAGGAGTCTTAGTATGAACACCATCCCCGCACAATTCCATCTCGACCAAACCCCTATACCCCACCCTGACGCGATCGTCACCACCACTGGCGCCCGTTTCACCATCCTCACCTCACGTCTCATCCGGCTTGAATTTGACCCCGATGAACATTTTGAAGACCGTGCTAGTCAAGCATTCTGGTACCGCCGTCAACCGGTCCCCCGCTTCACCTCCGAAGAACAAGATGGTGTCCTCTATATTCATACCGAACATCTCCAAATCCGTTACCGACCAGGCAGTGACCCCACCGACCCTCAAAATTTCAACATCCTCATCACCGAACTCGGCCTCACCTGGCACCTCAACCTCCCCAACGACCAAAACCTGCTCGGTACCACCCGCACCCTCGATGGCGAAAAGGGGCATACCCCCCTCGAACAAGGACTCGTCTCCCGCGCCGGCTGGACCCTCGTCGATGACACCAACTCCCTCGTCTTCGAAAACAACGGCTGGCTCGCCCCCCGCCAAGCCTCCCTCGGCTACCGCGACCTCTACTTCTTCGGCCACGGCCACGCTTACAAACAATGCCTCAAAGAATACACCAAAATATCTGGCCCAGTCCCCCTCATCCCCCGCTGGATTTTAGGCAACTGGTGGAGCCGCTATTGGGCCTACACCCAAGACGAACTCACCAACCTCATGCGTGACTTCCGCGCCCACCACATCCCCCTCTCCGTCTGCATCATTGATATGGATTGGCACCTCGTTGACGTCGACCCCCAATATGTCGGTTGGACCGGCTATACATGGAATAAAGAACTTTTCCCTGACCCCAAAGGGTTCATGAAATGGCTCCACGAACAAGGCTTATACACCGCCCTCAACCTTCACCCTGCCGCCGGTGTCCAACCGTATGAAGATATCTACCCCCGCATGGCTGAATGGATGGGCGTTGACCCCGACAGCAAGGAAACGATTCCTTTTCAACTAAGCAACCCCAAATTTACTCAAGCTTATTTTGAACTTTTGCATCACCCTCATGAACAAGATGGTGTCGATTTCTGGTGGATCGATTGGCAACAAGGGGAAACGAGCGATATGCCCGGTCTCGATCCGCTTTGGTGGCTTAATCATCTCCACTTTTTTGATTTAGGGCGTGGGGGGCAGAAACGGCCGTTCATCTTCTCCCGCTGGGGCGGCCTCGGTAACCACCGCTACCCCATCGGCTTCTCCGGTGACACCCACGTCACTTGGGATGCCCTCGACTTCCAACCCTACTTCACCGCCACCGCCGCCAATGTCGGCTACAGCTGGTGGAGCCATGATATCGGCGGCCACATGATGGGCATCGAAGATCGTGAACTCTACACCCGTTGGGTACAGTTTGGCCTCTTCAGCCCTATCCTCCGCCTCCACAGTACAAACAACCCCTTCCACGACCGCCGCCCATGGGGCTACGATGACACTGTCCTCAACATCACCCGTGATGTGATGCAACAACGCCACGCCTTCATCCCCTATCTCTATAGCCTCGCTTGGCGCAACTCCATCACTGGCGAAGCCCCTTTCCGCCCCATGTATCATGACTATCCAGACTGTGATGAAGCGTATAATTGCCCCCAACAATACACCTTTGGTTCCAACATCATCGTCGCCCCTTACACCGCTCCCGCTGACCCTGACACCAACCTCAGCCGTCAACTCGTTTGGCTCCCACCCGGCGATTGGCACCACTTCTATACCGGTGAATATCACGCCGGTGATCGTTGGCACGTCTGCTACGGTGACCTCACCGATATACCTGTTTTCGTTCGCGCTGGGGCTATCATCCCCCTCGCCCCTAAAACAAGCTGGGGCGGCCTCAATAACCCCGAACTAATTGAACTACATGTCTTTGCCGGTGGTGATGGCCGTTTCACCCTCACCGAAGATGACGGCCAAAGCAATGATTATCAATTCGGCGCCTACGCCCTCACCAACTATAAACAAACGTGGCATGAAGACGCCCTCGCCCTCGCCATTACTCCCAACCATATCCCTGATGGTGACCACCCCACTTGGCTACCCGAAAAACGACAATACCAACTCCACCTCCACGGCCTCGCCCCCGATATAAAAGTCAATCTCAGTATCGCTGGCCTGCACCAAAATCTCAACAGCACCTATGACCCCATCACCGAATGCCACCACGTCGAACCTTTCACCATTAGCAGTACCCAAACCGGCCAACTCATCATCCAAGCCACCCTCAGCCGCCGTGACCGGCGTCCAGAACACCTCAACCATATGCTCACCCACTTTACCTGCGAAAGTATGTGCAAAATGGCTATCGCTCAACATTGGGATACCATCCAAACCAACCCCCACTTCCTCCTCAACTACAAAATGCACCTCAGCCAAAGCCAACAACGTGCCTTACTAGAACTCATCTGCCAAGCTGGCATCCATCATATCACCAACATGCGCCATAAAGATTTAATCATCCTCTGGAACAACAACCCCACCAAACTCCCTCTCACTTACCAATGGACCAAATGGCAAAATGAATGGGATGTCACCCAACGATTCCAATCAGAATATGGCGATTTACCCAGTTATCAAGCCATCACCCCCCACCAACCTTGGCAAATCGAACTCAACTATGGTGATATCCTCACCATCAAAACCAATAACGAATAAATAAAAGAGGGGCGTTGCCGGTGAAGACAACGCCCTCTTTTAAAAAACATCCTCGGTTGTCATACCTGCGAAGATGCTGTCCGTTTTTCTTATGTCAACAACCATTTACAGCCCGATCAGGGCTGTCATCCTCGCGAAAGCGGGGATCCACTCCTAAAATCACCTTTATTTCGGCTTCATTCTCTGCAAATATAACTTGTTTAATCAAACAAATCCGATAACGCCTCGGCCCGCCACGCCTCTTCCGGCTCTGGCCACACCTGAATAAAATAATCATACCCAGTCACTTCATTCAACATATCAACTGGTATCCGCCGGAAAAAATGGTCTTCCCCAAACTGCGTGGCATGCGCCGCTGTCGCCATCTGACGCTTATCCCCATATGCCCGTACATCAAGTTTATGGGTCACTTGCGCCTCCGTCGCCATCGCAATCGCTTCATCAGTGCCAAAACCAGCCCACGTCTCTTCTAAAAGACCGTTCTTTATCGCATAATTAACCACTGTTTTGAACTGCGTCATCGGCACAACTGCATGATACAATTTTGCTGGTTGCCAGACCGGTCCCAATAAATCCTCGGTATCTTTATCCACCGCTTGAAAATAGGCCGCTGTCGCCCACTGCGATATAATTTTATGATCAGGATGTCCATACCAACCATATGGTTCAAATGTAATCACAATATCAGGCTGATACTCTCGAATCAAATGCACAATTTTCCCTACCGCTTCTGTTGGATCTGCCTGTATCAATGCCCGCGGGTCTTCATTCGGCGGCGTTCCCTCCATGCCAGAATCCCGATAATCTAAAAAGCGCAAATGTTGCACGCCCAAAGCAGCACAAGCTGCCTCTAACTCTTGTTGCCGTACCTCACCTAAAATTTCTGGTGTCGCCAAACTAGGATCACTAATTTCGCCAACTTCGCCTCGCGTGGCACATACCAACATCACATCACAATCCGCTTGGGCGGCATAATGAGCTAAACTGCCACCAATTGCCCCTTCATCATCAGGATGAGCAAAAATTGCCATCATCTTTTTCATGCTATCTTCCTTAAATTTATTCTCACTACAAACTAGATAAACTTTTTTCAGCCGCCGCTATGGTCGCCGCGATCACATCACTATCATGCGCGGTAGACAAGAAGCCAGCTTCATACTGGGATGGGCCTAAATAGATACCATTTAATAACATCGCTTGAAAATAGCGACCAAACAGAGCGGTGTCACATTTTTTGGCCGAGGGCCAATCTGTCACTGGTTGATCGTTAAAGAACATACCAAACATCGTGCCCACATTGCCTACCGAAGCCGGAATACCTACCTTGGCCACAGCTCCCCGCAAACCAGTTACCAACTGTGCCGCCCGCAACTCTAATTCCGCCCACACCCCTGGTGCCCGCAACACTTCTAACGTCGCTATCCCCGCCGCCATCGCCAAGGGATTCCCCGATAATGTCCCCGCCTGATACATCGCCCCTAACGGAGCCACCATCTGCATAATATCCCGCCGCCCACCATACGCCCCCACCGGCAAGCCCCCTCCAATGACTTTACCCAACGCCGTAATATCCGGCTTAATGCCATACAATCCTTGTGCCCCGCCTAAATCAACCCGAAAACCAGTCATCACTTCATCAAAGACCAATAAAGCCCCATACTCTTCCGTCAAAGCCCGCAAACCAGCCAAAAAACCCTCGGCCGGCGGCACCATCCCCATATTCCCCGCCACCGGTTCCACAATCACCGCCGCAATCTCCTCCGGAAACTGCTCAAACCATGCCCGCACCGTCTCCAAATCGTTATATTGCGCCAATAATGTATCCGCCACCGTCGCCTTCGGCACCCCTGGCGAATCAGGCAAACCCAACGTCGCTACCCCCGACCCCGCCTGCACCAATAACATATCCGCATGACCATGATAATTCCCCTCAAATTTCACAATCTTATCCCGCCCCGTGAATGCCCGCGCCAAACGCAACGCACTCATTGTCGCCTCCGTCCCCGAATTCACAAAACGAATCATCTCCACGGCGGGCATCATCTCCGTCACCATCCGCGCTAACTTAATCTCCAACGGATTGGGGGCACCATAACTAGTCCCCTTCACCAACGTCTCCTGCAACGCCGCCACCACCTCCGCATGAGCATGCCCAGCAATCAACGGCCCATACGATAACACATAATCAATATACCGATTCCCATCCACATCAATAATGTGTGCCCCCTCTCCCCGCTCAATAAATAAAGGCTGTCCACCCACTGCCCGAAAAGCCCGTACTGGCGAATTAACCCCACCCGGCAACAACGCCTGCGCCTCAGCAAATAACTGTCTCGATGTTTCGATTTGCATGTTCACTCCTAACTTTGACTTTTTTCTCTAATCAGTACCCACTTCTTGGGCAATACAATGCTCCCACCCATCTTCACCCGCCATAATCGCTTGCACCGCCGGATCCCCACGGTAAAAACCATGATATCTTGGGGGCAACAACGCCGCAATATTAGCCATAATATAACGAGTATACGCGCTCATATCTCCCCCCCTCGGCCGCCGCCCCAAATCCGGCAACATAAACGGCTTCCCAATCCGCACTTCCATCTTCGTCCGCTTCAATCGCTTCATATTCTTGAAAATCACATCCGTATTCACAAACCCCACCGGCACAATCGGTACCCCCGCCTTCACCGCTAAATACGCCGCCCCATCCTTCGCCTCATTCATCGGCCCCTCCTTGCTCCGCGTCCCCTCCGGCGCTAACCCAAACGGTACCCCCGCCTCCAAATGACCCAATGCCACCCGTAACGCTTGCCGATCAACAATTGTCCGATCAATAAAAACCGCCCCCAACCATTTAATCCACCACCCAAAAAAAGTTAAGTCTGCCCACTTCTCACCAGCAAAAAAATGGTATTGCTGGGGAGGCAAAGCCAATAACAGTAGTGGACTGTCCGCCACACTCATATGATTCGTCACAATCAGATAAGCCCCCTCCTGCGGCAAATTCTCCTGCCCCGTCACTGTCACCGACCCAAATGGCACCAATGCCAATCTCAACCCCCAACTTGAAAGCTTAAATCGCGTCTCAATCTTCATAAAACCTCGTCAAATTTTAGGAACACCTTGGCTAATAATTACACCTAATTCACACTCCCCTCTGCTCTAGATTGTTTAACCAAAAGGTTTTGTACTTCTGATTCAACAACATCAACATATTAAACGGCATATTTTCAAGAGCAACTGCCAAGATTACTTAGTTCAATACACTCAGCTATTATAACATGTTTTATAAGATGAGATACCTAACTAACCTCAACCTAATAACAACGCCTTAATCTCATCAAACATCGCCACCAATCGTTCCCCACCCTCATTTCCGGCTCCACCCGCAATCCCAATCTTATCCCCTCGGCCCAAAATCAAGCGCAAATCATTTACCGCAAACGTCCTCTCCGCCAAATCAGCCCAACTCAAAAACGTTCGCTTCGTTGTCGTCGCCCAATCATTATTCCAATACAACCCTTTCTCCGCCAAAGCAAAACCAATCTTGTTACTCCCCAAAATCGTATCATCATACACAAAAATTAACGCTTCATCCGCCGGAATGTTGAAATGCTTGCGTACTGTCGCTTCCCGTTTATCATCGATCACATCATCTAAATAAACATACTCTAAATCATCATATCGCTCACAAATTTGGCGAATCGCCTCTAATTTTGGCTGAATCGCCTCCGTTGATGACCTATCAACTTCTATTAATTTCATCAATCCATTGCAATTAGGACAATTTGATTGATATTCAACGACCTGTGTGCCACAATATTCACATTCAAACATACCAATTACCTCCAAACCAACTTGTTAACACCTATTCCCAAGCTTGATAAGTAACCCCCACCCGTTCACCAACACCACCGACAGCCGCCACCCCAACCTCAACCAACCGCACCTCGCCCACCGCCAAATTTTCGACCCGTACCTGCCGATACCCTACTACCCGCTCACCATCATCATACAATGTTACCACCACCACCACTTCCTGTGCCACTGATTCCCCTAAATTACTCACCTCTACTGTCGCTAACGCTTGTGTACCTGTAATTACCACCTCTGTTGTCTGTACCCCCACCGATAAATACCGATCCCCTAACTCATCAGGCACAAATCCATCCGTTACCACCGCCACCGGGTAAGCCCAGCCAGCCGGTTCTTCCGGCAATAACACCCCAAACGGCCCCCGCGCCGCGGGGGCCAACAATGAGGGCGCTACCCACGTTTTAACCCCACCTAAATTTTCACCTGTCTCTGTCCACAACTGAATTTCGACTTGCAACCCATCAATTGGCCACACCCCATCATTAACCACTTCCCCCAATATCCATAATCCCCCCGCCGGTGTCCGATAAGTAGATACATCCCGCACTGTCACTAACAATGGCCGCGGCGTCGCCTCACCAGCACCAAAGACCGGTGTTGCCGGTGGGGGCAATATCACCGTTTGCCCAATCGATAACAAATTCGCTCGCAAACTAGGATTCAGCCGCTCAATCTCGGCCACCGTCGTATTATACGCAATCGCCATCCCCAAAAATGTATCCCCCTCGGCAATCGTATGAACACGCGGCGTGGCCGAGGGCCGCGGCGTCGCTGTCGGCAACGGCGTCACCGTAATCTGCGGCACATAAACCGTTGGTGGCAACCGCGTCGCAAAATCGACTCCGATAGGTAATGACGTCCCCGTCGCCGTCGCTTCAGCCACCACCCCCCGCGTCCCCGTTACCACCACCTCCGGCTCACGTCCACACCCCACCAATAACCAGACCATTCCCCCTACGAACAACCACCAACGCCAATCCCACCCACTACCCTGACCCAAAACGCCGCCCATCACCTTTAAATCCCCGCACACAAATGCCCCAAAACATCTGTATACCCCACAATCTCCTTCGCCGGACGCCGTTCCACCCAATGCGCCATATAAAAATGAGCCGCCCGCAATTTTATTTTACTCTTCTGTTGTGGCCGTTTTTTACTCCGCGACATCTCCCACTCCCCTTCTAACGCCAAACAAGCCGCGTAAAACAGATCGATAGCCCGTGTCATCAAAGGCCGAAAATAGATACTCGCATTTAACTCATCCAGCTCAAAAATCGAAGCCAGCTCCTCTTCAATCGCCCCTAACGCCGTTTCACCCGCTTCGCGCAATTCGGGATGCTGGACTTGGCCCCACATGCCCGCCAAATAAGCCAAAAATGGCTTGTCTAGCTTGTGACGGCGCATATCTCGTTGTACCTGCGCCATCAATACATTGTGCGTCCCTTCCCAATTTTCATAAACGATATTATCGCGCAATAACCGTGGCAATACCGAAAAATCTTCGATGGTGCCATTCCCACCCAACACCTCTATCCCTTTTTGGATGACGTCGTGGGCTAAAACGGCCGTTCGATACTTATTCAAATTCAATCCAATCCGGAAAAACCCCTGCTCCTCCTCACTTAACTCCCCTAGCTCCAACTTATCCCACAAATGGACCAGATGCATACTCCCCGATAACATCGCCATCGTTTCCGCCCGCATCCGCCCCAACAAATCTTGCACCAATGGAAAATAAGCGATCGCCCGCCCAAACGCAAACCGATGCTGGGCATAACTCCACGCCACCACATAAGCCCGGCGCGCATTCCCCGTCGCTCCCACTGCATTAAACAGACGGGAGGTGTTAATCACATGATTCATCGTATGCCGAATCCCATCATGCGTCTCTCCCACTTGATACGCCACCGCATCTTCAAAATGAACCTCCGCCGTCGCCAACGATCGCGTCCCCAACTTATCCTTCAACCGACGAATATACATGCCGTTCGGCCGGCCGTCAGCCAACACTTTTGGTACCAAAAACAGCCCCAACCCCTTCGTCCCCTCTCCCTGTTCCATCACCCGTGCCGTTACCAATGCCACATCTGCACTCACATTCGAACAGAACCATTTTTCCCCATTCAATAACCAACTCCCCTCGGCCGCCGGATCCAACGGCGTCGCCACCGTCCCATTCGCCCCCACATCAGACCCACCCTGAATCTCAGTGATAAACTGGGCCCCATGATACAAATTATCATAATCATCATCAAGCAAAGGGGGCAAATACGTCTCTTGCAAATGGGTACTACCCGCTTTTTGCAACGCCTTAATCAAACCAGCCGTACACGCCAACGGACAATTATGTCCCGCCTCCCCATTTTGTGCCGATAAGTAAAATAACGCCTGCGACAACAAGTTATTACCCGGCTCGGCCAACACCGACATCACCCCCGACCCATAAATTAAACGACCCGCTTCATGATATGTCGGATGATAGGCAATCTCCGCCAATCTCTGCCCCACACTGTTATAATTAACAATCTGTGGTAAATTCTCCGCTTGATTTGAAAGGCGTGCCAACCGATTAACCGTCGTCGCCGCCTGCCCCCCAAACTTGTACAACCGGCTCCCATTTTTTTGATACGTTTGATCCCCCCAATAATAGTTCAAAGTCCGTTGGAGATTACCATCTGCCGTAAAATAGTTGTCTGGTTGCTGTTCCTGCCACACCGCTAACGCATTGCGACCCGCCTCTATCGGCTCCGAGGCCATACCCGGCTTAATCAGCCGCCAGCCACGCTTCTCCCGACCACTCCCATCCAAAGGCAACCAATCATCCTGCTCAGCATCACTCATCACCAACTCTCCTTGATTATATGTCTTGATGAAATGTCGGAAATGTTTCGTTTAAAGTCTTACAAATTAAACTTAATATTAATCACATCCCCATCTTCAACAATATACGTCTTCCCTTCTTGCCGGAACTTACCAGCCGATTTAGCCGCACTCAAACCACCCAGCTCAATCAAATCTTGATAAGCTACCACTTCCGCCCGAATAAATCCTTTGGCCAAATCCGTATGAATCGCCCCTGCCGCCTGCACCGCATCGGCTCCTACCGGAATTGTCCACGCACGGACTTCATCCTCACCCACAGTAAAGAAGGAATGTAAACCCATCAAATCGTAGCTCAAACGAATCGCCCGATCTAAACCAAGCTCTTCAACCCCATACTCTTCCATAAACATCTCTAAAGATTCTGGATCGCCGTCGGGACCAGCTAATTGGTTCAACTCCATCTCAAGTTTACCCCGTAAATTAGCCACCCGGGATAATTGATGATCATAATCAATTTCAATCTCATCCTGATCATCACCAATATTGAATATCACCAAGACAGGCTTAAGCGTCATGAAAGCGTAACTCCGCAAAGATTTTTCCTCTTCGTCGGTCAAGCCTAAATCACGTAATGGTGTTTCTTCACTCAACGCCTCTTGTAACCGCTCCATCAGCTCCAACTCGGCCATATCCGCCCCTTTATTCTTCGAGGCCCCCTTACGTAGCCCATCCTGCAACTTCTCCACCCGTCGCTCCACCGCCACCAAATCATTCAACAGAAACTCCATATCTAACGATTCCAAGTCACGTAACGCATCAACGGAACCCGCCGGATGAGGGGCTAAATCACTTTCAAAAGCGCGCACAACATGAATAAATCCGTCAAGCCCCCCTAAATGGTTCAATAACGGACCAGTCAAGCCCATTTTGTCACTATCTTTCCGTTGTAACCCACTCACATCGCTATATGTCACCCGCGCATATGTCGTCTTTTTCGGGTTAAACATCTCAGTTAATTTATCCACACGAGCATCGGGAACAGGGACAACGGCCGTTAACACATCAAACCGCCCCCCAACACTTTGCCCCGGAGGCACATTCCCTTGCGTCAATGCATTAAAAATTGTCGTTTTACCCGCCCCCGGCAAACCTATAACACCTAATTTCATATCTTTTTTACCTAACTTTTATTCTCATTAATCAATTTCGTTTCAAGCGCCCCAACAGCTCCCCCCTAAATTATTGCAAACCGTTTAATTGGAAAGATTGATTCAACACATTAAACGCAGCTGAATCGGCGGCTGGTCGCTGGAAGGTCAATGAAAAAGCCATCGTTTGACCAGGATTAATTTGCCACGGAAATCCCGGATTAGTCGATAAAATCAAGTATATTGTACCTTGGCTATTTAAATTAACCTCTTGTTCCGTAATAACCACCGCTTGTGTGCCCAAATTAGTCACTTGGCCCACGAGAATCAAACTTGTACCATCTAAAGATACTTCCGCTTGTTGCAGGCTAACGGCCGTTCCTGTTCCCGTATTACCCCCACCACCAGTAAACGGCAACAATACCTCAATCCGATTGCCACTATTTAAACGTTCAACCCGCCAACGCAATGAAGGGCTAACCAAACCATCCGGAATTTGATACCCAACCGTTGCTCGCACCGCCTGACCAACACCTAAAACGCCGGCTAAGGGTGCTGTATTGCCTAACTGACTAGCAACAGGATTCCTCACATATTGATTACCATCTAAATCAGCCAATGTAAACAATAATTGGCTCGTATCAATCGCCGTCGTACCAATATTACCTAATTCATAATCAACTAGGAAAAAAGAAAAACCAGCTGGTGCTTCGGCACGATCAAATAAATACGTCGTTCCCACCGTTGTGACCTGTAAACCTTCACCCAACATCGCTGTTTCCCCCAACTCTAAAAGCTCAGCACCACCAGTTCCATTCGTTTCTCTATCAATATTTTCCAACACATAACGCCCCCTAACAACAAGTCGATCATTCGATTCACCTTCCTCATTAAGCAAAATAATCGTTAAAGCAGGGCTATTTTGACGATAAATAGTCGATTCCGCCACTGGCAACAGTTCACGACTATCAAAGGTAAAACCAAATTCACGGTTAGAAATAGTCCTCAGGCGCATTTCTTGGCCAGTTGTCAAACTTTGTAACAATGCTTCATTAGCCGGTGTTGATGCCAACCCAACAACATAATTAAGTACAGACCCATAAAGCCACACCCCTTGCTCCTCACTACCCACCGTTGGCGCCCATAATTCGCGACCAGGTTCAGCAGGTACCGGCTCTAAGCTAAATGAGCGCCCTCCAATTGACAAAGAAACGGGACTATCCAATGTTAACGTAATCGTATCCTGTAAATTTTCGACCACAATCTTATCTTCAGCTGATGTGTTAACAAAATTAGGGGTCGCTGTCGGCACAAACGGAGTTGGTGTCAAGTCAACATCTGATGGTTGTGGATCAAAAAATATCACATATGCAAAAATGACAATTAATACCAAACCCATTAGCATAATAGCAATAGCCGCATATAATAAACGGCTTTGCCCACTTTCTGATGTTATCGTTTCGTGATCCATACCTATTCTCTTCTCGATGTTTTCTCGTTACGGCGTACCACCGGGCAATGTCCCTGGTGCCACGCGAATCAATATTGTATCTGTACCTGCCGTACTCGACTGCTCAACATTCAAATAAGGAACGGAAACACGTACAGCTCCTTGAGTGGCTAACGGACCAAACCGTACACTACCCGCCTCATTTGTATAACCAAAAGCTAACAGCTGGCCTGTTGTTTGGTCATACAATGCCACCCCTAAATCCATCACACCTTCAGGCAACTCTGGGGTGTAATTATTATTCTCATCATAATATATCACCACATCAATCGTCGCACTTTGCGGCGCTGGTGGGGCAAATGGTGTGCTTGTTGGTAATGGCTGTATCTCCACATTAGGCCGAGGTGTTGGTGTGGGTGTATCTGGCGGACCGACAGTAATTACAATGGGGGTAGTTGTAGCTGCTACTGTTGGTGTCCGTGTCGGTGTCCGTGTCGGGAAACTACCACCACCACCACCACCACCACCGCCTGTTGGCGGAACATATGGCGTGCGCGTTGCTGTTGGTGATGGTGTCGGTGTGGCATAAATAGCACTACACCCAAATCGATAGGTAAAACGACCTGAATATTCATATTCAGGGATATGAACCGGACCGACCAAAGCATACAGCCAACCTGTATAGGTCGCATAATAACTTAATTCACTACTCAAATCACCTGGTTCACGGTCATCATTACCACCATAAAGATATTGATCTCCTGGCCCTAAATATAAAATCAGATTGGTATCCGTTTCACTGGACAAATTAGAGGTTTCGCATGTGTACAAAAACCCAGCCTTAACCCACAAACGATAAAAATCATTATCTGGGCCATCCCCTACAACAGGCACAAACGAAGCATTAATTATCTCATCAACACTGATAAAACATGCTTCTTGGAAAGATAAGTTTGAATTAACTTCATCACAATCATCATTAATCGGTATCCGTGATGGTGTCGCCGTTGGAGCTGGTGTTGATGTCCCTTGAATTTCAGTCACATCAAAACAATACCGTTGGTCAGCGGGATCAACACTCGCCTGATTAACAATACGCGCAAAATAAAATCCATCAACGTGCGCCGAAATTTGCACAAACGATGCTCTTGATGTCGACTGATAATCATCGTTACTATCAATAACATTACCTTGCGTATCATACACAGTAAGATAGGTATCAATACCACCATCCAAGTTAGAGGTTTCTACCTCATATACCGAACCAGCCTTCCCTTCAAAACGGAAAAAGTCCACATCACCAACTGGCCACAAGGTGATATCACAGGCAGCACTATCATTAGCATATACAGTATAAGCGCTATTTAAATTATTGTTTTGCTCATAGAGATCAATATACAACGCCGTACTCGTGGGCTGAGACACAGGCGTATTAGTGGGCGGAGGATCATTATCAGTGATTGTTAATACCGCCTCACCCGTTCCTATGATCGCATTAACGGGGTTACGCAATACCAAGTTAACCGTTTCATTAGGCTCATCTATCGTATCATCCTGAATAACCACCGTAAAACTACGGGAGGTGATCGATTGTGTAAACGTCAAAATACCACTTGTTTCAATATAGTCAACCCCCTCAGTAGCTGTCCCTGGCAAGACTAAATACTCAATTTGCATTGTTTGCGTTGGTGTCTCAGTGCTACTCAAATTAATAATAATTGTTGCCGAAGAACCATTTTCAGCCCGAGTATATGTTGTTGAACTAAAGGAAAGTGTATGAGAAACGGCCGTTTCCGCTGGCGACGCCTCAACAACATGCAACCACACCCGATGACCGCCAACAAGCAGTAAAATTGGCAAGAAACTTAAAAGTAACCCAATTGTATAACGATTAAACACCAACGGTTTAAACCAGTTCATAACTCATAACCTATTATATTTACCAACATCTAAAAATTTAATGTTGCCATATCAATAAAATATTTCAAACCATAATTATAAAGTTTGTTGGCAACTACCGCAACTCCATATGACGATTGCTTATAATCCCTACACTTTCAAACGCAATATACTTCTAGTCTAACAGCAAAAAAAACCGAGATAGCTACTAGCCATCTCGGTTTTCTAACAAAATCAAAGCTTTAATAGCTGTGTTCTACGCATCACCACTGCCATTTTTGCCAAATTGTGCTTTCAAAGCATCAAACGTACTGTTAGTCAACACTTCATCAACTAATCCGTACTCTTTCGCTTCTTGCGCACCCATATAAATATCACGATCTGTATCTTTAACAATTTGATCCAAATCTTGACCGGTATGATAGCTCAAAATTTGATTCAAGGAAGCACGCAAACGCAAAATTTCTTGCGCCTGAATAGCAATATCAGAGGCCTGACCTTGAGCACCACCTAACGGTTGATGCATATGGATCGTCGCATTGGGCAACGCATAACGCATACCTTTTGTACCAGCGGTCAACAAAACCGTCCCAAAGCTAGCTGTAAAACCAACCGCAGCCGTAGAAATAGGGCATTTCAACCCTTGCATTGTGTCATAAATAGCCATACCAGAATAAACCTGACCACCAGGTGAATTAATATACATATTAATCGGTTTATCCGGGTCTTCGCTTTCTAAATAAAGCAATTGTGCCACAATAGAATTGGCCACTTGATCGTTAATTGGGGTGCCCATCACTACGATACGATTACGTAGCAATAATGAATAGATATCAAATGCCCGTTCACCACGACCACTTGTCTCGACAACCATCGGCACTAAAGAAGTAGGAAAGTTCATACTGAGCTCCTTACGAATTTCTCAAAGTTAAGGTTTTAATAAAATACATCATCCTATTATGACATACTTATGTTAACATTACGTTGGTACGGCTGAATTTACTCTTCTTCTGCCGCCTCTTGCGCCGCTTCTTGCGCCGCCTCTTGCGCCGCCTTAATCTCTTCCAAGGAAAGCGCTTCACCAGCAAAAATCTCTTCAATCCGTTTGACAGCCTTATCAATGATCACTTCATTAGCCATCATCTCCGCGCCACCTGGCCCTTGGAAAATTTGACGCATACTGTTACGTAACTCTTCATCATCAATACCCATCGCCTCGATGCGCGCATCTAAAGCTGCTTCCAAATCCTCAGAATTCACTTGCAACATCTCATCAAAGACAAATTGCTGTAACGCTAACCGACGACGCAAACGCTCTTCACCACGCTCGGCCCACTCTTCATGCAATTTCTCTTCACTCGTCCGTTGCAATGTCAAAAACTGCTCCCAATCCCAACCCGATTGCGTCACCTGCTGCTTATACTCGTTGATCATATTATCAACTTCTTGTTGAATCGCCGCTGGCGGATACACCATTTCTACATCTTCAAGCAACCGATCAACCATCTCTTCTAACAAATCAGATTTCGCTTGCTCTTCTGCCCGCTTTTGCAACTCGTCAGCCAAAGAAGCCCGCAACTCATCTAATGTATCAAACTCACCCTCATCACGCGCCAGTTCATCATCCAATTCTGGCAATTTACGGCTTTTGACCTCATGAATCTCAATGGTAAAGGTCGCTTCACGGCCAGCTAACTCTTCATCACCAAAATCTTCATCAAATGTGATTTCAAATGTTTTGCTTTCACCAGCACTTAACCCCAACAACGGATCAACAAATGCTTGACCAAAGAAAATGCTATCCCCTTCCATCGTCAACTCTAACCGTTCCTCATTGAAGATCGCCGCGATCGCTTCGTCTTCTTCATCTTTCAAACGTCCTTCGCCACCTAAGGTAACCAAATCACCCGCTTCAATCGGCCGTTCAACTGGTTCCACTACTTGATGACGTTCTTGCACTTGCTTTAACGCTTCATCAATCGCTTCATCGGTGATTTCAATCGGCTCAATCTCTTTACGCATCGAGCGATAACCACCCAATTTAACTTCAGGCGCCAAAGGAATCAAAAATTCAACCACCAATGGATCTATTTTCAAATCATGTAAGTGAGGTTGGGCATAGGGATCAACGGCAATTTCAGCCAAAGTCTCTTGGAAAACGGGTTGTAACAACTCATCAACCGCATCTTGGCGCAAAGAAGCTTCACCAAAATAACGCACAACAATATTGTAAGGGGCTTTCCCTTTACGAAAACCAGGAATATTAACACCTTGGCTCACTTTGCGCGCCACTTGACGCATCTTTTTTTGGACCCGCTCTTCGGGCACTTCCACTATAACCGTCATCTGACGTTGTTCATCTTCTTCATGACGAATGATGAGAGACATAAATCATTACCTCACTTTGCAAAAAGTTCTTTTTTTGGGTAAGCAAGTCAGCAAAAAAGCGCTGTCTCAGCACAAAACGAGACAACGCCCAGCGCTACTTTGCTCTAAATTGTTCACAATAACAAATATGCTTGATGGGGATGGAGGGGCTCGAACCCACACGCCTTGCGGCACATGATTCTAAGTCATGCGCGTCTGCCAATTCCGCCACATCCCCTAAAATATCAAACTACAATTATACGTCTCTTTTGTTACTTTGCCAAACAAAAAAAAGAAATTGGCAACAATTTACCCAAACTTTATCATCCTTTATTTCTTCGCATCCCTCAATATTCCTCTACTCGACAATATTTTCATTTTTCATAATTACTTTGAAACTGCTATAATTGCTAAGTTGTTCAAACAAAAGATTTCACACTTAATATTATCTTCTACTTCCTCCCCAAATTTATTTTTAAAAGCGAGTTTATATGATGTCTAATCCAACCATTCCCGGTTTTCGTGACGTGCCCCGTACCGGTGTCATCTATGTCATGCACCAAGCGACTCAACGTGGCTACCGCTATACCAATGAAAAATGGGCCAACCTCGGCCAAGGCGCCCCCGAAACCGGCCCCCTCCCCGGCGCCCCCGACCGCATCACCTCCCTCACCATCAACCCCAACCACCAAGAATACGGCCCCATCACCGGCCAAATCGCCCTCCGCCAAAAAGTAGCTGACCTCTACAACCATTTCTATCGCCAAGGCAAACCATCCCAATACAGTTATGAAAACGTCAGCATCGCCGGCGGCGGCCGCGTCGCCCTCGCCCGCCTCGCCGTCGCCCTCGGCACCATCAACATGGGCCATTTTCTCCCCGATTACACCGCTTACGAAGAACTACTCAGCGTCTTCAAAGCGTTCATCCCCATCCCCATCCTCCTCGACTCCGATAAAAACTACCATATCCCTATCGACGACCTCAAAAAAGAGGTCCTCGGCCGTGGCCTCAAAGCCCTCCTCATCAGCAACCCCTGCAACCCCACCGGCCAACTCGTCGCCGACGATAACCTCAACGCTTGGGTCAAAATGGCCCGCGAATACCGCTGCTCCCTCATCCTCGATGAATTCTACTCCCACTACATCTACACCGGCTCCCCCTCCGACGAGCCCCGTATGGTCTCCGCCGCCGCCTATATCGAAGACGTCGACCGCGATCCGGTTGTCCTCGTTGACGGCCTCACCAAAAACTGGCGTTATCCTGGCTGGCGTCTCAGCTGGACTGTTGGCCCCAAACAGGTCATTGAGGCCATCGCCAGCGCCGGCTCTTTCCTCGATGGTGGTGCCAATCACCCTTTCCAAGCCCAAGCCACATCCCTATTAGATGTGGACGATGTTTGGCAAGAAACGGCCGTTACCCAAGCCCACTTCCGCCACAAACGTGACTACGTCCTCCAACGCCTCCAAAATATGGACATCATCGTCGAATCCCCCCCTGAAGGCACCTTCTACATCTGGGCCAACCTCTCTCAACTCCCGCCCCCCATCAATAATGGCCTTACCTTCTTCCAAGAAGGTCTCGAAGAAAATGTCATCACCGTTCCCGGCGTCTTCTTTGATGTCAACCCTGACCGCCGCCGCACCTACGCCCGCTACCGTGACTACTGTCGCATCAGCTTCGGTCCTGAAATGAGCAAACTCGAACAAGGGCTCGATAGCATCGAACGCATGATTAATAAGTACAAATAGCTATGACCACGCAAACCGTCACCGACCAGATGAATCGCACCATTACCCTCCCCCAAGCCCCTTCCCGTATCATCTCCCTCGTCCCCTCCCAAACCGAGCTCCTCATCCACCTCGGCCTCGCCGCTGCCCTCGTCGGCCGCACCACCTTCTGCATCCACCCCAGCCCCCAAATCAACAATATTTCCACTGTTGGTGGCACCAAAAAGTTCCGCTTCGACCGCATCGACCAACTCCAACCGGATCTCATCATCGGCAACAAAGAAGAAAACTACCAAGATGGTATCGAACAGCTCGCCCAACAATACCCTGTCTGGATGAGTGACATCTACACGCTTGATGATGCCCTCAACATGATTCAAAAACTGGGGGAGCTGCTCAATAAAACGGCCGTTGCCCGCCAACTCACCACCAACATCACCACCGCCTTCAATCAACTTACCCCCCTAACCCCGCCCCGCCGTACCGCCTACCTCATCTGGCAAAAACCGTTCATGGCCGTTGGCCAACACACCTTTATCCACGACCTCCTCACTCGGTGTGGTTTCGATAACGTTTTTGCCAATTACGGTGATGGTCGCTATCCCCAAATCACCCTCGACCAACTCCAACAAGCTGATTTAGACCTCTTGCTACTCTCCTCAGAACCGTTTCCATTTACCGCTAAACACCAACAGGAATTGGAAATTGCACTGGGAAAAACGGCCGTTCGCCTCGTCGATGGCGAAATGTTCTCATGGTATGGCAATCGCTTACTCCCAGCCGCTCACTATCTGCAAAATTTGGTTGAAACTATCTAACTGATCTCATCTTTGAATAGTACATTAATCGTCACCTTTCCGTCATGCAAGCGTAGGCTGATCTATGCTATCCTATAAATATGAATATAAATGCTCAACCCTCCCCCAACCATCATACACCACGTCGCTCCTCATGCCTTTTCCGTTTGGCCCTTATCGCCACCGGTATTTTTAGCCTAACGTTTTTTCTCGCCGCGCTTCACGCCCTCATCACCAGCCCCTATATTCTGCCGGGTACCAGCACAATGGGTATCTCCCTAAGTGGCCAAACCCTTGCCGAAGCCTCGGCCACCCTCAACAACAACTGGCAACACCAAACAATTCGTATCAGCCACAACGATTTCATCACCCTTACCACCCCCTCGGCCCTCGGCCTCACCCTCAACATCTCCGCCACCCTCGATCAAGCCTACCACCACGGCCGCTCCCTCGACTCCCTCCATAATTTCCTCAACACCCCCATCTCCCCCACCATCTCCTTTAATTTCAACCAAGCCGAACAATTCCTAACAACCATTGCCCCCCATGTCGCCCAACCAGCCCAAGTGGGTCAAATTCATATCCGTAATGGCCAAGCCACCTCTTTACCCCCCCAGCCAGGTCTTGATCTCAACATCCTCGCCACCGCCCAAACCATCGCTGATAACAGCAACGATATCCTCACTACCGGCCAACTACCACTTATCTTCACCCCCACCGACGCCCCCGCCATCCCTACCCCTGAAACTATCACCGCTATCAACCAATGGCTCAACCATTCTCTAACCCTCGATCTCTATGATCCACTTAATGATGAATCGTTATCCCACACGCTAACCCCTCTCGATTGGACGGCGTTTGCCACCGTAACCGTCACGGCCCACCAAGTCACTTGGGGAATTGACAATGACAAATTGATGGCTGAGTTTGAATTGCCGGAGGTGGGTAACGGCCGTTATCTCTCTCCCAACACCATCCTGCCGCAACTCGCCCAAGCCCTCGAAACCCACGCCCCCACTCTCAACGCCCGTATCTACCACCACCCTACCCAACACATCGTCCAACCGGGCGAAACCTTCTCCTCAATCGGCCACCGCTACGGCATACCCTACCCTTGGCTCCAACAAGCCAATCCATACACCACGGAACTCTTCCCCGGCCAAACCCTCACCATCCCCTCCCCCGATGACCTTCTCCCCCTTGATCCACCACGCGATAAACGAATCGTTGTCAGCATCCCCGATCAACGTGTACGGGTTTACGAAAATGATCGCCTTATCTGGGATTGGCCCGCTAGCACTGGCATCCCCTCTAGTCCCACCTCACCTGGCATCTTCCAAATCCAATCATTTGAGGAAACAGCCTATGCCGGCAACTGGGACTTATGGATGCCTAATTTCATGGGTGTCTATCAACCTGTCCCCACCACCGATTTCATGAATGGTTTTCACGGTTTTCCCACCAGAAATGGTCGCGACCTCCTCTGGGAGGCTAACCTAGGCGCCCCCGTCACCTACGGCTGTATTTTACTCGATAACACCAATATCAAAACACTTTATGATTGGGCCCCTCTAGGCACCATCGTTGTCATCGACCGCTAACAAAGAAAACCAAAACGTACTGCCTTGTCCCACCTCACTCTCTACCCCCACCTCTCCACCCAATTTGGTCACAATCCGTTGCACAATAGATAACCCCAACCCATGCCCCTCAATCCGTACCTGACTTAAACGTGTAAATGGCGCAAATAAATCTTTTTGCTCTTCACTAGACAAACCACTCCCATTATCAACAACAAAAAAGCGTATCATACCATCGGCCGTCTTGGTATAACCTAATTGCACCTCTGGCGGTTTTCCCCCATATTTCAACGCGTTTGTAATATAGTTAACCCAAACCTCTTCCACCCATGATCCATATCCTAACACCCGTGGCCAACTGTCTGGCATGCTCATTTGTGGCTGATACTCATCAAACATATACTGCAACCGCGCCTTCACCTCCCCTAAAATAGCCTCCATATCAATCTCCGTCAAGCGCACATCATCCTTTCGAATCCGAGCCAACAATAGCAACTCTTCTATAATATTAGACATCTTCTCGCCAGACGATAATATATTTTCAGCCATTTTCAATCGCTGTTCGCGACTCAATTGATCATAGTTCTGTACCAAAAAACTAGAAAATCCTACAATACCAACCAATGGTGTCTTTAAATCATGAGCCACCGTTCCGGCAAAAGCATCTAACTCTTGATTTTGCTCCTCCAGTTGCTGTGTATGCGCTATTTCCGCCTCCCGCAAACGCTTTTGAGCCAACGATTTATCTAATCTCGCTTTCAAAATCGTCGCCTTAAATGGCTTCGGTAAATGATCTGTTGCTCCCAACTCAATACATTGTGCCAATGTGTCCGCATCCTTCAAATTCGATATGATAATTACCGGAATTAACCGCAAATGTGGCTCCGCCTGCATCTGCCGCAACACCTCATATCCATCCATATCCGGCATAATCAAATCTAATAAAACGGCATCAACCTGCTCCTTCTCTAATAAAACCAAAGCCTCTTTCCCATCGGTCGCCTCAAGGACATCATACCCCACCTCACGCAAATGGGTCGATAACAAAATCCGATTAAACTTCTCGTCATCAACAACTAAGACCAAGCCCATCTTGCTCATCTAAATCTCCTCTTTCATCTTAATCAATCGTTCACAAACAATCGTAAACGACTCTTTGGTCTGTTCAATGAGCACTGCCAGCCCCTCGAAATCACCATTTTCGCCCTTAGCCTCTATCTTGCTCAACAAACTTGCCAATCGCAAGGCACCAAAACCAATAGCGCTTGAATGCCATTTATGGGCCGTGCGCCGTACCATCTCGGCATCTTCCCCCTTAAGCCCACTTTTTAACTCTTGCTCAAATTTCTCCCCATTCTGCACGAAATCCTCAATCAAAATAGGTAACGTCTCTTCAAGTTGCGACCCCAACATATTCTTAAGCTCATTGATCGTCTCTTCATCAATAATTACATCAGATACAATATCTTCCTTCTGACTATAATTACTTCCCTCAAATACTAAGGGCTCCACCGGTTGATTATACCGATAAGAAAAAGCTTTCCCTAACGCAGAAACTAACTCTTTAACTTTAAACGGCTTGCGAATATAATCATCCATCCCCGCCCGAATACATTGTGCTTGCCCCTTTTTGGTGGCATTAGCTGTAATCGCCACAATATAAGGCTGATCTGTTAACTGGTCACGAATATACTGTGTCGCCTCTAACCCATCCATCTCCGGCATCTGCATATCCATTAAAATTAAATCATAACTCTGTGTCTCTAACGCTTGAACTGCTTCTAATCCATTGCTGACTATATCAATCTCATAACCCAATCTTTTTAGCACTAACCGAGCCAATTTTTGATTCGTTGTATTATCTTCAGCTAACAAAATACGTAACGGCCATCGTTCTGCTGTCTGTTCATCATACATCGGCCCCTCTTGTGACAATTGACGCTCATATAAATCAGCTAAATCACCAGCAAAAATCTGAACCAAAACATCATACAACTGTGAAGATTTAATCGGCTTCATTAAAAATGTTGTAAACATTTTCATTCTCTCATCTTTTAACCGATTATTTAACGATGTCAATAACAATAAAGGTAATTTGTTACCCATTTGCTCATGAATTTTATGTCCCAAAGCTAACCCATCCATTTCCGGCATCTTGAAATCAATCGTCGCCACATCAAATAAATCATCCCCCGCCTGCAAAACAGATAAAGCCTCTTGTCCAGATCCCACTTCATACGATATCATCCCCCAACTATTTGCTTGTAATTTCACTAACTTACGATTGATTGGGTTATCATCAACAATCAATACCCGTTTACCACTTAAAACATCATCTTCTCCCTGCAAATATTTAGGCTTATCATAATCCACTTCTTCTATTACAGGCAAAACCACTCTAAATGTTGACCCTCGGCCCACCTCACTCTCCACCTCAATCTCACC
>DATHYN010000167.1:0-1091 GCA_035459145.1 Anaerolineae bacterium | reverse complement strand
TATGTCGGCTGCGATGGGAAGGGCTATTATGGGCTGCAAAAAGTACTAGAAATGGGGGCGATCGCCAAGGAATAAATCCCTTTATTGTTCCACTCCCACGGGTAAACATCGCTCATTTAGCCCAATCATCTCATCCATCCCTAAATCCTCCCGCTCCACTAAGGGAAATTCTAACTCCAACTCCGCCGCTGGCAAGGTTTGACAAGCACTGGTCAAGGGGTCTATCGGGTCTCGGTCATAATCGTCTAGGTATTGCAGCGTATCGGTGTCGAGATTATTGGTGAGGGAAATGGTGCTGCCATCAATGCCATCAACATTGACCAAAATGACGTAGTTCCCTGCAAAGCCATTAGCTGTCAGGCTCACTGTGGCAAAGCCATTACTGTCAGTGGTGAGGGTGGTGCTAGCTGGTGTGCCGCTGGCTCCGGTGCTGGGGGCGGTCAGCGTAATGGTTGCATCACTGATGGGGTTGCCAAATTGATCGGTGATTCGTATAGCGAGATTGTCAGCAAAGGTGGTATTAACGGTGGTGGCTTGATTATCTCCTCCAGTAATATCGAGGTTGGCTACCACATCCGCTAAATTCGTCAGGCTGAAATCGGCGTTAATGTTGTTGGACTCAGCTTGGACGGTATAACCTCCGGCGACGGTATTGGCTATGGCGGTGAGGGTAGCGATACCGTTGGCATCGGTGGTAATGCTTTGGGACAAACTGTTAAGGCTGGCTCCAGCACTGGGGGCATTGAAGGCGATCGCCGCATTTGGGATAACGTTGCCAAATTGATCCGTCACGGTGACTTTTAAATCAGTCGTGAAGGCAGTGTTGACGGTGGTGGATTGATTGTTGCCAGCGGTGATAGCGAGATTGTTAACCGCGTCAGGATTGTTGGTGAGGTTAAAGTTAACGTTGGAGCCGTCAAAGGAAGCAACAACGGTATGGTTGCCGGCGATGGTATTTGCTTGTAGGGGGTTAGCCGTGGCAGTGCCGCTGGCGTTGGTGATTACGGTATTGCCACCATTGAATGCGCCTGATGCGCCTGATGCGCCTGACGTGGCGGGGGTAAAGGTGATGCTGATGCCAGCACCGGGAG
>DATHYN010000166.1:0-9537 GCA_035459145.1 Anaerolineae bacterium | reverse complement strand
GACTGTTAACACCAGCCGTTTGCTTTGCTTGCTGACTTGTTCCATTCACTGCTATCATTATGTTCAACTCCTATTTTTTGATGTTGAATTATACACTATCTATGTGTAGGAGTTGTGTCACCTTATTATGGCACATAAGGTTCATAGAAACTGGGGAAACATCATAACGATGAAAATGTCCTAAATTTGACGCTAAATCCCCACCTTCCTGAAATGTACCATCTCCATTTCCTAGCCAATAGGTGATTTTCCACCTAGCCGGACTATGCGTATTTTGTGTAGCAACAATTAAATCTACAATTCCATCACTATTAACATCAAACGGTTTTCCACGGCCTTGCCCAAGCTGATCTGTTCCACTTTCAATTGCTGATTCAGTGTCATATGATTCAGTGTCACTAGTTGTAAAACTCCCACTTCCATCTCCAAAGTAAATCCAAGCTTGCCCTGGATCATTATCATCATCTTGCCCTGCAATTACATCCAAATTACGATCTCCTCCAAAGAAACCTACAATCGTTGCTGGGCCAGCTTGGGGAACAGTTGCATCTAATGTACTATAGTCTGAGAATATACCAGCCCCATCATTCTCAAATAAATATATTTCACCTGAACCATTATCGGAATAACTACCTAACATGATATCAACATCGCCATCATTATCGATATCACCAGCGCTATATTGAGGCACAAAACCTTTGCTAACAGTTGCACTTGTGTATGGAAAAGTATCTTCTTCTGTAAAAGATCCATTACGATCATTGAGATAAATAACACCTGTCTTGCCACCTTTATAACCTGCAAGATCGTAATAATTATCTCCGTTAAAATCTGCAGCGACAAAACCGCTTTCATTCAATAAAGAATCAGTAAAAACGATTGACTCTTCAAATGTTCCCAAGTTTGTTTGTTCAAACAAATATAAGTCACTCTTCAGCGCTCCATCTGGATCGTCAAAGGTAACAAAATCATTATCACCGTCCAAATCGTAATCAGCGATAGCAAACCCATAGAATTTTTGGCCACTGTTAGCTGTATGAATAAGAATTTCATCACCAAAAGTGCCATCTCCCATAATAGCCATGTAATAAATCTTTGTTCCATCTTTCGTATAAATGATAAAATTATTGCTATAATCTGATTCAGAATGGCTACTTAACATCTCTATCGCTGCTGGTAACTCGGCCACCTCATTCGATTCAACAACCATTGGTTCTAGGTCCACGACAACAGCTTTAATTGTTTTTAATTCCGTCATTTCTGCTTTAGTTATAATCCGAGATATAGGTTTAGCTTCAGCCTGCGGTATTAAAGTTAACAATAACAACGGTGAACAACTAGCCATAATGATGCACAAAATACGAACAACAAACAAGCGTGATTGGGATGAAATAAACATATGATAAATCCTTTTAATAACGGGGAAATTCTTCAACAGCAAAATAGAGGTATAATCAGTTTCAGGAATAAACTAACTAGGTGACAACGCCTGCCACTCAACTGTGCCACATAATGCTCCCCCTCGGCAGACAACCCCATCCTCTACCAATCGCAATTTAAAGCGATTGCCTTCGCCCGTTATCATGACAGTTACCTCTCGCCATGGTCTATCCTCCCATGTTGTTGAATAGCTTAATCCCTCTCCCATCTCCCAATCCACCTGCTCAAATGTTTCTGCTGTATGTCCTATGGAAACAGTACCATCCACCAACACCAATACAGTTGGCTCTGACCGCTTACTATTGTAAATCAGATAGAAATCACTCCCCGTCGGACAACTCCCCCGATGCGACCATATATCATCCTCATCTGAGATGACCTGACCTGTATCTAAGTCAAAACATTCCCTATTATACTGTAAACTAACCGTTTGTTTGGGGGTCATTGCTGGTAAATTGGTCGCTTGCTCGACTGTCTTCACCAGTGAGGCTTCTTCATTGATTGACATTTCAGTTCCAGCCCCAACCACTACCGTTTCTGCCATCTTGTTCTCTGCTGTCTCAATCATTGGGGCTGGAGCGGCTGGCAAGTTATTGGCCACATTAGGTGCAGAAGGTGCCTCTTTTTTTACGGTCAAATCCAACAATCTCTGTGGTTCAGCACAGGATGTCCCTTGACATACTGCTTGGGGAATACTAACAAAGGCATATATAACCGCTAGCAATAAACTAGCAATTAACAAAGGGGATAAGATAGATAAAAACCGATATCGAGACATAGCCTGCTCCTGTTTGGTGTAAGTCATTCACAATATGCAACCAAACGAAACAAACTATTCGAATCCATTACCTGTCGAATATTGCGCCTCTCTTACAAGAAAATGTAAGGGATATTATTAGATTGTTGGTTTAAAGAAATGTGGAAAACCCACTGGCAAT
The DNA here is from genome assembly GCA_035459145.1 of Anaerolineae bacterium. Classification (GTDB taxonomy): domain Bacteria; phylum Chloroflexota; class Anaerolineae; order Promineifilales; family Promineifilaceae; genus DATHYN01. The sequence continues at coordinate 7,159 of DATHYN010000166.1, read as the reverse complement.
CATGAAACTCGATATCACTATAGCACAAATTTCATAAAAGGCCAGTTTGTGTTTTTTTTTCACAAATGACTTGGGGGATATAAACATAAGTGTGATTGGGGAGGGTGGGGGCTGGTTTGAGTAGGTTTGGTGGATTTTGACGCGGATTTTGGGGATTTGACGGATTTTTTGGTGTTGGTGAGGAGAGGCGGGGTGTTCGGTTGGAAGGTTGGCGATTTTATAGGTTGGAAGGTTTCAATTGAGTTCAGACGTATCCTTTGGTCAATTGTGGTACTGTTAGGTGATCGTGGTGAGGGCTTGTTCGTCTTTGTGGAGTTTGAGGAGGCGGTGACTTTTGGTGGAGGTGGCATCGGTGGGGGGGAAGCTGGTGGGGGAGAGGGGGATGAGGCGTTGATTGGTGAGGAGCCAGAGGGGGGTGGCGGGGGTGGGGACGAGGCTGATGGTTGGTTTGCGGCTGATGAGGCTTTTGCCTTTGTCTTTGGCTTGGGGGGGGATGGGGATGGCGCGAGCGGGGAGTTGGCGGGCGTGGCCGGAGGCGGTGATGAGGAGGTGGGGGATGAAGGGGCGGGTGATGTGGGCGGTGATGACGTCATCGTCACGGCTGGTGGAGAGGGTTTGTTGGCCGATGGCGCGGATCTGGTTGAGGGGTTGGCGGAGGCCACGGCCGTTCCGGGTGACCATAATGAGTTCGGCTTGGTCGTCGGTGCCGAGGAGGGCGATGGGCCAGCCGGTGGGTGGTTGGTCGAAGCGGTGGGGGATGGGGCCTTCGAAGAGAGGGATGAGGTTGGCGACGGGGTAGTGGCGGATGTAACCGGTATCGGTGACGATGACGAGCCGTGGCTGTTGTTTGAGAGGGTGCCAAGGGGCGAGGGCGGTGATGTGTTCGCGGGTATCGAAGGTAAAGCGTTGGTTGAGGGAGACGTTGAGGCTGGTGAATTCGGCTAGTTGGCGGAGGGTGATGTGGATGAAGCGGTAATGGTTGGTGACGAGGAGGAAGGGGGTGTCAAGGGGGGCGGTGTAGGCGGCGCGGGCGCCGCCGAGTTGGATTTCGCCCCAGAGGTCGGCGGGGATGTCGAGGGGGGTGCTGGTAGCGAAGGTGGTGGTGGGGAGGGCGGTGGTGGGGAGGTGGTAGCTGTCGGTGAGGATGGCGAGGCCGAGTTGAGCGGTAGCGGACTCTGGTTTGGGGGTTTCGCGTTGGGCGATGCGGTTTTTGATGATGGTGAGGTTGATGGGGGCGACTTTGGTCTCTTCGGGGGGGGCGACGGTGAAGTTGTGGTTGGCGGGGGTGTATTCGGGGAGGTCGATTTGATTGTGGTTGAGCTGGTGGCCGATGATGCCGAGGCCGGCGGTGACACTGCTGAAGGTGTCGGCCGAGCGGATTTTATCGGGGGCGAATTTGGTAGCGAGGAGGTTTTGGAAGGCGGGGATTTGGGCGGAGCCACCGGTGCGGATGACGGTATCGATTTTATCGGGGGAGAGGCTAGCTTGGTTTAAGATTTCATCGAGATGGCGGTCGATGGCGACGATTTCGGGGCGGATGATGGCTTCGAAACGGTTACGGGTGACGAGTTCCATGACGTTGAAGCCGGGGCCGTCGAGGCGGATCATGGTGCCGATGCGGTCGGAGAGTTCCCGTTTGGCTTGTTCGACGGCGTCGAACATATTGAGGCCGTAATTGCTGGAGACGAGATTGATGAGGGCGTCGATTTGGTGGGGGCGGTGGGCGCTGTGGCGAATTTCGTCGAGGAGACGTTTGTTATCGGGGATTTGGAGTTCGAGGATGTTTTGCCAATCGGAGAAGATGTCGTAGATCCAGAGGGGGACGGGGAGGGGGGCGTCGCGGGGGCCGTAGTGGGAGCCTTCGCCGAAGTGGGGAGGGAGGGTGGCGCGGAGGAGTTTTTGGTCGAAGATGTCACCGGCGACGGGGATACCGCCGGTGGCGAGGATGTGGCGTTGGGGGCCGTCGATGCGCATGGCGGTGACGTCGAGGGTACCGCCGCCGAAGTCGAAGATGAGGATGTTTTGGGGGGTGGTTTGGGTGTGGGCGTAATGGTAGGCGGCGGCGATCGGTTCTTGTTGGAGGAAGACGCGGTTGTAGCCGGCGCGGAAGGCGGCGGTGAGGAGGCGGGCTTGGGCGAGTTTGTCTTGTTCGGGGTCGAAGGCGAAGCGGACGGGGCGGCCGAGGACGACTTCGGTGAGGGGGTGGCCGAGGAGGTGTTCGGCACGTTTTTTGGCGGTGTAGAGGTAGAGGGTGACGAGATCTTCGAGGGAGTAGTAGGCTTGGCCGACGACGGTGCCGTGGTAACTGGCGTCGCGGAGGCTGGTTTTGAAGGAGAGGAAGAGGCGGCCGGGGGAGAGGACGTCAATCCAAACGTAGACATCGGTGACATAGTACATATCGCCGCCGCGGACTTCGATTTCGCCGACCCAGACGCGTTGCATGTTGATGGCGCGGCCGACATTTTGTTCAAAATATTGGTCGATGGCGGCGCGACCGATGACGACGTTTTGGTCGTTGGGGATGTAGAGGGCGGTGCGGAGGACGCGGGGGTTGCGGTTGCTGGGGTCGAGGGGGAGGATTTGGCTTTTGTCGTTATCAAAAAGCGAGATACCGGAATTGGTGGTGCCGAAATCCATGCCGATGATCATGGTTACTCCTTATTTGGGTCCTGTTTTTTACGTTGGCGGCGTGCACGCATCGCTTTGGCGCGGGCTTGGAGGTCGTTGAAATCTTCGGAGCTGGTGATTTGGGCGACTTGTTGGTCCCGTTTGGCTTCATCGATCTCTATTTTTAATTTGACGATCTCTTGTTTGAGGCTTTGTTCTCGTTGGTAGGCATCGAGGGCGGCAACGGCGAGGAGGGAGAAGGAGCTGATGAGTTGTTCGAGGTTGTGGTCGAAGGGGATGATTTCATTGTTGAGGGGGTCGCGGGCGTCGCTGAGGTGAAGGACGCCGACGAGTTGGCCGTCTGGATTTTGGAGGGGAAGGGTGAGGCTGGTTTGGGGATGGGGGGTGGTGGGTGAGCCGATGGTGGGGAAGCGGTTGGGGGCGTGGTCGCGGGGGATGTTGATGATTTGATGATGGTGGGCGGTGTAGGTGACGGGATGGGCGTCGGCGTCATCGGGACGGAAAGGGAGGGGGGGAATGGCTATCGGATTGGGGCTGGTGCCGCCTTGATAGATGTTTTGGTATTCGTTACGGAGGATGACGGGGAGGAGTTCGTTGTTGCGGTGTAGGTAGATGATGCCTTCGCTGGCGCGGCAGAATTTTTGGGCCTCGGCCAATGTTTTTTCGAGGATGAGGTCGGCATCTTTGTGGGTGGTGAGTTGGACGCCGAGGGGGATGATGACATCGATTAGTTGGTCGGCCCGTTTCTTTTCTTGGCGCATTTGGGCGGCGCGGAGGGCGGCGTGGATGAGGGCGATGCCGCCGAGGTCGAAGATGATGGCGTAGAGGCCGAGGAGGGGGCCTTGGACGACGGTGCCGAGGTGGTTAAAGACGGCGCGCCAGAAGATGGCGAGGGCGAAGCCGGTGGTGACGATGGGGAGAAAGTTGGGGGTTTCGCGTTCGAAGCGGGCGAGGCCGATGGCGAAGCCGATCATGCCGCCGGTGATGATGTGGATGCTGATGAGGGTGATGTTGCGAATGATGAGGGCGATGAGGGAGGGGTCGAGGGCGGTGAGGGTGAAGAAGGTATTTTCGGTGAGACTGAAGCCGATGCCGACGAGGGTGCCGAGGATGAAGCCTTGGCGGAAGGTGAAGAGTTTGTCTTGTTTGATGAAATAGATGAAGATAGCCCCTTTAAGGAGGGCTTCTATAATAGGAAGAAGGGTGTAGGTGATGAAAGGGGTAGAGCGGGGGTCGAGGCCGAGGGGGTGGGAGATGGCGATTTGGATGGCGAGGACGGTGACGCCCCAAAAGAAGGCGATGGCGCGGTCGCGGTAGGGGATTTGGCTTTGGATGAGTTGGGTGTCGATGAGGTAGATAAAGATGAGGGGGAGAAGCCAGGTGATAATGAGTGAGATGAGTAATGGTGTCATGGTGGAGCGGTCTTTTGGTGTGATTAGTCGGTAATGGTGACGGTATCGCCGAGGTGGGGGACGGTGACGTTGGTGAAGCCCTCTTGTTGTTGGATATCGTTGGCGAGGGCGAGGGCGGCGTCTTCTTCGCCGTGGACGAGGAAGGTGTGGGCGGGGGGGCGGCGGAAATGTTGGGTCCAGTTGAGGAGTTCAGAGCGGCCGGCGTGGGCGCTGAAGCCGTTGATGGTTTCGACTTGGGCTTTGAGGCGGTATTCGTTGCCGAGGATGTTGACGGTGGGTTGTTTTTCGACGAGGCGGCGGCCGAGGGTGTGGGGGGCTTGCCAGCCGACGATGAGGATGGTGTTGCGGGGGTCTTCGATGTTATTTTTGAGGTGGTGGAGGATGCGGCCGGCCTCGGCCATGCCGCTGGCGCTGATGATGACGGCGGAGCCACGAAGGAAGTTGAGTTCTTTGGATTCGACGTGGGTGCGGGTGTAGCGGACCATATCGAAGCCGAACGGGTCGAGGGAGCGGCTGGCGAGCATGAAGTTGGCCATTTCTTGGTCGTACGCTTCGGGGTGGAGGCGGTAGACGCTGGTGGCGTTGATGGCGAGGGGGCTATCGACGAAGATGAGGAGGTCGTTGGGGATGTCGCCGGCTTGGTTGAGTTGGTGGAGGCGGTAGACGAGTTCTTGGGTGCGGCCGACGGCGAAGGCGGGGATGATGACTTTGCCGCCCCGTTGGTAGGTATCGACGATGATGCGTTCGAGTTTGTCGTTGGCTTCGGGGGTTGGTTTATGTTCGCGGTTGCCGTAGGTGCTTTCGAGGAGGAGGATATCGGCTTCGTCGATGAAGGCGGGGTCTTTGAGGATGGGGCGGTTGGGGCGGCCGAGGTCGCCGCTGAAGACGAGGCGGTAGTCGCGGTTGGCGTCGTGGTCTTCGAGGTCGAGGGTGACGATGGCCGAGCCGAGGATGTGGCCGGCGTCGTGGAAGGTGAGGTAGACGCCGGGCATAATTTGGCGGGCGCGGTCGTAGCCCATGGCCATGAACTGTTTGAGGCAGGCGATGGCGTCTTCGTAGGAGTAGATCGGTTCGAGAAGGGGGAGGTCTTGCCGTTTCCGTTTTTTATTGAGATATTGGATGTCGTATTCTTGGATTTTGGCGCTATCGCGGAGCATGATGGCGCAGAGGTCGCGGGTGGCGTAGGTACAGATGATATCGCCGGTGAAGCCGTTTTTGACGAGGTTGGGGATGTTGCCGCTGTGGTCGATATGGGCGTGGGAGAGGATGAGGAGATCGATTTCGGCGGGGTTAAAGGGGAGGTTTTGGTTAATTTCGTAGGTATCTTTGCGGCTACCTTGGTAGAGGCCGCAGTCGAGGAGGATTTTTTTATTGTTGATGGTGATGAGGTGTTGCGAGCCGGTGACGGTGCGGGCGGCACCGTGGAAGGTTATTTGCATGAGGGTACTCCTTGTGGGCGAGTGGGTACGCTAATGGTTATTAAGATAGATAGAGTAGGGTAGCAGATAATGGGGGTGGGGGCAAGGGGGAGGGAGGGGGAAAAAGGGGGTGGGGGCCGAGGGGGTATGATGGTTATGAGGGAGATGATGGGAGCGAGGCATCGCGCGAGAGGAGGTATGACGTTTTTAGGGAGGTTAGGCGCGCGATGCCTCGCCGTTACGTTGGGGCTGACGCCGGGGGCGGGGGGATGGAAGAGGAGGGGCGGGAGGCCGAGGGGAGGGGAGGGTTATGAGGGAGATGATGGGGGACGCGGCCCGTTCGACAAGCTCAGGGCAAGCTATCGCGCGAGAGATGGTACGAAGTTTTTAGGGAGGTTAGGCGCGTGATGCCACGTCATTACGGATGGGTGGGGCGGGGGGTGGGAATGGCGCAGCGGAAGCTGGTGGTGGCGTTGGCGTTGGTGGGGGCGCTCCAGTCGCGGAAGGTGGTGCGGGTGTAGGCTGGTTGGTCGTCCCAAGCGCCGCCGCGAAGGATTTTGTAATTGGCGGTGGGGGGGCCGAGGGGATTATCAGGGGGGGAATGGTCGTAGTATTGAGAATCGTACCAATCGGCGACCCATTCCCAGACGTTGCCGGCCATATCGAGGGCGCCGTAGGGGCTGGCGCCGGCGGGGTAGTGGCCGACGGGGGCGATTTGGGGGTAGCCATCATCAATGGTGGTGTCTGACCAAGTGGTGTTGCATTGGGCGTCGCAGTAGTTGAGGTTGTGACCGTCGAACTGGTTGCCCCAGGGGTAGAGGAATGATTCTGGGCCGCGGGCGGCTTTTTCCCACTCGGCCTCCGTTGGTAAACGCCCCCCAACCCATTGACAGTAAGCGTGGGCATCGTACCAGGAGATGTGAATGACGGGGTAGTTAGCGAGCCCCTCGATGTTGCTGTCTGGTCCGGTGGGGGCGGCCCAGTAGGCATCGGGGACAACGACCCAAGTGGCATCGGCAAAGACGAAGGCGGACCCTCTTTGCTCGGCTGTGGTTTGGTAGCCAGTGGCGGCGACGAAAGCGGCAAACATTTCATTGGTGACTTCGGTTTTGCCTAGCGAGAAGTCGTCTAGGTAGACTTCGTGGACGGGTTGTTCATCGCTGTGGCCGGCGGCATTGCCCATCATGAAGGTGCCGGCGGGGATAAAAACTGTGTCGTAGGTTATATTGTCGTTGGGTTCGATGGTGATGGGGATGAGGGTGATAGTGGGTGAGGGTGATGGTGTTGGTGTTTGGGTGGGGGTAGTCGTTGGTGTGGGTGTATGGGTGGGGGGGGATGTGGTAGGGATGGCGGCGATGGGTGTGGGCGGTAGAAGTGTGGGGGTGGTAGTGATGGTGGGTGTTAGGTCTGGACAGGAGGTGGTTTGTGTGGCGGGACAGGGGGTATCGGATTGGGGTGGGTTATTACGGCAGGCGGTTAGGAGTATGGTGAGTAGGAGGAGTGCTGTTATTAGGGTTGAGTTGGTTGGTTTTGTAAGCATGGTTGGGATTATGTGTATTTGAGTAAATAATGTTGTTGATGAGAGGTGGGTTTTATTATAGCAGGTAAGGGGGAGGAGGCCGAGGGGGTATGATGAGAGAGGTGAGGTGATGGGGGCGAGGCCCGTTCGACAAGCTCAGGGCAAGCTATCGCGCGAGAGGA
>DATHYN010000165.1:0-7520 GCA_035459145.1 Anaerolineae bacterium | reverse complement strand
CCTTGGCGATATCGCTTGGGGTGATTACGACAACGATGGCGACCTCGATATCTTACTCACTGGCGCCAACGGTAGTACCAAAATATCAAGAATATACCGCAACGATGACGGTGCTTTCACCGATATTGGGGCCGGCTTAGCCGGTGTGCGCGATGGTGCTGTTGCCTGGGGCGATTACGACAATGATGGCGACCTCGATATCTTATTAACTGGCTTAGATTTTTTCAATGCCAAAATATCGAAACTGTATCGCAACGACAACGGTCTTTTCACCGAAGTGAGTACCTCATTAATCGGTGTCGATCTCAGCAGTGTCGCTTGGGGTGATTATGACAACGATGGCGACCTCGACATCTTACTGTCGGGACAGGTCAACGGCAGTACCCGCGTGCTCAAAGTGTACCGCAATGATAACGGTGTTTTTACAGACCTTGCGCTCCCCATATCCGGTATTAAGGAAGGTATGGTTAGTTGGGGCGATTACGATAATGATGGTGATTTAGATATCTTATTCGCTGGCACGGGCCCTGGGGGTCGCACAACACGCATCTATGACAATGATGGCGGCCTGTTTACTGATATTAATGCCGGTTTGCCCGGTATTGGGTTTGGCTTTGGTGGTACGGCCGCGTGGGGGGATGTGGACACCGATGGCGACCTCGATATTCTTATCGTGGGGTCGAGCAATAATGGTCAATTGACGACTGTGTATCGCAATAATGATTGTCCGGTGGAGGCAGATGTTCCCTTGACAGTAACGGTCGTTGGCACTGATGTGGAGTTGACATGGCCCGATATTGGTGTGAACTGTGTTCATGATATTTATGAATCAACAAGCCCTTACACTCCTCCCACTGTGGTCACCTACGCCAATCAAACTTCCGGCCTCCTTTTGCCCCGGACCGGTGATGTCAACAATAACTACTACTTCATCGTTGAATCAACCTGTGATGGCAACGTGATTGGCTCATCACAAGAAGCGGGCGAGTTTGACTTCGCCATTACAAACTAATTACACTGTAACCTAAGTAACCCAGAACGCTGTCATTCTCGCGCACGCGGGAATCCACTTATAATCTAACAGCATGTAGAACATCCCACTCTAGATTACTTATGTTACACTCTACATTAACCTAGAATAAAGAATAAAGAAGGGAGAATTTAATCAAATTCTCCCTTCTTTATTTATATTAATCTACAATTTAACCAGCACCTTACCCATATTCTCCCCTGTAAACAAATCCATAAAGGCATCCGGCGCAGACTCAATACCTTCAACAATCGTTTGTTCATATTTGATTTGGCCTGAGCGTAACCATTGAGCCATGTCGGCGTAAAATTCGGCCGAGCGGGGCATATAATCACTCACGATAAACCCTTTAAGCAAGAGTCGCAAACCAATAATATTAGCTAAGTTAGTCGGCCCCGGTACCGGCTCCGTCGCATTATACTGAGAAATCATGCCACACATCGGAATACGCCCATTCGGCCGCATATTGGCCAATGCCCCTTCAAGATGGTCACCACCCACATTTTCAAAGTAAATATCGATCCCCTTAGGCGCAACATCACGCAACGCTTGCCCCACACTTTCCACCTCTTTGTAATTAAATGCATGGTCAACCCCAATCTCCTCTTTTAACCATGCCACTTTTTCGGCCGAGCCCGCACTCCCAATCACCGTACATCCCTTCAATTTCGCAATTTGGCACACAATCGAACCAACTGCCCCCGCCGCCGATGAGACAAATACCGTTTCCCCTTCTTTTGGCTGACCAATGTCCAGCAAACCCCAGTAAGCCGTCTGACCAGTCATCCCCGCCACCCCTAAATAAGTTGAGAGTGGCAACATCTCCCCATCAACTTTATTCAGCCCCTGACCATCTGATAAATAATACTCGCGCCAACTATTAAATCCCAACACATACTCACCCACACTAAAATCATCATTTTTTGAGGCCACCACCTCACCCACACACCCCCCTGTCATCGGCTCATTTAACCCAAATGGCGGCACATAACTCTTACGATCAATCATCCGTCCCCGCATATACGGATCAACCGACATATATAAATTCTTCACCAACAGTTGACCATCACTCGGGTCATCAATCTCCACCGTCACCACCGCAAAATTCTCACTTTCGGGCTCACCAACAGGACGACTTACTAAATGAATCTCTCGGCTTGTAGTTGACATAAACTAACTTCTCCTTTTCTTTACAGCCCACTAAGAGCTGTTTTCACTTTTAATCTTACAATATCTAAAAGCTCCCCTTTCAAATTACCCCATTTATCAAGCAAACAGTTTGTACAATATATAATATAATATAAACTTGAAGAAATAAATACATATATCTGCGTAACAGTTGCACAATCCTACGGAAACACGAGATTTTAGTCAACTTATAGGGTAAAATTTATAACAAAATTAAGCGGAGGACAAAAATATGACCTATCAACAAAATAAATTCAACCAATTCGTGAACCTTATGGAACAATATTCTCCTCAAGAGGGCTTAAACCTGATCGGTATACATAATTTTGGTACGATGAAATACTCAACAGTTAAAAATAAGAGTTGTACGCTCGACCAACCTATGATCTTAATTGTAGGGCAAGGCAGAAAAACCTATTTTGCCGGGAATAAAAGATATGATTTCAACCCAGGGAATGTCTTGGTTCTATTTTATCCCCTAGCGCTCAAAACCGAAGTAGCTGACATCACCCCCGAAAAGCCATTTCTAGCGGCTGGCGTAGCTATCGATATGGGTCGGATGCTCGACGTCTTGGCACGGCTAGATCGCCTTGATGGCGCTATCCCCAAACCCGATTCTATCAACCCCTCCAGCATCTTTTCTATCCCCTTAACAGATCATTTACTCGATCCCTTCATCCGACTTTTTAATTTAGTCGCCAACCCCAGAGATACAGCCATGTTAGCCGATTCGATTGTGGACGAGATTTACTATCGGCTTCTAGGTGATAAACGTGGCAATGAATTACGCTTTCTTTTACAACAAAGAGGTGAAATTCAGCGCATATCAAAAGCAGTTGACTACATCCATCAAAACCTAAATAAATCGATATCTGTCGAACAATTGGCGGAAATGGTTCATATGGGACAAACCACATTTTACGAAAACTTTAGAAGTGTGATGCACCAATCACCATTGCAGTATGCTAAATCTGTGAAGTTATACGAGGCTCAAAAACTAATCAAAGAAGGTAAAACTGCTAGCGAAGCAGGCTATTTGGTTGGCTATAACAGCCCTAGCCAGTTCAGCCGAGAATACAAGAGATATTTTGGTTTTGCCCCCTCGGCCACCTAATAGAATCAATTAATCATTAATCATTACCCATTACCAATTATCAATGCCCCACCTTCTCCCGCTCGACAACTTGACCAATCCCCCACCACAACCCTAAAACCATCACCACCATCACCCCCAACTCGGCCACCACACCCCCTAACCCCTCACCCCGCTGACTCACCGCAATCACCGGCTCCAAAATATAATACGTCGGAAAAACCCGCCCCAACCATTGCGGCCAACTCGGGAAAAAGTAAATAAACGCCGGCGCATACAGAAAAAGCCCCAACGACTTAATCGTCGCAAACAACGAATTCACATCCTTCGCCCACAATCCCAACAACACCCCAAACGTCGCCGACCCCACCGCCCCCGATACCAATGTTAACAGCAACAAAAACGGCCGTTCTCCCCACCCCCCATTCAACACCAACACCACAATCGCCATCACCACACTCACCAACACCCCCATCACCCCCTTCGCCATCAACACATCCCCCCACGTCGCCGGCGTTACCGTCAACGCCCGCAACGTCCCCTTCAACTTCTCCTCCACCACCGACGTCGCCGTCACCATCAAACTCCCAAACAAAATCGAAATCAAAACCACCACCGGCAATAACCGCTCCTCCAATGGCACTTCTACCGCCGTCCCCACCGTCGTCGTCCGTATATCCACCGGAATCTCCTGCCCCGCCAACTCCCGCAACAACGTCACCAACGTCGTTCCTAACAATAACCGATGCTTCAACAAACTCTCGCCCCAAATATACGCCTCCAAACGCCCCATCTCCCCACTCGCCAACATCTCTTCCAGTCCCGCCGGCACCACAATACCCAAATCCACTTCTCCCCGCTCTACCGCCGCCCGTAAACTTGCCTCATCCGCATAAGTCACTACATCAATCGATGCCACCTCCTGAGCCAACGCCAAAAATTGTGAATCCTCGGCCGCCACCACCCCCAATCCCCCCTTCCCATCAAACAAATCCCCCGCCGACAACAACAACGTCAAAATTAATGGCAACACCACCGCCAAAATAAACATAAAACTCTTCGGCCCATCAATCAACTCTTTCCGCAATAGCACCAACACCATACGTACACTCATTGGAATTTCCTCCGCAACGCAACCATACCCACCCCTAAGAAAACAACCGAATAAACCAACAAAATCAACAAATTGCCACTAACATCCGACCAACCCGCCTCAAAATTACTCAACTGATGCATCGTATCCGCCAAATAATAGGTCGGCAAAACCTGAATCCACGGCCCCAACAACCCCGGCATTAACAATGTCGTTAACGGTATCGACAACACAATCATAAACACCATCCCCCACGCCATCACCGACATCATATCCCGCGCCACCGACCCCACCATAAAACCGATCCCTGTCACCAATATCGCGCCACATAAAATAGTCGCAATTAAGGGCAACGGCCGTTCGCCCACCCCCCCCACCGCCACCAAAATAATCATCGCTTGCCCAAACGCCAACCCCACCGACATAACTGCCTTGGCCACAAAAAAACCCTCTACCCGCAACGGCGTAACCAATAACGCCCGAATCGTCCCCGCCTCCACCTCCCCACTAATCAAACTCGCCACCCCCAACATCTCCGTCATCAAAATAAAAATCACCATTAATGGCACCAACCTCTCCCGCAACGGAATCTGCTGTCCCGCCATATCTGGCCCCAACACCTCCTCCGTCGCCTCAATCAATAATGGCTGCCCCAACACCCCCAACGCAATCTCCTGAAACATCAACTGATACGCCTCCCGCATATCCGTCGGAAAATCATTGGCAAAAATCAACTCCACCACCACCGGCTCATCATTCGCCACCGCTGCCCCCAAATCCGGCCAAAACACCCCCACCTCATACTCATCAGACACAATCCCCTGCCGTAAATCACGCGTGCTCTCTTTCCGATGAAACACAATCCCCCCCTCTTCAAACTCCGCCGCCAACGCCGCTGGCAAAGAGGGTCCATACAACCCGATATCTAACCGCTCATCCACGCTATCCGGCATCACAAAATAAATCGCTACATACGCCACCACCCCTATCACCGTCACAAACGCAAAAAACGGGTTCCGAAAATAAAGTACAATATCCTTACACACCAATGTCCAAATTAAATCTAAACTCATCCCACCAACCTCCGTCCCGTAATCTCAATAAAAATGTCTTCCAAAGTCGCCTCTTCACTATGCACCGTCACCACCTTCTCATTCGCAAACAACTTCTCCATCTGCGCTGGTGTATCCGCCTCATCCAACGTTATCTCCCGCTTCTCCGTCTCCCCCTCGGCCGTCAACACCTCCACCAACACCTTCCTCTGCCCATACGCCTGCTTCAATACCGCCGGTCGATCCAACGCCACAATCTTCCCCTGATTAATAAATGCCACCCGATCCGCTAACTTATCCGCCTCTAACATATCATGCGTCGTCAAAAAAATCGTCGCCCCCCGCTCCCGCTCCTCCTCCACAATCCGCCGAATCGCCGCCGCCGATGTCGGATCTAATCCCTCCGTCGGCTCGTCCAAAAACAAAATCTGGGGCCGATTAACCAACGACCGTGCCACCATCAATCTCTGCTTCATCCCCTTCGAATACCTCTCCACCTTATCCCGCCCCCGCTCGGCCAACCCCACCCGCTCTAACAACGCCTCCGCCTTAAAATCCTTCACCCCAAACAAACGTGCAAACAACTTCAAATTCTCAACCCCACTCATCTGCTCATATAAATTCGTCGCCTCAAACGATACCCCAATCTGTGCCTGTACCTGCTTCGTCTGCTTCGTAATATCCATCCCCAATAATATCGCTTCCCCTTCATGCGGCCGCATCTGCCCCGTCAACATCTTAATCGTCGTCGATTTACCCGCCCCATTCGGCCCTAAAAAGCCTAAAACCTCCCCCCGCCCTACATTAAATGAGATATCATTAACCGCCGTTAGCTCGCCGTACCGATAAACCAAATTCTTAACAACAATCGCCTCGCTCATCACCACGCCTACCTTTTTATCACTATTAATCGATATTACAATTTACTCGGTCACCCACTATCCCCCTATCATACCACCCACTATCCCCAGCGTCATCTATCTTACCTCACCTTCCCCATATGACAATTATCACCTCTATCCTAATCATCCTCCCCCTCAAAAACTGCCCCAAAACCATAACCCACCCCCAACTCCCGCGCTGTTAACACCTGTCCCGATAAACCCATAATCTGCTCGTCCGCTACCAAGGCCGCCACCAATCGCCCCACCACCACCGGCTCAACACCTGTATCACGCCCTTGGCGCCGCCCTTCCTTCATCACCAACTCCGTCCGCACCGCCCCCGGATGCAACGCCACCACCGCAATCCCCTCCCCCCGCAACTCCTGCGCCATCTCCCGCGCCATCAAATCCGTCGCCCCCTTCGCTAAATCATACATCAAATTATGCCGCCGCCACCCCAGCCCTCCATCCGAAATATGCACAATCACCCCCGATTTCTGCCCTAACATCAATGGCACCGCTAACGAACTGGCCACATAATGCGCCCGCACCCCTGCCTGAAACATCGACTCCCACCGCCACAATGGCTGTTCCCAAAACGGATTTGGCCACGTATACTCCCCATGCTCATCGATCCGGTCCTCAAACCCACCCCAAACATTATTAATCAAAACATCTAACACCCCCTGCTCCTCCTGAATCCGCGCAAATACTTTCCTAACATCCGCATCACGCCGATGATCACAACGCAACGCCACACCTTGCCCTCCCGCGGCCGTTACCTCCGCCGCCGTCTGATGAATCGTCCCCGGCACATCCATCACCGCCTGCCCCTCCACCTCCGTCCGCCCCGTCACATACACCGTCGCCCCCGCCTCCCCCAAACCAATCGCAATCCCCCGCCCAATACCACGACTAGCCCCGGTCACCAACGCTACCACCCCTTTTAAATTAAATTGTTTGTCATCACTGTCGGATACTGCTATCACATTTTTATCCATGCCTATATCTTATCATAATCCCCCCATCAATTCTACTATCAGGGCAATCGCATACTCATTCTAACTATCAAATCCCCACCTCGAAAAACCCTTCCCGACCGGAGTTTGCCCGCTTTTTGACTAACCAATACATTCCAAGTCACAAAAAGGGCAAACGGAGTGGAGGGATCTAAGAGTAT
>DATHYN010000164.1:0-26926 GCA_035459145.1 Anaerolineae bacterium | reverse complement strand
GATGGGAGGGGGCAGGAGGCCGAGGGGAGGTATGGCGAGAGGTGAGGTTAGAGGAGCGAGGCATTCGGCGAGAGTAGGTGTCGAAGTTTTTAGAGGGGTTTAGCGCCGAATGCCTCGCCGTTACGTTGGGGCTGGCGCGGAGGGCGGAGGGATGGGAGGGAGAGGGCGGGAGGCCGAGGGGATAGAAGACGGGAGGAAGGTTAGGGGAGCGAGGCATCGTGCGAGAGAAGGTATGACGTTTTTAGGAATGTTAGGCGCACGATGCCTCGCCGTTACGTTGGGCTGGCGCGGGGGCGGGGGATGGGGATGGGAGAGGGCGGGAGGCCGAGGGGATGGGATGGCGAGAGGTGGGGTTAGGGGAGCGAGGCCCGTTTGACAAGCTCAGGGCAAGCTATCGTGCGAGGGGGGTGTTGACGTTTTTAGGGAGGTGAGGCGCACGATGCCTCGCCGGTATGTTGGGGATGGTATTTGGGTTTGCGTCGTTGTGGTTGGATGGGGGATAATAAAATTATGGGTTTGAGGCTATTTTTCGGCAAGGTTTATCGATATGAATGCTGTTTGTAGGTAGTTTTGGGGGAAGGATTCGATTTGCAAGAGGTCGGTGGGCTTGGTCGTTGTATTTGAGAATGGGGAATGAATAGATGGATAAGATTGACCGTTATGTATTGAAGCGAAAGTTGGGTGAAGGGGGTATGGCCGAGGTTTATGAGGGGGTTGATCCGAAATTTGGGCGGCGGGTGGCGGTTAAGGTATTGCCGTCATTGGCGGGCATGACAGCGGGGCGGGCGGAAGAGTTTCGGAAACGGTTTGATAAAGAGGCGAAGGTTATTGCTTTATTGGAGCATGATGGGATTGTGCCGGTGTATGATTATGGGGGTGGCGAACGGCCGTTTTTAGTGATGCGTTATATGAGTAGGGGCTCGCTGCGTGAGCGGCTTGATCAGGGAACGATAGCGATAAGTGAGTTGGTTTCATTGGTAGAGCGATTGGCTGGGGGCTTAGATGTTGCCCATAGTCGGGGCGTGATTCATCGGGATTTGAAGCCAGCAAATGTATTGTTTGATGAGTGGGGCAAGGGGCAATTGGCTGATTTTGGGATTGCTAAATTGGCCGAGGGGACAACGATTACGGAAGGATTGGTAGGGACACCGGCATATATGAGTCCGGAGCAGTGTCGGGGGGAGGATTTGGATGGGCGCTCAGATGTGTATAGTTTAGCGGTGATGGTGTATGAGATGTTGGCGGGCGAACGGCCGTTTGAAGCCAACACAGCGGTTGGTTACTTAACGAAGCATATTACCGAGCCAGCACCTAAGTTGGTTGGGGTGAATGAGCAGGTGGCATTGGTGGTGGCTAAGGGGTTGGCCAAGCGACGGGAAGAGAGGTGGCAGACGGCTACTGAGTTGGCCGTGGCCTTGCGACGAGCGGTTGAAGAGGCGGATGGAAGTCGGGGAAGAATGGCGGAGCAAGCGGGAGGAGTCGTGAGTGCGCCAGAGACGGTTGATTTAGGGGAACGGGATCGTATGAGAGGGAAAGAGGTATTGGTTGAGCAAGAGAAGCGGGGTCCGAGGAGGGGATGGTGGGGTATGATGGCCTTGACCATTGTCATTGTCACTGGTTTGTATATTGGGCAGATGCTGGGTGGTGGCGGTGATGGTGAGGAAGGTGATGGGATTGAGGAGATTGTGGCGACATTAAGGAGTCAATCGGCTTTGGAGGAGGAGAGGCGGGCAACGTTCGAGGCGATAACAACGATTGAATTGGTTGTTGAGAAGGCGACGGTGGCGGCGACGGCGACGGCCGAGGCAGAACCTGTAGCTGGTGAAGTACGTTATTTCACGTTGCCTACGGGACAAGAAGTAGCAACTGTTTGGGTGCCGGCTGGAGAATTTATGATGGGAAGTGATGTGAGTGGTCTTGAAGATGAGGCGCCCATGCATTTGGTCTATGTTGATGGGTATTGGTTAGATCAAACGGAAGTGACTAACAGGATGTTTGCGGATTTTGTGGCGAGTAACGATTACGAAACAACGGCTGAAGGGTATGGTTATTCTAATATTTTTGCGTTTGATGGTGAAGGGTGGGGACAAGTTACTGGTGCTTTTTGGGATAGTCCTGAGGGGGTAGGAAGCGGTATTGTGGGGCGGGGAAATTATCCGGTGGTACATGTATCATGGTATGATGCTGATGCTTATTGTGAATGGGCGGGGGGCAGATTGCCGACGGAGGCCGAGTGGGAGAAAGGGGCGCGGGGAGAAGATGGGCGGGTATGGCCGTGGGGGAATGCATTTGCTGGGCGGCGTTTAAATTATTGCGATAGTAATTGCCGATCAAATTGGTCTGATGTGAGTAGGGATGATGGGCAGGTACGGAGTGCTCCGGTAGGGATTTTCCCAGAAGGTAGTAGCCCTTATGGAGCGTTAGATATGGGAGGGAATGTTTGGGAATGGACAAATGATTGGTATGCGGCTGATTATTATATGAGAGAGGTTTATGATAATCCTGAAGGACCTGCTTCGGGAGATGTGAAAGTATTGCATGGTGGATCGTGGTTGGCAATTGTGGAAGATGCACGGGGTGCGGCACGTGATACGTTAGCGCCTTTTGGGTCTAGTGACGATATTGGTTTTCGGTGTGTGCGTGATGGGTTTATTAGAGAGTAGGTGTGTGTATGAATGAACGGGACGATGGGTATGTGCGGGGGCGGGTTATTTATCTGTTTGGGTTGGTGTTTTTGGTGCAGACGATTTATCCGGTTACGGAGGGGGGGAATTTGGTATGGATATTGCTGTATCAGGTGTTGTATATGACGTTGGTGGTGGCGGGGGGGTTGGTGGCGCAGGATTCGCCGGGGCATAATCGGTTGTTGGTGGCGTTGGGGGTGGCGTGGGGGATTGCGGGTGGGGTTTATGCGTTTTATCCGACGGCGACGTGGGCGTTGTTGGCGGGGTATGTGGTGATTGCTTTGTTTCAGATGATGGTGGTGCGGGTGTTGTTGATTTTTATTTTTAGTACGGAGCGGGTGAATCGGGATGTGATTGTGGCGGCGTCGACGGTTTATTTTTTGTTGGGGGGGATTTTTGTGCCGTTGTACGGTTTGTTGGAGACGGTGACGTTTACATGGACGGGGGAGCACGCCTTTATTGATGGGGTGCGGGGGACGCCGGATGTTTTCCCGTGGCAGACGTTTGTTTATTATAGTTATGTGACGTTAACGACGTTGGGGTATGGGGATATTTTGCCGCAATCGATGTGGGCGCGGTCGTTGGTGAGTGTGCAAGCGATTGTGGGGGTGTTGTATTTGACGATTATTATGGCGCGGTTGGTGGGTTTGTATGCGGCGCATGAGGTAGAGGATGGGGGATAAGTTTTGGGGCGGGTGTAGGACTAGCCAAAGTGGGTTGGTTTCGATACAATGGTCAGGTATTAAAAATGAAATATAAGGAGTAAGTATTATGCCGAAAAAACCGTATTCACCAATGGCTCCCTATGAGCAGTTGCAGTTAGCACAAACGCGGATTGAGCAGGCGGAGACGGCTGATGATTTGCGGGCGATTGTGAAGGAGATGGGGTCGAAGATTGGTTATAAAGCGTTTTGTTATATGTTAATGGAGAAGATGACGGCCGAGGGGATGAAGCCGGATGATGCGGTGTTAGCGGCGCAGGCATTAGAAGCGGAGGGCGATGTGGAAGGGGCGAAACGTATTTACGATCGGGTCAAGGCGGCTCATCCAGATCATCCGTTGACGGCCGAAGAAAATTAAGTAGGAGCGATAGGTGATGAAGCAGAAATGGTGTGTGTTGTTGGTTTTGTTGGTGTTGGTTGCTTGTGGGGGTGATGATGGTGGGGATGAGGTGGCGGAGGTGGCGACACCAACTTTAGGTAGTCCGGTGCAGAAGCCGACGGCGGAGGTTTTGACGGTACGGGAGACGATGCCCGTGCCTGGTGAGGGAGAGGCTACATTGCCACCGGTAGTAACGGAGACGCCGGTGAGTGTTGCCCCGACAGGGGCCTCGGACAATGTTTTTGTGTTTGATGGTGATTTGACGATTGGGCCGGGGGGGATTGGTGAGGTGGAGGAGAATGGGACGACGTTTTGGCAGTTTGAGAATCCGGGGAATCGGAGTTATAACATTTTTGTTGAGCCTTTGATCGATGGGTTTGATGCGGTGGTGGATGTGCAGAATAGTGCGGGTCAATCTGTGTTTGAGGATGGGCCGGTGGATATGACAACGGGGACGGAGGAGATTTTGGGGTTGGCGTTGGCCGAGGCGGGGACGTATCAGATTGAGGTGAGTGGCTTTAATGGGATGGCGGGTGGGTATACGATTATTCTTGTGGAGTTAACGGGTGATGAAGAGGTTGTGGGGGATGATTTGCCGGCGAATGTGTTCCTGTTTGATACGCCGTTGGCCGATATTGCGACGGGGACGGCGGTGGTTGATGCGGGTGGGGCGACATTTTGGCAGTTTGAGAATCCAGGGAGTCATACGTACAATATTTTTGTGACGCCGGAGGATGGATTTGATGTGGTGGTAGATGTGCAGAATAGTGCGGGTCAATCTGTGTTTGAGGATGGGCCGGTGGATATGGCGGTGGGTGCGGAGGAGATTTTGGGGTTGTTTTTGGCCGAGGCGGGGACGTATCGGATTGAGGTGCGTGGCTTTGATGGGGCGGGTGGTCGTTATGATATCCGGGCTTTTGATTTAGATGGTGAGGGTTCAGGGTTGGGCGAGGGAGAAGTTGTGGTTGATACGCGGCCGGTGACAGATGATGATATGTTGTTTTGGTCAACAGACGGTATATTTTTAGAGGGGATTTTGGGGGATAGTTACTTTGCCGGCACAGAAGAGGCGGTTGGTAGTACGAGAGAGTTAGGTGCTTCTTTGTGGCTGTTTAAAGGGTTCGAGGGGGAGACGATTACGATTGAAGTTGTGCCTGAAGATGGGCTTGATGTGGTGGTTGATTTGTTGGTGCCTGGTTTTGTTTCTGTTTTAGATGCGCCTGTGGATGCGAGTTTTGGGACAGAGACAGTGACCCTTACATTGGATCGAACAGAGGCGTACGGAATTGTTGTCAGTGGGTTTGAAGGGGCAACAGGTAATTATACGTTGCGGATTAGTGTAAATTAGAGCAATATGTAGGCAAATTAAACAAATTGGGGGGGGAGAAATTGGGATAAATTGTTGGCTATGGTACAATGTGACCATCGTCATTTAAGGATAAGGTGGTAAAGTAGTGGCAAAAGTCGGTTGGTTGTAGCCACAATCGGTTTGGTTGGGTAAAGTCACAAAAACTGTTATCATCGTAAGCACGCATCAATAATTAAGGAACGATTCTTTTATGGACGCTTTTAGCGCCTACATTCCCATTGATCGGCGGCAGGCAGTAGCAGAGAACCGGTCCCTTCCGGAGCGGGGGTATGGTGCTGTGTTGGTGGCAGATATTTCGGGTTTTACGCCATTAACGGAATCGTTGACGCAGGAGCTGGGGCCAAATCGTGGGGCGGAGGAGTTGACCGTTATTTTGAATGAGGTGTATGGGGGTTTGGTAACGGCCGTTCACGCCTACAGTGGCAGTGTTATCGGTTTTGCTGGTGATGCGATAGTTTGTTGGTTTATGGGAGATGAAGGGCGGCGAGCGTTGACCTGTGGATTTGGGTTGCAAAAAGTGATGGCTAATGTGCGGGCTAGTCGTGGTGATGATCAAGTGCCGTTAACATTGAAGGTGGCGGCGGTGACGGGACGGGTACGGCGGTTTATTGTGGGGGATCCAGACATTCAGCGGATGGACATTATTGTGGGCCAGACGTTGGTGTATATGGATATGGCTGAGCGGCAGGCACAGCGGGGGGAAGTGGTTGTATCTGAAGAGATTATCAAATATTTAGGGGATGATGTGGTGGTGGCGGAGTGGCGGGAAGCGATGGCGGATGATGAGTCACAGATGTTGCGTTGGGCGGTGGTGGGCGAATTGAAGACGCCGGCACCGGAGACTCCATGGGTGGATGTACCGACGTTGCCGGAAGAGGTGGCGCAGAGGTGGGTGTTGCCGGCGGTTTATCGTCGTTTGCAGACGGGCCGAGGGCAATTTTTGGGGGAGTTGCGACCGGTAGCGGTTATGTTTATGAAGTTTGATGGGATTGAGTATGAGACGGATGCGGATGCGGATCGGAAATTGGATCAGTATATTCGTTGGGTACAAAATGTGATAGGTCAATATGATGGCTCGATGTTGCAGGTCATCGTGGGGGATAAGGGAAGTTATTGTTATGCGACGTTTGGGGCGCCGGTGGCGCATGATGATGATGCGATTCGGGCGGCGGCAGCGGCGTTGGATTTACAGCAGTTGCCACCAGAGTTGAGTTTTATCAAGAATATTCAGATTGGGGTGACGTGGGGGCCAACGCGGTCGGGGGCGTATGGAAGTGATGTACGGCGGACATATGGTGTTTTGGGGGATAAGGTGAATTTAGCGGCGCGGTTGATGGATGCGGCGGATCCGGGGACTGTTTTTTGTGATTATGATTTGTATCATGCGGCGCGGTCGGCGTGGACCTTTGAGGCATTACCGCCGGTTCGGGTTAAGGGGAAGGCGGGGTTGATTCGGGTGTATCAGCCGGTGAAGCAGGTGGTGGAACGGCCGTTATCCGCCCGTCACGATGTGATGGTGGGGCGTCAAATCGAGTATGCGCATTTAGGGGAAGCGTTGGATAATGTGAAGCTTGGTCAAAGCGCGGTTGTTTTCTTGATTGGGGAGACAGGGATTGGGAAATCTCGGTTGGTAACGGAATTCAATCGGTTGGTGCCGGAAAAGGGGGTAGCGGGGTTATTGGGTGCGGGGCAAAGTATTGAGCAACAAAAGCCATATCGGGCGTGGCGGGATATTATGAACTCTTACTTTGATATTGAGGAGATTGGGTCGGTGGATGAGCGGCGGGATCGGGTGGTGCGTTGGGTGCAGGAAGTGGCACCGGAGCAGATGCAAAGGTTGCCGTTATTAAATGATATTTTAAATTTGGGGATTGAAGAGAATACGTTAACGGGTCAGTTGACGCCAGATTTGCGGCAACAGAGTTTGGTTTTGTTGGTGATTGCGTTGATGCGGGCGTGGGCGAGTGAACGGCCGTTGGTGTTGGTCTTAGAAGATGCGCATTGGTTTGATACGTTATCATGGGATTTGTCGGTGCAGGTAGCACGCAGTTTGCAGGCAAGCGAGCATCCGTTATTGATGTTGGTGGTGGCTAGGCCGATTTCGGAAAGTAATCCTGGTTTCAAATTTGCCAATATGTTGTTGGAGTTAGAGCATTGTCGGTCGATTACATTGGACAATTTAGCGGCGCGAGAGATCGTTAGTTTGATTGCGACGCAATTGGAGACGGATGAAGAGGGGTTGCCGGATGAGTTGGTCACCTTGGTGCAAAAACGGGCGGGGGGTAACCCGTTATTTGCGAAGGAGTTGGTGATTAGTTTGCGGGAGGAGGGGGTGATTCAACGGTTGGTGATGTTGGTGGATGGGAAAATGACGACGCGGTATCGGGTGCAGGGGAGTTTGGAGGAGATGGGGCAGGTGGTGCCGAGTACATTGCGGGGATTGATTTTGGCACGTATTGATCGGTTGCCGCCGGAAAAGCAGTTATTATTAAAGGTAGCGGCAGTGATTGGGCGGACGTTTATGTATACGCCGCTACAGTATGCGTTGGCGCAATTTATGCCGACACAGCCGGATGAGTTGCGGCGGCGTTTAGATGAGTTGGTGTCGCAGGATTTGCTTTATTTAGAGACGTTGGAGCCGGATGACACGTATGTGTTTAAGCATATTATTACGCAGGAAGTGGCGTATGAGACGATGTTATTTGCGCAGAGGCAATATTTGCATTTGATTTTGGCGGAGTGGTATCAGCAGCAGTATGCGAATAGTGAGGTGGCCGAGGGGGAGATTGATTATCAGTTAGCGCCCTATTATAGTTTGCTTGTGTATCATTATCGGCAGGCCGAGGATAAGGATAAGGAGCGGTATTATTCACGGCTGGCGGGTGATTTGGCGTCGGAGCAATTTGCGCACGCAGAGGCGATTTCATATTATAATCGGGCTCTGAATTTGATGCCGTATACTGATTTGTCTGGTTGTTATGATTTGGTGTTGGCACGGGAAAAGATTAATGATTTGCGCAGTGCCCGTGACGAACAATGGCAAGATATTGAGGTGCTACGTGATTTAGCTGATGCGTTGAATGATGATGGTAAACGTTTAGAAGTAATGTTAGAGGATGCGGCCCATGGGGAAGCGACAGGTCGTTTTGATGAAGTGATGCAGGTTGCGGAAAAGATTATCGGTTTAGCCAAGAAGTTAAAGGATCGGAAAGGGGAGGGGTGGGGTTATTTACGTTGGGGTGGGGTTTCTTGGCGACAGAGTAAGATGGATGAGGCACGTGAATATTTAGATGCCGCATTAGAATTGATGGCGGAGTGGCCGGCGTTGCGAGCGAGTGTTTTGCGGAATTTGGGGATTGTGGCGGCGATTAGTGGTGATTTGGAGTTGGCGCGGGCTAAGTTTACACAAGCGTTAGAGGCTAGTGAGTCAGTTAATGATCGGTATGGAATGGCATCAACCTTAAATAATTTAGGTAATGTATCGATGTTTACTGGCGATTATTCAGAGGCTTTGATTTCTTATGAAAAAGCGTTGAGTATTAACCGTTCAATCGGTGCTCGACGACAAGAAGGGAATGCATTGGGTAATTTGGGTGAGTCGTTACGGACGGTAGGGGCTTACTCACAAGCATTAACTTATTATGTTCAAGCGGTGAGGGCGAGTAAAGAGGCGGGTAACCGCCAAGGTTTGGCAGCTGTTTATGCTAGCTTAGGTCAAATTTCGTATTATTTAGATGATTATGAACAAGCTGTTGAATATAGTCATAATGCGATTGAAATTGCTGAAGAGTTGGGGCATCGTCAAAGCCATGCCCAAGCTTTGTCGAATTTAGGACGGACAGAAGCAATTCAAAGTAATTGGACGCAAGCATTAGATTATTTTGAACAAGCGTTAACGATGCGTGTTGAAGCGGATAGGCCAGGTTTGCAGATGGAAACACGAGCGGATATGGCGGCAGCGTTGTGGCATGTAGAAAAATTAGACCGAGCTAAAGAAGAGGTTGATCAAGTTTTAGATTTTTTGGATAATAAAGGAGGCCAAGGTATCGAGGCTGTAGGTGCAGTTTATTTGCATTGTTATCAAGTGTTAGAAGCATTAGAAGATTCGCGGGCTGAGCAAGTTTTGCTCCAAGCGCGCAGTTGGTTGGAGGAGCAGGCGAGTAAAATAACGGATCAGAATATCCGTTATGCCTTTTTAAACAACATTCAGGCGCATCGACAGTTGCGTCAAATAAGAAGAGTAGCGGTGTAGTAAAATATGACTTTTTTATGGCAATTTTTGAAAGAGAACCGACTAGGTGTTTTGATTGGATTGATTTTGTTAATTATCGTCTATCTGAATCTCCCGCAGCGTGATGACCTTGATCGTTTAAGATCGATAGGGGAAGAGTACGATGTGCGCATTTTGCGAGATGAGTGGGGTGTCCCCCATATTTATGGTGATACGGATGCGGATGCAGCGTTCGGCTTGGCTTATGCTCATGCTGAAGATGATTTCGCGACGATACAAGATACGATGGTAGCGGCGCGCGGTCAATTAGCGGCTGTTTATGGTGAAGAGATGGCGCCAAATGATTATTTGGTGCAGTTATTGCGTTTACCAGAACAGGCACAGCGTGAGTATGATGCGTTGTCGGCCGAGACGCGTGCTGTTTTGGATGCGTATGCGGATGGGATTAACTATTATGCGGCGCGGCATCAAACTGAAACGGTAGCAGGTTTATTCCCAGCAACGGGTGTGGATGTGTTACAAGGGTTTATGCATCGCGTACCATTCTTTTTTGGTCTTGATCGTGAAGTGATACGTATTTTTGAGGATGATTTACCAATGGGGCACAGTGAAGCTGAGGCTGAAGGTGGTGATCATGGTTATTATCCGGGTGAAACGGGCTTGTATGGGTCTAATGTGTTTGCCGTGGGCCCTAATCGGGCTGAAAATGGGAGCACATTTTTGGCGGTGAATTCGCATCAGCCTTGGTCAGGACCGGTAACGTGGTATGAAGCCCATGTACATAGTGAAGATGGCTGGAATGCGGTTGGGGGTGTTTTGCCTGGTTCCCCATTTATTGTTGTGGGGCATAATGAGCATTTAGGGTGGTCATTTACGGTTAACAATCCTGATTTGGTTGATATTTATGAGTTAGAGATCAACCCAGATAATCCTAATCAATATATGTTTGATGGGGAATGGCGTAATCTGGAAGTGCGTGAAGCGGAAATTGATGTCAAAGTCGAGGAACGGTTCGCCTTGGGTGTGGCTGAAGAGGTTTTGTGGTCCGTTTATGGGCCCACGATTCGCCGTCCAGGTGGCACGTACTCATTCGCTTACGCTGGTATGGGTGATGGAGGGATTGTTGAACAGTTCTACCATATGAATAAGGCGGAAAACTTTACTGAATGGTATAGTGCTATGTCTGAAGGGGCCTTGCCGATGTTTAACGTTGGTTATGCTGATGGTGAGGGGAATGTGTTCTATGCTTATAATGGGATGTTGCCGATTCGGGTTGATGGATATGATTGGGCTGGTGTGGTGCCGGGCAATAGTTCGGCGACGATGTGGCAAGGTTATGTACCGTTTAACCAATTGCCACAAGTGTTTAATCCGCCATCGGGCTTTATCCAAAACGCGAATAGTTCACCATACCAAACAACAACTGGTCCGGGCAATCCGAATGCGGATAATTATGCCGCTTCGTTAGGGATTGAGACGACGATGTCTAATCGGGCGTTGCGGGCGTTGGAGTTGTTTGGTAATGATAGTGTAATTGAGTGGGAAGAGTTTGTGGCTTACAAATTTGACACGACTTATGCCGAAGATTCTGATGTGCGTCATGCTGTCGACTATATTGTTGAAGCGGTTAATGGTGGTTCGAGTATCACGGGGCAAGCGCGTGATATTTTGGCGGAGTGGGATTACACAGTAACGGCGGAGAGTGAAGGGGCGACGTTGGCGATTATGACGTTTTATTTCTTGAATAAGGCACCTGGTGTGGAGATGAACGCGTCTGAGTTGGTTGGTGGTCATTTGCCGGAGCCGTTGATTCGGAGTTCGTTCCAGCAGGCGGCCGAGTGGTTGAGCTATAATTATAATAGCGTTAGCGTTCCTTGGGGCGAAGTCAACCGTTTGGTCCGGGGTGATGTGAATCTGCCGTTAGGTGGTGGCCCCGATTTGTTACATGCTATTTATGGTGATTTTAAACCAACAGATGACAAAGTAAAAGCGACAGTTGGTGATAGTTACATCTTAATGGCGAACTGGGATGAAGATGGTGAAGTGACATCGTATAGTGTTCATCAGTATGGTAGTTCGACGATGCATGCACGTTCGCCACATTATGCGGATCAAGCGCCGTTGTTTGCGGCACAGGAGTTGAAGCGGGTGTGGTTTACGGAAGATGCGGTGCGTGACCATTTGTCGAGTGAGTATCGGCCTGGGGAGGAGTAAAGGCTGATTCTTGATGGGGGGATAGGTTATTAGATTGAACAGGGTATGATTGATGGCAGTCATACCCTGTTTTTTTTTGTTTTTTGACGAGTTAGAGGAAACGGTTTACTATAGTAGCGGTTGAACCATTGCTAAGAAATTACGATTAGCGATTAAATTTACAAATGAGAGAATGAGTCGGAGGTAGAAGGCGCATGAAACCGGCATTGTATGGCATCGCAGGCATTTTGGGGTTGTTGGGGTTAATGTTTTTGATTGGCTCACAGGGGATGGCGACACGGTTTGGGTTGGGGCTTATCTTGTTGTTGGCGGCGGGGGGATTGGTTTATGTGGCGAATGTGCAGGCGGCACCGGTGGACGCGACGGTGGTGCGTCAGATTGATGTGGCGGGGGATGTATCACTGAAGGCGTTTAAATGTCAATCATGTGATGCGGCGTTGCCCAAAGAGGCGATTTCGGTAGAGGCGGGGGCGATTATGGTGGAGTGTCCATTTTGTCAGACAACATATCAAGTTGAGGAGGCACCTAAATGGTAGCGATTAGGGATTTAGGCAACCGTTTGTCTTTAGGTTGGAAAGAGCGTTTGGGTGTATTGTGGGGAGGACAGGGGGCATTAGCGCCGCCAGGGGAGGGGATGCATACGTATCAGATTGAATTACCTGGTGGTCAGAAGCGGATTCATTTACGGGTGGAGGCGGCGGGGATTAGTTCGTTATTTGTGGATGTGACCGATGTGATCCATTTGAATGAGACGGCGACGGCGATGGTGTATTGGGCGTTGGAGGAAGTGCCGGAAGCGGAGGCGTTGCGCCATTTGATTCGGTTATATGGACGGGGTTCGTTGGCGCAGATGAAGACGGAATTGGGGAATATGTATGAGATGGTGGCTCGGTTTCATGAGCCGACGATGGGGTGCCCGACCTGTGCGGTTAATGATTTACAGAGAAAGCCGTTGTTTAGTCAGCGGGCGCGGGCGCCATACAAAGCGGATTTGGCGGTGACTTACGGCTGCAATAATGCGTGTAGTCATTGTTATAATGAGCCAGATCGGTTTGATATGGGGTCGATGCCGTTTGAGGCGTGGCAGAAGGTGATTGATCAGTTGCATGAAGTGGGGGTGCCCCATTTGATTTTTACGGGTGGTGAGGCGACATTGCATCCGGATTTGCCGCGGATGATACAGTATGCGGATGGGTTGGGACATGTAGTGGGGTTGAATAGTAACGGGCGGCGTATTGCTCATTTACCGTATATGGAGGAGTTGGCGGCGGCGGGGTTGAATCATATTCAGGTGACATTGGGGTCATCGCGGGCGGATGTGCATGATGCGGTGATGAATGCGAAGTCGTTTACGCAGACGGTGAAGGGGATTAAGAACGCGGTGGCGAGCCGAGTGCATGTGATCACGAATACGACGTTGATGCGGTGTAATATGGATCATGTGGAAGAGATTATCGATTTCTTATACGAATTGGGGATTCGGACGTTTGCGATGAACGGGATGATTTATAGTGGGGGTGGTTTTGCAGATCCGAATGCGATTCCGGAGGTGGAGATGCCGCCGTTGTTAATCCGGGTGCGTGATCATGCGGCGGCGAAGGGGATGCGGTTTTTGTGGTATACGCCGACGGAGTATTGTCGGATGTCGCCGGTGGAGTTGGAGATTGGGGCGAAGCGGTGTAATGCGGGCGAGTATTCGATTTGTATTGAGCCGAATGGGGATATTTTGCCGTGTCAATCATTTTATGTGGCGGCGGGGAACATTTTGAACGATCCGTGGGAAGAGATTTGGGATAGTGAGCTGTTTCGTAGTTTTCGGGATCGGGAAGATGATCCGGAGGGGTGGGGGTTGCCGGAGAAATGTTGGGAATGTCCTGATTTGGCGTTATGTGGTGGTGGGTGTCGGATTGAGCGGGAGGCGCGGGATGGAGAGCGGGTAGCGGGTGGTTGTGATGGTTGTGCGGGGAGCTGTGGTACAGGACGGTCGGGTAGTGATCGGTTGCGGGTGGGGTTTGTGGAAGCGAGTGGGTTGTTTGGGGAGGATGATAATCGGATTATGTTGAATGTTTTATGATTATCGTTAGTGGATTTTGTGGAGAACGATGTCGAGGTGAAGGTTAATTTAGGAGTGGATACCTGCCTACGCAGGTATGACAGTTCTGAGAAGGTTTGTGAATTGAATGTAAGTGGAGGATACGAGGCGTGAAGTTAAAGGATATTTTGTGGCCGCGGTTGCGGCAAGGGGAGAAGCAAGCGGAGACGGGGTGGCCGGTGGGTTTGCATCATTATATGGTGGCGAATGATGGGGCGTATACGCGGTTTCATTTGCGGGTGGAGGCGGATGGGCAGGGGTTGTTGTTGGCGAATGCGGCGGCGGCGGCGCGGTTAGCGCCGACGGGGACGTTGATTGCTAAGTATTTGTTAGAGGGATTGGGGGAGAATGATGTGTTGGGCAAGTTGCAGAGTCGGTTTCAGGGGGGTGTGGCGGAGATGTTGGGGGATATTAAGCGGGTAGAGGAGATTATCAAGCGTTTATCGGAACCGGGGGATAATTATCCGATTTTGAATTTAGATGATGGGGCGTTGACGGCGGATGCGTCGCAGTTGATCGCGCCGTTTGAGGCGACGGTGCCGTTGGGGGAGCCGGCGGTGATGCGGCCGTTGTTGGATCGTTTGTGGGCGGTGGGGATTCCGCATGTGACATTTTTGGCACCGGTGGAGGCGAATGGGATTCATTTGTATCAGGCGATTGAGCGGGCGGAGGATTTGGGGATGATTGCGGGGGTGCGAGGGCGGGCGACAGATTTATGGCAGGGGCGGTTATTGGCAGATTTAGCGGCGGTGGGGGTGGATCATGTGACGGTGCCGTATGTGTCGTTGGTGGAGGCGGAGCATGATCGGTATTTGGGGGAGGGGGATTGGGAGCGGGCAACGGCCGTTTTGCGCGACATGATTCGGCTGGAGGTGTGTCCGGTAGCGGAGATACCGTTATTGTTGAGCAATGAGTTTGAGTTAGAGGCGATCATAACGGGTTTGCAGGCGGAGGGGACATATAATTTTTCGATTTATGGGTTGGTAACGGAGGGGGATAGTGAGGAGATATTGACGGCGGGGGGGATGGCGCAGGCGGCGACGTTGTTAGAAGATGCGGCGGCGCGGCAGGAGGCGCGGTATATTTGGCAACCGCCGGTGGAGCGGGACGAGCGGTTGAGTCTTGAGGCGCAGATTGGGGCGGGGCCGAGGTGTGCGGGGGATGTGGCGGTGCGGGTGGAATTGGATGGGCGGGTGATACCGGCGCGGGGACCGGCGGTGAGTGTGGGGAATATTTTAACGGATGATTGGGACAAGATTTGGGGTGCGGAAGCGTTTAAACGTTATCGGGAACGGGTGACGGGGCCGACACGGTGTGGAGATTGTCCGGGATTAGCGATTTGTGCGGCTGATTGTCCCCGAGAGCGGGCGGGTTGGGCGCAAGGTGGCGGGGTATAAAGGAAGTTGATGATGAAAGTGATGATAAAACGGTTATGGGGCTGGTTAGCGATTGTCTTTTTGTTGCTGTTGGTGCCGAGTGCACAAGCGCAGAATTATTCTTTTGAGGTGCCGGAGTTGCGCTTGCAGGCGTTTATTAATCCGGACGCATCGGCACGTTTGGTGTATGATATTACATTTGCCAATCGGGAGTTTGCGAGTCCGATTGATATTGTTGATATTGGGATGCCGACGGATGATTATGATATTGGGAATATGAGTGCAAGTGTCAATGGGACACCGATCACAGATATACGGGTATCGGAGTATGTGGATCCGGGGGTGGAGGTGCATTTAGGTCGGATGGCGATTCCAGGGGGGCAGACGGGGACATTGCATTTTGAATTTACGATGCCGGATATGGTTTATCAGGATACGACGGATAGTGATTTAGCCTCGTTTCGGATTACGCCGACATGGTTTGGTGATCAATTTGTGCGGGGGGCGACTGATTTGTGGGTGGTGGTGCATATGTTACCGGGGATAGGACCGGATGAAGTGTTGCATCAGGGGACGAATTTTGATAGTAAGATTATGTTTGAGGAGCATGTGGTGGCCTCGTGGCGTCAGCCGAATTGGCGGTTGACGGGGCCGTTTTTGGTGGGGGTTTCTTTTCCCCAGAGAGGGATGGAGCGGGTGGTGGAGCAATCGGCGTGGGAGTTGTTGGTGTTGTGGTTAGAGCAGAATCCAGAGGTGCAGTTGTTTTTAGGGATAGCTATTTTCTTTATTTGGGCGATTGCGTTTTATCGGATTACAGGGTTTACGGGGTTGACATTGTTTGTGTTGGTGACGTTGGGGGTGGGGTATTGGATTTTGCGTAATCCGGCGGGGCAGTTGATTAGTTTGGGTGGGTCGTTATTGTTGTTGTTGGGGAATGAGATTCGGTTGGCGCGGATGGGGGGTAAGCAGAAGTATATGCCGGCGATTGCTGAGGTAGAAGGGGGTGGGATTAAGCGGGGGTTGACGGCGCCGGAGGCGGCGGCGTTGTTGGAGTTGAAGTTGGGACGGGTGTTGACGTTGATTATTTTTGGGTTATTGGAGAAAGGGGTGTTGGTGGCGGAAAGTTTGGATCCGTTGCAGGTGACGGTGACGGAGGCGTATCAGTTGGGGCGGATTGATGATGTGAAGGAGCGGGCGAAGGAGCGGGCGAAGGTGGCGCAGGCGAATAGCGTGGCGTTGCATACGTATGAGCATTGGTTTATTGATGTGATGGTGAAAGCGGGACAGGGGGGGGCGGTGTCGAAGATGAATTTTGGGAAGGAGCTTGATTGGTTTGTGAAGCATGTGGCGCGGCGGGTGAAGGGGTTCGATTTGGATGAGACGAAGGCGTATTATAAGAAGATTGTGGCGCGGGCGGTTGAGGAGGCGAAGAAGTTAGAAGCGATAGAGGCGCGGGAGAAGCATATTGACAAGAATTATCCGTGGATTTTGATGGATGATCATTATGGGCCGGTGTTGCGCCGAGGGGGGTATGATTATACGCCACGATGGGGACGGCCGGTGATTGGCAGTGATTCGGGTCCAGTTGGTGGGGGAAAAAGTGGTGGTCAGCCGCAGGTGACGTTTAAGGATGTGGCGGCATCATTTGCGGGGATGGCGGAGAGTACGATGGGGGATTTAGCGGGGACGGTGTTACCGGGAGGTATGGAGACGGTGGGTCGTATCGATCTGAGTGGGATTGATCGGGCGACGGGCGATCTGTTTCAGGCGTTGGCGGAGTCTAGTGGTAGTTCGAGTGGGGGTGGGTCTTCGGGAGGTGGTTGCGCGTGTGCGTGTGCGGGTTGTGCATGTGCGTGTGCGTGTGCGGGTGGCGGACGGTAGTGGGGAAGGGATTGTGGGCGTTGCCACCAGCGGATTTGTTACGGGCGCAGGCAGATTGGTTAGGGGCGGCGCGGAGTCGGTTGTTGCGGCGGGCGGGGATTGCGCGGCGGCGACGGATTTTGGATTTGGGGGCGGGGTATGGGGCGGTGACGGAGGAGTTGGTGCGCCGAGGTGGGGGGGAGGTGGTGGCGTTGGATCGGCAGTGGGAGGCGTTGCGGGGGATTGAGGGGGCGTGGCGGGTTGGTGGGGAGGGGGAGGTGTTGCCGTTTCGGCGGGGGGTGTTTGATCTGGTGTGGGCGCAATGTTTTTTTTTGTGGGTGGGACGGGATAGTTGGGCGGAGGTTATTGGTGAGATAAGGCGGGTGTTGGATGAGGGTGGGGTGTTGGTGGCGATTGAGCCGGATTATGGGGGGATGATGGAGTATCCGGCCGAGGTGGCGAGTCGGGATTTGTGGTTAGCGGGGTTGACGCGGGCGGGGGCGGAGCCGTTGGTGGGGCGGATGTTGCCGAGTTGGTTGGCGGAAGTGGGTTTTGAGGTGGAGGTTGGGTTGTTGGAACGGGTGGAGGTGGCGGAGGGGGCGCGGTGGGATTTGCTAGCGGGTTTGCCATTGACGGCGGAGGAGAATGGGCGTATGATGGAGGCACGACGGTGGGAAGTAGAGAAACGGCCGTTTGTTCATCTTCCCTTCTTTTTAATCACAGCGTGGAGGCAGTGATGAGACACGGCAGAGAACCAGATATTTTTGAGAATAAAAAGCAGTTATTATTGGTGTTGATTGGATTAATTATGGGTGGGATTGTTTTGAGTATGGGGTCGCATTGGGTGGGGGTGTTGTGGACGTTTATGATGGGTGGGTTTTGAGGTGGGTTTTGGGGGGGAGGGTGTTTGGTTGGAAGGAGGGTGTTTGGTTTGAGTTAGGGGTTGGTGTGATGAGGTTTGGTGGATTTTGACGCGGATTTTGAGGATTGGACAGATTTTTTGGGGTTGGTGAAAAGAGGATGCTTGTTCCGGTGTGGAGCGCCCGAGCGTGAACGCATCGGGCTAGTTGGGACGCCTCCTGAAGGAGGCTTGGGAGTCGAGGTGGAGGTTGTTAAAAAACGGTGGTTTTTTTAAGGGGTGGGTTGGTACCAGAGGAGGGCGTGGTGGATGTTGTTGCGCCAGGCGGTGTAGTGGGGAGGCTGGCGATTTAACAAATCGCGTTACCTTTTGAGGAATGTTAAAAGATGGTGGTGTTTAAGGGGTGGGTTGGTACCAGAGGAGGGCGTGGTGGATGTTGTTGCGCCAGGCGGTGTAGTTATGACCACTGTTGTGCTCGCGATAGGTGGCATCGTACCCGTTGTTGAGTAGGTGTTGGTGCATGCGGCGGTTGCAAGCGAGGAATGATTCGAAGCGGCCACAATCGAGCGAGATGCGGATGTTGGCGGGGATGTGGGCGAGGAGGTCGTAGACGATGGTGTCGTGGCCGGCGAAAGTGAAGGCGCCTGATTGGCTGATGACGTGGCCGAAGATGTGGGGGAGGCGGAGAGCGGTGTAGAGGGAGATGAGGCCGCCCATGGAGGCGCCGAGGGTGGCGTAGCTACCGGGGTGGGTGTTGATATCGAGTAGATTAAGATGTTTTTGGGCGTAGGGGAGGAGGATATTGTGGATGACGTAGAGGGTGGCGTCGCTACAGGCGTATTCGGCGCGGCGGCCGTTGATGCCGCCATTGTTGAGCATGGCGAGGGAGACGGGGGGGATGCGTTTTTGGGCGATGAGATTGTCGATGATGGTGGTGAGGCGGGCGCGACGGTAGTAATCGGTACCATCGAAGACGAGGATGAGGGGGGTGGGTTGGGTAGTGGGGGGTTGGTAGAGGTAGAGGCGGCGGAGGCGGCCGTGGATCATTTGGTTAGTGGGAATGAAGTGGGGGGTGACGGTGCCGTGGGGAAGGCTGGTTTGTTTGAGGGTGAGGGAGGTGGGGGTGGCTTGGGGCATGTAGAAGAAGTGGTTGCGTTGGCCGAGGCCGTTGGGGGTGGTGCGTTTGTTGTTGTAGGGGTCGGGTTGGCGTTGGTTTTGGGGGCCGAGGGCGTATTCGAGGTAGGCATCGGGGGGGAAGTCGAAGGAGACTTGCCAGAGATTGTGGGTCGTTGTTTTTTGCCAAGGGGTGGGGGTATTTTCGTCCCAGTCGTTGAAGTCGCCGGTGAGGATGGGCGGGTTGGGGCCGTTCCAGAGGAAGGTGGCGGTGCGGCCGTCGATGAGGGGGGTGTTTTCAGTTTGGGCGCGTTTTAGGAGGGACATGTGTGTTTCTTTTTGTTCGTTATAGTTTCTTCGACTGCGTTTTGGCCTTTGTTAAGGGGGATAGGATTTACGGAAAGCGAAGTCGAAGTAAAGGTGGTTTTAGAAGTGGATTCCTGCGTAGGCAGGAATGACAACTCTCAACAGTGTCTTAAGATGGATGGAGTTTAAAGTATTTTAGGGGAAAGGGCAAGATAAATGATAGCAGTAGCGTTTTTTTGTGGGCACTATGATTTTTATCGGTTTTCTTTTATAATGATAGTATGAAATCACCATTTCCAGGTATGGATCCTTATTTAGAGCATCACGCTTTATGGCCTGATGTGCATAATAGTTTGATAACGGCATTGCGTGATGTATTGGCACCGCTGGTGGCGCCTCATTATTATGTTGGGGTAGAGAGTCGTGCCTATGTAATGAAACATGATGGTGATCATTTTTTAGGGCGTCCAGATGTGTCTGTTATTGGGGATGGTGGGCAAGCGAGTCGGCCGTCAGTGCCAGCGGTAGTGACGGATGAGGTCGCTTTTTTGGAGGTGGAGTTGCCTATTTGGGATGAGGTTGATCATTATTATTTGGAAGTTCGGGCGGTGCGTACGGATGAATTGGTGACATTGATTGAGGTATTATCGCCGGTGAATAAAGTGAGTCGTGCTGGTCGTGGTGAGTACTTGCAAAAGCGGCAAGATGTTTTGCAATCGCAAACTAATTTGATAGAGATTGATTTGTTGCGTAGTGGTGAGCCAATGCCATTGAATCAACAAGTGGTTAGTGATTATCGAATTCTGGTGAGTCCGGGGTGGTTGCGACGCAAGGCACATTTATATGCGTTTAATTTGCCAATGCTGATTCCAAGTTTCCCTCTGCCGTTGATGCCAGATGAAGAACAGCCGATGATCCATTTAAATGATATTTTACATCAGTTATATGAACGGGCACGGTTTGATTTGCGGTTAGATTATGGGGTGGCGGCGGTACCGCCGTTAGGGGCAAAGTATGATGTGTGGTTTAACGAATTGATAGTTGGTCGGGATGGCGGGATTTGAACCCACGGCCTCTGCGACCCGAACACAGCGCTCTGCCAAGCTGAGCTACATCCCGAATACAAGACGAAAATTATAACAAAAAACTAAGTTGTTGACAAGATATTTCACTAAAAATCAGAATACATGATACAATTACGTTATTGCCATAATAATGGTGGAAGTAAATTTCCAAATTGTTTTTGCACAAATATCAGCGTCTAGCAGAGGTGACTAGCAAGAAAAAGTAACAAGATCTTTTGGAAATTAACTTATATAGTTTGACAATGATAAGCAAAGCGCGGCCGACCGCGCTTTGTTTTTGAGTAGTGAAGGATAACATTTTGAAGCGATGGCGATTATGGGTGGGGCTTATTATCAGCGCATTCTTCATCTGGTTGGCGTTACAGGGGTTGAAGCTAGACCAGGTGTTGGTTGATTTGCGTGAAGCGAATTATTGGTGGTTGGTGCCGAGTGTGGCGACTTATTTTGTGGCGGTGTGGGTGCGGACTTGGCGTTGGGATTATATGTTACGGCCATTGAAGCATATTCCGGTACGACGATTGTTTCCGGTGGTGGTGATTGGGTATATGGGTAATAATGTTTATCCGTTTCGGGCCGGGGAGTTATTACGTTCTTATGTGTTATTTCGGCGGGAGAAGGTAGCGATTGGGGCGAGTTTGGCGACGGTGATTGTGGAGCGGGTTTTTGATGGGTTGGTGATGTTGGTATTTGTTTTTGTGGCTTTGCCATTGACGCCGATCCCGAGTGCGGAAGTGCAGACGGTGGTGTCGTTGGCGAGTTTCGCTTTTTTTGGGGCGTTGGTTGTCTTTTTTGGATTGGCGGCGCGGCCGACGCAAGCGTTAGCGTTGACACAGTGGGGGAGTCGCTGGTTACCAACCCGTTTTCAGCAACCGTTGCTCGATTTTGCCCATCGTTTTTTGGAAGGGTTGGTGTCGTTGCGACATTTTCGGAACGTGGTGATGATTTTTATGACGTCGGTGATTATTTGGTTGTTAGAGACGGTCAAATATTGGTTTGTGATGCATGCGTTTGATTTTGAGGTGAGCTTTTTCGCGTTAATGTTGATGAATGGGATTGTGAATTTGATGACGACGTTGCCGGCGGCACCGGGGTATGTGGGGACGTTTGATACGCCGGGGATTAATACGTTGATGTTGTATGGGGTACCGCAAGCGGTGGCGACGGCGTATACGGTGGTGTTGCATGCGGCGTTGTGGTTACCGATTACATTATTAGGTGGTTATTATATGGTACGTGAGGGGTTGGGCTGGTCTGATTTTGGCCGAGCGGTGGAGATGGCCGATAAAACCCCAGACAAGGAGCAGTCATAATGAGTGAAAAGAGACGAATTGGGATAGTGGGGGCAGGTTTTGCCGGTTTATCGGCGGCGTATGATTTCTTGGCAGCGGGTCATGAGGTAACGATATTTGAGGCGAGTGATCATACGGGTGGTTTAGCGGCTGGTTTTAAAGATGAGAAGTGGGATTGGTCATTGGAGCATTTTTATCATCATATTTTTGAGACGGATGAGGCGATGATTGGTTTGGTGGAGGAGTTGGGTTTGCGGGATAAGTTATTTTTTCCGACGCCGCGGACATCGATTTGGCATGAGGGAAAGATTTATCCGTTTAGTAATCCGTTTGATTGGTTCCGGTTTCCTGGTTATAACATTATCGACTTTTTTCGTTTTGGGGTGGTGGGGGCATTTTTGCGGTATACCCGTTTTTGGCGGTGGTTGGAGCAAGATACGGCGGTTAATTGGACACGGCGTTGGTATGGGAAGAAGATTCATGATATTTCGTGGAAGCCGTTGCTGATTGGTAAGTTTGGGCCGTATTATGAGCAGGTGAATATGGCGTGGTTATGGGCGCGTTTACACGTACGTAGCTTTTCGTTGGGGTATTTTAAGGGTGGGTTTGCGACGATTGTGAATGGTTTGACGCGAGCGGTGGTAGAGAGGGGGGGCGAGGTGCGATTATCGACACGGGTGGAGCGGTTGGAGCGGGGGGAGAACGGCCGTTGGCACGTTCAAATCACCGAGGGTGAAACAGAGATATTTGATCAAGTTTTGGTCACGACTTCGCCTGGTTTATTGGCGAAATTAGCCCCTGATTTGCCCGAGGATTATTTAGCTGGCTTACGCGGCTTAAAAAGCATGGCGGCGGTGGTGTTGGTATTGGCGTTGAATAAGCAGTTGATTGAAGAGACATATTGGTTGAATTTGCCAGCGAACAGCGCGGACAAAAGTAAAAATCCAATCCCGTATTTGGCGTTGGTGGAGCATACCAATTACATTGATCGGGAGCATTATGGGGGGGATCACATTGTTTATTGTGGTGATTACGTGGTGCCGGAACATGCATATATGAGTATGCCGGAGGCGGAGTTAACGGCGTTGTTTGTAGAGTCTTTGACCCAATTTAATCCTAACTTTAAGCGAGAATGGATTCGGAAGAGTTGGTTATTTCGGACACCGTATGCACAGCCGGTACCGCCGGTTAAACATTCGGAGAATATTCCGGCGTTGGAGACCCCATTGCCGGGGTTGTATTTAGCGAGTATGAGTCAAGTATATCCATGGGATCGGGGGACTAACTTTGCTGTGGAGATTGGCCGCCGCGTAGCGGCGGAGATGATGGAAGCAGGTAATAGTTAAATTGTTTATTGATTTTTTAGAGATGGTTTAGAAGCAGTTTTGCAAATAAAGATGTGATTTGCTTAGAACGAGGTTATGTCAGAGGTGTATTTAGGAGTGGATACCTGCCTTCGCAGGTATGACAACTCTTCATCAGGCTGTGATTTTGTGAAGTGAATATGATCCATCAGTGAATTATTTTAATGGCTGATAACTGTTTAGAAGTTATCAAAGAGTTATATGTTGGAGATTTATTATTATGAAAATTATTGTTGTAGGAACTGGTTTTGTAGGGTTGCCTCATGCGGCGGTGTCGTCCGAGTATGGTCATCATGTGATTGCGTATGATATTGACCAAAAGCGGATTGATGCGTATAAGACAGGGAAGCGGGCGCAGATTGAGCGTTATGTGAATGAGCCGGGATTGGCCTCGGTGGTGGCGGAGACGAAAGATAAGAATTTGTTTTTCACCACTGATTTAACCAAGGTGATTGAGGGGGTGGATGTGGTGTTTATGTGTTTGAATACGCCGCCGAAGCGTGATGGCTCGACCGATATGAGCTATTATTTGAATGCGTCGACGCATTTAGCGGCATTATTGGCGCAGCGGGAGAAGAAAAATCGGGTGGTGATTGTTAATAAGAGCACGGTGCCGATTGGGACGGCGCGGATGTTGGAGCGTATTTTGCAGGAGCATGGGGCGGAAAATGTGGGTGTGGCATCGAATCCGGAGTTTTTGGCGCAGGGTAATGCGGTTGAAGGGTCGCGGCGGCCGGATCGGATTGTGGTGGGGGCGGATACGGAAGAGGATTTAGAGTTGTTGCGTCATGTGTATTCGCAGTTTGTGAATCATGTGCGGATTCGGTATATTGAGACGACGCCGGAGACGGCCGAGGCGATTAAATATATGTCGAATACATTGTTGTTGACCTATATTTCATTCTGGAATGGGGTTGGGGCACGGTTGGCGGAAACGGTACCGAATATTCGGATGGAAGATTTGAAGGTGGGGGTGACGGCTGATTCGCGGATTAGTACGTGGGGGTCGTATGTGAGTAATGGGGCGGGTGGTAGCTGTTTTGGCAAAGATATTCAATCGTTGATTTATCAGTTGCGGCAAGCGGGGCGGTCGACGGATCTGTTGCAGGCGGTATATGATATTAATGAGTATCAGAAGACGTATTTAGTGGATCGAGCGGTGTATGAAGCTGATTTCAATTTTAATCAGAAGAAAATTGCTTTATTGGGTTTAGCGTTCAAGAAGCGGACGAATGATATGCGCGATTCGGCGGCGTTAAAGGCGGTGGAAGCGTTGTTGGCGCGGGGTGTGGCCGAGATTCGGGCGTATGATCCGTTGGCGATGGAGGCGGCGAAGCGGTATTGGTTTAATCCAGAAAACAACCATCTCTTTGAGCGGATTACGTATCATGAAACGGCGGAGGAAGCGATTGCTGGGTCGGATGCGTTGTTTATTTCGACGGATTGGGAAGAGTTCCGGAGTTTGTCGGAGATTATTGAGAAGACGGTGAAGCCACCGTATTTGATTTTGGATGGACGGCGGATGTTAACGGATGTGGAGGAGTTGGTGGCGAAAGGGTATACGCATTTATCGGTTGGGGGGACGTTGTTGCAGGCTGAAGGGGATGAGCCAGGAGCAGGGATGGTACCGTTAGTGAGTGGTACGCCAGCTTTGGCTTAAAGGGGTGGGGGAGCTGTCTATTTGAGCGACAATTTAGCAAAATTAGGTATAATAACTACCTGTAATTATTGGATATCTGTGGTTGTCTGACGTCATCGGTACGAAAGGTAGAAATATATGCAGTTGTTTGGAATTTTGTTAACGACGATCTTTTTGTTGGCGTTGATTGGGGTAGTATTGCGTTTTTGGAAGGGGATTTATTTTAGTCGTCAGGTTGTGATTGCGTTGGTGTTCACGACGTTGAGTTTTGTGGCGTTGTATTTCTATCAGGATGGGACGTTGGCGATGCCGGGGCCGAGGGCGGATTTACCGGAGAAGGTGTTGGCGGTGATTGCGATCACGTTGACATTTAATACGGTGGTGGAGCTGATTAAATGGGTGATTGTGGAGTATTTCATTTTGCGGCGGCAGATGAAGTTTCCGGTATTTGTGTTAAATATTTTTGGGTGGGTGGCGATTTTGATCGTCTCGTTGTTAGCGGTGCGGACTGTTTTCCAGGTGGAGTTGACGGGGGTGGTGGTTAGTTCGACGATTGTATCGGCGGCGATTGGTCTTGCTTTGCAAGATTCTTTGAGTAGTTTGTTGGCGGGGATTATTTTGCAGGTGGAGACGCCGTTTAGTATCGGGGATTGGATTGAAATTAGTGGGGTAGAGGGGAAAGTGGTGGGGCAGAATTGGCGGACGCATACGTTGCAGACGCGGCAAGATCATTATGTTCTGATCACGAATTCACAAGTGGCGCAAGAGCAGATTGTGAATTATTCGCGGCCTAAAGTGCAGGCGTTGGATGCATTTATTGGGGTGGTGTATACGGCGCCGCCGGGGGATGTGAAGAAGGTGTTGGCGACGACGTTGTATGGTGTC
Organism: Anaerolineae bacterium; assembly: GCA_035459145.1. GTDB lineage: Bacteria > Chloroflexota > Anaerolineae > Promineifilales > Promineifilaceae > DATHYN01. Next base: position 1,459 of record DATHYN010000164.1, on the reverse strand, counting down.
GAGCATATTATGGATACACCGGCGCCACAGTTTCATGTGCTGGAGTATGCTGATTTTTCGATTAATTATCGGATTCGGTTTTGGATTGATGATTATGAGTATCGGTTAGAAGTGCATGATGAGGTGATGACGCGGATTTGGTATGCATTGAAGCGGGCGGGTATGGGCATTCCGTTTCCGATTCGGGATGTTAACATGCGGATTGTGCCCCATGATATTGAGGAGATTACGCGGCGGAAGGATGAAGCGCATATATTTGATCGGTTGCGGACGATGGCGTTGTGGGAGGATTTGACGGATGATCAGTTGCATCGGTTATCGAGTGGGAGTGTGATGCGTTATTACACGGCGGGTGAATATTTGGTGCGGCAAGGGGAAGAGGGGGATTCGTTGTTTATCATCGATACGGGGATTAGTGGCATTTTTATTCATAAGGATGGGCATGAAGTGCGTGTTGATGAGCGGGGGCCGGGAGAGTTTTTTGGTGAGATGAGTTTGTTGACGGGGCAACCACGGACGGCATCGGTGGTGGCGGAGACGGAGTCGCAGGTGATTACGATTAATAAGGAGTCGTTTGCCAATATTTTGACAGCGGATCCGGCGATTTTAGAGTTGTTACTGAATGCGTTAGAGCGGCGGCGGATGAATATGGAAGAGCAGATGGCGGCACATAAAGCGCGAAAATCGTCACGAGATCAATCATCGGAACGGGCGGCGTTGTTGAGCCGGATTACTGGTTTCTTGGGTATTTCGGTACGTGGTAGTAATAATTAGGTACGGGAGTTAATTATGCGTGGGGTTATTGGTATTATCATTTTGGTATTGAGTTTAGCGGTGTATGCGATGACGTTGGTGGAGACGGAGGAGCCGCAATGGATTGTGAGTGGGTCGCAGGTGTTGGAGATGGATAGTTTGGAGTGGGAGCCGTTGGCGGGGATGGTGGTAGAGATTGAGGATGGGGGGCCGTTGTGGGTGAATTTTCAGACGCATTATCGGCGGAGTGTGGCCGAGGGGGCGGGGGCGGAGTTTGTGTTTTTTGTGGATGGGGTGGAGATTGAGGAGTCGTTTGTGCGGTCGACGATGGTGCGGGCGGGTAGTGCGGAGTATGTGAATATGAGTTATGTGGTGGATGTGGGGCAGTTGGATGAGGAGGTGGCGGTGCATGAGATTGCGGTGTATTGGCGGAAGACTTTGAGTAATGATGTGGGGATTTTGCAGACGTCGAAGTCGCGGCAGTTGTCGGTGGTGCCGTTGCAGGTGGGGCGGCCGTAGGGGGGGCGGAGGGATGGGATGAGAGGGGGTGGAGGCCGAGGGGGGGTGATGTGGGATGTGATGGTTGGGGGGACGCGGCATCCCGCGAGAGAAGGGTGGAAGCTATGGGTGATGTCAGGCGCGTGATGCCGCGTCATTACGGATGTGGGACGGGGGCGGGGGAGGGGAGAGGAGGGGAGGAGGCCGA
>DATHYN010000163.1:0-20303 GCA_035459145.1 Anaerolineae bacterium | reverse complement strand
GTATTGAGATCATGTATGCATATGAATAATGTTGTGACAACATCATTTCAAAGGTTTTGTGAAATTTACCCGATAGCAGACTCTACTTTTATGTATACATGGTCACCCTATTTAGGCGCTGGGGTAATAGTAATTATTCGTAGGATGATAGCTATTCGCCAACTAAATGAAGTAAATAAGAGGTGGAATTCGCTTGATTTGGTTTTCTCTTCTACAACTAATATCTACAGAGTACCTGATATAGCCATAAACGCTAATGAAGAGTTGTATGCTGTTTGGGATGGTTCAGACCAATTCAGTTCATATGTATTTGAAGCGGTCAGATAAGGGGTGCTTTGACCAACAACAGCAACGCATTTTTCACCTTTTTAAGATTGACCTGAAATAATTTGGCCAGTTGTGCATTATATAAATGTATTCTACTGATCGATCAACGAGGATATCAATTTATGAATAATGATGAAGAGTTGGTGGCGCTGGCCAAACGTGAGCCACAGCAGTTCGTTCGCCTCTATGATAAATATGCGGATCGGATTTATCGGTACGCTCAGCGGGAGCTGGGTGATGTGGCTGTGGCTCAGGATGTGGTTTCAGCGACCTTTGAAAAAGCGTTTAAGAATTTGAAGCGGTTTCGCTGGCGAGGGGTTAGTTTTGGGGCGTGGTTATATAAAATAGCCCGCAACGAGATGATGATGTACCATCGTCAGCAAAAGCGGTTATTTCCTTTATTTACATCGTTTTTTAGTTCGCATAGTGTGGAACAGACGGTGCAGAAGGGAGATGAAGCGGATCAGGTACAGCGTGCTTTACGCCGTTTGTCCCGCCGTGATCAAGAAGTCTTGCGTTTGATTTATTACGAAGACCTGTCCCATGATGAAATTGGAGAGGTTTTAGGTTGCTCGGCCAGAAATGTGGCCGTGCGGCGCCATCGGGCTCTTAAACGATTAAAAAAACAGTTGTCGTCTACGTCAGCGGAGGTGATTTTCGATGTCTTATGATGAATTTCAAAGTGTAGAAGAGCGGCTTCGCGCGAGTAAGCCGCGGACAGAGCCGTTATCGGCCCTGGAAAAACAGCAGGGGCGGCAACGTTTAATGGAGCAGATTACGATGAATGATGTAAAAAATGAACGTACCGTTGGCCGGCAGTTGCGCTGGGCCGTTGGTGGGGTGTTGTTAGTGATAATTTTGCCGTTATTTTTCTGGCTGGCGCCGATGGGGCCGCGCGGTAGTGAGTTGGGTCCAGGTAGCACGGCGGTGGATGTGACTCGGACGGTGGCGGAGCCGACAGCATTGCCGCCTGGGTTTGACGCGGGGCAGGGGGGAACGGAAGCTCAAACTATGAGCACGGTTGTGCCCACGGTGATGCCGCCGGTGATTGAGTCGTCAACTGAGTTTAAGCCGAGTCGGGCGTGGGTGGTGTCGGCGTCGCCTAATTTGAAAGAGGTGGCGGTGATTGGTGAACCGGCCTCGTTGACGATTGGGTATGATGTGCCGGATCGGCCGTTACAGTTGCTGGTCAAGATGATCCAAGAGTTTGAGGATGGCAGTGGCCGTGGCGTAATGACCATACCGGTAGCTGAAGATGTGATGGGGACTGGACAGATGACGGTGAGTATCGATTGGTCGTTATTGGATGATGGGGTGGTGGCGACAGAGCCGGTCACGTTCCATTTGATCGTTCGTGACCCAAATGCGGCGGATGATGCGCAGTTTTTGTTGATTAATCCGGTGCCGGGCTGGTATGTGGCCACGGCCGAGGAAGCGAAGGTGTTAGCGCTGGCCGATACGCCGATGTTGACGGAGACGAATCGGATTTGGCTGGCCGAGCAAGAGTTGGTGACACGCACATTGCCATCGGGACATATTGTGGTCGATTTCAACTTGTTGGCCGGCTACAATTTAGGTGATGAATATACAGAAGGGTTTATTGTTTACAGCAGTCGTTATGAATTCAGCCAACCGAATGGTGGTGGCGGCGGTGGCGGCGGCGGCGGTGGTGGCGGTGGCGGCGGCGGTGGTGGCGGTGAAGGTAGCGCCAAGCCGCTGGTTGTGTCGCCTGGTTTGGGTAGCGCCCCTATTTTCTGGGGGATGGAGTTTGGGCCTTATACTTGGCCGAGTGAGCCACCGTATCCCGAGGTTGAGGTGACTTTCACTTTGTACGGGGTGACGGCGGATGGAACTGAGGAGGTTGTTGATCGCTTGGAAACAGCGATTAGTATGCCGAAGCTTGTATTTCCTTAGATAAACGGCCGTTTTAAAACAAACAATTATCAGATAATATCTGGTAATAATATATAACGTAGACCGGGTCAAGAGAGAATCCTCTTGACCCGGTCTGTTATAAAGGGTAAATTGAACTAAGCGAATGGGTTGTGGCTAAGCCTACGCTAAGGCGATGTTAGATAACGGAACTCATTGATTTTTCATGACTTTCAAATTAGCCATGACTGTTAGATAGAGGTATAATTGAACTGATTCTATTGGTATATACCTCATATTTTAAAATTTTTATAAAATTGGATTGTTTACACCCGCGACACGCAACCGTTATTAACTGTTTAGCGTTGTTGAGCGCGGTTGTATTTTTTTATGCCAGTAGATAAGACGCGTTGGGGGAGATACGCAAATTAATTTGGTGTTTAAGCCGATTAAATTTGTACGTTAACGAGCATATCCCCAACTTGTATTACCTTAACCAACCCTATCTGTAGCTATGGAGAGTTTGACTGATGTCCACTGAGTTTTCCCTGAAACAGCATGGTATCGATGTAACGAATATTGTGCGTAATGCGGTTCCCGCCGCTTTATATCAAGAAGCTTTAGCCCACGAGCCAGAAGCGGCCTTGGCCGATTCTGGCGCGATTATGGTTCGTTCCGGCGAAAAAACGGGTCGGAGCCCGAAAGATAAACGTATTGTTGAGCACCCTGATTCCAAAGAAGATATTTGGTGGGGGGCGATTAATGTGCCTGTTGATGAACACACATTCGAGATTAATCGTGAACGGGCGATTGATTATTTGAATACCCGTGACAAATTGTATGTGGTTGATGGTTTTGGTGGTTGGGATCCAAAAGAGCGGATAAAAGTACGGATTATCTGCTCCCGTCCATATCATGCATTGTTTATGTGGAATATGTTGATTCGCCCAACCATGGATGAATTAGCTGATTTTGGCGAGCCAGATTATGTCGTTTATAACGCGGGACAGTTCCCCGCTAACCGTTACACTTCTGGTATGACCTCGAAGACGAGTGTCGATCTTTCGTTTGAGCAGAAAGAGATTATTATTTTGGGGACGGAGTATGCTGGCGAAATGAAAAAAGGTGTATTCACGGTGATGAATTACATTATGCCGAAGAAGGGTGTGATGTCCATGCATTGCTCGGCCAACGAAGGGGACAGCGGTGATGTCTCCTTGTTCTTTGGTCTGTCCGGTACCGGTAAAACGACGTTGTCAGCGGATCCTAGCCGTAAGTTGATTGGTGATGATGAGCATTGCTGGACCGATGATGGTGTTTTCAATATTGAGGGTGGGTGCTACGCCAAAGCGATTGATTTATCCGAAGAGAATGAGCCTGAAATTTATGGGGCGATTAAGTTTGGGACCGTATTAGAGAATGTGGTTTATGATAAAGTGACCCATGAGGTTGATTACAGTGATGTGTCGATTACGCAAAATACCCGGGCATCTTATCCTATCGACTATATCGCCAATGCTAAAATTCCTTGTGTGGGTGGTCATCCACGCAATGTGATTTTGTTAACTTGTGATGCATTTGGTGTGTTGCCCCCGGTAAGTAAGTTAACGCCATCGCAAGCAATGTACCATTTTATTAGTGGTTATACCGCTAAAGTGGCAGGTACGGAAATGGGTGTGACGGAACCACAAGCGACCTTCTCGGCCTGCTTCGGCGCGGCCTTCATGGTATGGCATCCCAGTAAATATGCGGAGTTGTTAGCCGAAAAGATTGAAGAGCATGGGGCTAATGTTTGGTTGGTGAGTACCGGCTGGACGGGTGGCCCTCATGGGATTGGGTCGCGGATGAGCTTGAAGCATACACGGGCCATTATTGATGCGATTCATGATGGGTCATTGGAGCGTGCGGAGTATGTGACTGATGCGTTCTTTGGTTTGGCGATTCCGACCAGCTGTAACAATGTACCATCTGAGATTTTGATGCCTAAAAATACGTGGTCGGACAATGCGGCGTATGATACGCAGGCGAAGAAGTTGGCTGATTTGTTCAACAAAAACTTTGAAAAGTATAAAGATGGTAGTAGCGAAGCGATTATCAACGCTGGCCCATTGAAGTAAGTTTGGTTATTAGTGGCGACTGATTCTTATTAGTCCCTGCTGTCAAAAGCGGCAATGCTGCATTGTTACTGTAAATTCAGTCAAGCCCTAGAGCGGCTTATGCTAATTTACAGTAACGGTGTTGCACTATCTCAAAAGCCCCCACCAATTTTGGTTGGGGCTTTTTTTCTTCATATGTTATTGTAGTGGGTAGGCATCACCATGATGGGACGGTTGTTATGGTGTGCTTTTTAAGGGCTAATGACCGTGGTCATCGTCGCCATGGTGGTCATCATCGTCGCCATGGTGGTCATCGTCGCCACCATGGTGGTCATCATGGGTGCCGATGGTGGCGCGCAGGCCGTCGAGCATTTGTTGTTGTTCGGCGGCGGTGAGTTGGGCGTTGGGGTGGCCGAGGAGGTAAGCGGGTAGGGGCATTTCCCCATCGATGACCACTTCGCTTATGTCCTCAAAATCTTCGTGATGGCCATCACCCCAATCTGAAAAGTTAAGATGTTCACGACCTTCCGTGACATGCCGTTCGGTAACCCAAGACATTGGGGCTACATTGGCGTACCAAGGCCAAGTTGTTTCATGACTATGACAATCAAAACAGGCGCGGGCGACCAGTTCGCGGGTTTGGTCACTGTCCCATTCTGGTTCTTGTACTACTGGTGGATTGGTATGATTACGCCCCATCGGAATGAGTTGAATAATAACAAATAGAGCCAAAATGGCGCCACCAATATAACCAAGAATGCGTTTCATCGTTAAAATACTCCTAAAATACGTAAAATAGCTAACAAGACCCCAAAGAATAGGATCCAGTTAAACGGGTTTGTTAAAATATATCGCGCCCACATAGCGGGTGTGTTCAACTCATAGCCAAAATCAGCTAATTTGTGCCGCAGTTGTGAGGGATTGGGCTCAGTAAGTGAGCTATTATCAGGGAAAATGAGAGTGGGGACGGTTTCATTACCATTATTTATTTGGAGAACATGTTGCCGTCCGTCCTCATCCTCAGTGATGTCAATGTAAGTATAGGGGATTTGAGCCGTATCGAGCAAACTGCGTACGGGAGCCACCAAAGGACAAATAGGGGTTCCGTAAACAATAATCTTTTGTTCGTTCATGGCTACAAGTTATACCAAAACAAGACTATGATTAATCTCCACCGCAAGCACGTCTTGCTCTAAGGCATTTTTTACCGTTTCCACATAGTCGATTAAAGCTTCAAGGCCAGAATGTAAGCTTTGTTGGTCCATATGACTGGTAATTACGTGAACTGTTTCTGATAGCAATTGCTGCTCACTATCCCAATCTTCACGAATATCATGGGTGACGGCATCGCTAAATAGTTCTTGCAGGACTTTTTCAGTTTTGCTTTGCCATGGGGCCGTATCAATTGTTTGACCATCTTTTGTTTCTACTGTGGATGGTAGATAGATGCTGACTTGGCTTTGGTGTTCGAGGCGAAGGGCGAGTTCATGCATTAAATTTTTGGTACTGGTGGGGGCGGCCGCGTAGCGGGCCTGGGCAAAGGAGGGTAAATCCTGAGGCAAGAAGAGGCGTTGATCTGCCCCACGGGGCAGAGGGGTATCATCGGCAACGGTGGCACACAAGGTGATAATATGTTTGTGTTGGGTAAAGACTGTTTTACTAATCAAGTTTAGGTAGCGTCGGACTTCATGCCAGCTTTTTGGTGTACCTATCAAGATAATTTGATTGGCTCGTTCTAATAGATTGGTAGATGTCTCATTCATTTGGGAAGGAATGCTAATAATGACATCAGTGAACTCTTTAGAGAGATGATCGAGAACGATATTACGTCGTACAGCGGGGAGCATGGAGGCGCTAGCAAAGGGATGATAAACAACGAATTGATCAGGGTGTTGGTATGTTTCGGTGTCAGCGGGGAAATTGAAATGTTCTGGTAATTGTTGATGATCGGGATATTCGGTGTAAACAACAGGGTCATCAACAAACTGTTTAAGTGCTCCGGCTAGTAATGTGCCTGCTTGGGTGCGAAATTGTTCATCACCAAAGGCGACAATGATGGAGATATTTGTCTCTTTATAAGTACTGGTCATTGAGAAATCATTTTCTTTCATGCGTTCAGTGACGACGCGCATCACTTCCATGGTGGCCGTGTGATGTTCGCGCAAAATTTCTTCAAAACTGGCATGACTCATAACGAGAATATTTACTTCACTGAGGGCGGTGACAGTAGCGGTTGCTTGATGTTTTTCCGTCATGAAGCTAAATTCACCGATGATATCACCTTGGTTACGGTAAGCGATTACCTGAGACTCATTGGTACGGGCGGTCAGTCGCGTGACACCGACTAAGCCGTTTTGGATAATATAAATATTGTTATTCCAATCACCTTGCCACACAATGACCTCATTGCGGCGGTATTGCCGCTCTTGCAATTCATTGACCATTTTGCGAAACCATTCATCAGGCAAACCTTGGAACATAGGGATTTGTTGCAAAAAGGTGGCATTATCCATATCCACGCGCGCCCAAATTTGCTTAGGCAAGCCACGGCTCGTTCGCTTGACGGTACCTTTAAAGACCATGCGGTAATAGATTTGCCCATCTAGTAAAGCTTCATGGATGTAGTCAGACTGTTTGAGCGCATTTAAGACATTATGAAGTTGGTCATCATCAGTATAATCTAGTTGCTCTTTTATTTCCGTAAAAGTTGCCTGTTTTTGACGGCTCAGCCAGGTAATCAATTTGCGTTGTGTTTTAGGCAGGGATAATATATCAAGCGGATTGATACCTTTTTCACCCGCTTTTTTGGGCTCAATAGGCCGCTCAAAGCCGGTGGTATTTGTATCGTCCTCTGCTTGTTGTTGGCGGCGTTTGCGCCCAAAGTTCAGAAGATCGTCAAGAGGATTTTTTTCTTCGCTCATAACAGTATTAATCCTGTTTTACTTAAGCCAACACGTTGTGGTAACTTATTGATTCGTGCTTGGACTGATTTGGTTTGCGATATATTTGAAGGCAGCCGTTAATGGGTGATTGGGATGGTGTAAAACAAAAATCCCACTACTAGCAACGAGGGTGACTTCTTTGAAAAAGGGTAAAATAGTGACTGTTTCTACAGGGTAGTTGTCAGCAAACTGTTTTTGAATATCTTGATGGGCAAATGATTCTGGCACTTGATTGAGGATTAGATGTGTATGTGGTACTTCGAGTGAAGCGGAGACATCTAGGATGATGGCGGTACCTTCATACCCTTGTTGATCAGCTAGTAGCGTGACTAGTAGCGTATCACTTTGGGCGAGGGCCATAATGGCATCATCATTGAGTCCATATTGGGTATCAATGATGAGGTAATCAAGTTGAAGTGTTTCCGACATTTGGTTAAATGCTTCAGAGAACACTTTGCGGTAGTGCCCCCCTTGGGCGATGCGGATGATCTCATAGGGATCGGGGCTGGCTGTGGTGAGCCACAGATGCCCTTTTAAGGGGGTGCTGAGACGGAGCCGAGGGGTTAAATCATGTGCAGTTTGAATGATATCATCACATTCTCCCCAGAGATAATCATTTAAAGTGGGCTTGATATCATCTTCTTCTAAATTGAAAAAGATATAATCACTTGGTGCTTGAAAGTTGAAATCAGCTAAACCGACCCGATACCCAGCCATCGCTAATAGCGTTGCTATATTGGTCACTAACGTTGATTTTCCGGTACCACGCCGGTATGACTGAGTGGTAATGATATGGGTCATATAAATAATTCCAAACTACGATTTTGCAACCGTAGCTAACAAGCTACAAAATGGGATATTTTTACGACATCTTATTATGGTTAAATAGGATGGCAAAAAACGAATTGAGATATCAGACCTAATATCTTATTTAAGACATTAAGGCTTCAGCGATACGATAATATTCTTTGGTGACAATATGATCGGGGAACTTTAGTGTGAACAGATCGGAGCTAGACAGCGCCATCATCTCATCAGAGTGAGGAATGACACCAGCTACTTTACAATCATATGTTTTACCAATCGTTGCTCGCAAATCTTCGATATCAAAAACAGAAGGTACTTTATTAACGACCAAAGTCATGCGAGGGACATCTAGTTTACGGGCGACCTCGACCGTCACACTGGTACCTTGGAAATCTTGGTTATCAGGGCGCATGATGATGGCGAGGGCATCAGAGATAGCGATTGATAATAATGTTTCTTCATTGATGCCTGGATGGGTATCAATAAGGAGTACATCAAGATTTAGACTATCAATTAAGTCGTGGAAGCCGTCATTAAGCAAACCAACATCATAGCCTTCACGCAGAACACGGGCAATTTCACCCGCTTTGATGCTGGAGGGGCATAAGAATAGTTGCCCACCATCGGGAACGTCATCACCAAGACGATTGGTTACATCGTAAGTGGCTTCATCGATGGCACATTTGCCCCAAAGATAATCGTTGAGGGTGTAATTCATATCGTGTTCATCCATTCCGAACAAAACATGAACCCCTGGTGATTGGATATCGGTATCGATAATACAAACACGACGGCCACCGCCACCGCGCGTCAAAATGGAAGCGATATTGGCAGTGCTGTTAGATTTTCCGGTGCCGCCACGGAAAGAGTGAACCGAAATGATATAGGACATAAAACTCTCCTCTATAACTTGAAATAGGATATGGGGATAGCCATTACCCGAGCAGTTTTTTTAGATATGATAGATAAAATATGTTGCTATCTAGCGTTTATTTTATCATGCTAATTAGCTATGTGCGAAACAACACAATTGTAACTAGTTCAATATATTTGGGCAATCAAATTTTGTTTATTACTATTATGTTTTACCCAGTGTCGATTATTCTGTTTAATTGGAATCTTCGTTCTGTTCTTCTTGTTGGTCTTTACTTGCGCCAGGCCGGCGACGACGGCTTCGTTTCTTAACTGATTCGAGGTCGCGGAAGAAGTCAGAGCTAATAATTTCTTCGACTTGTTTTTCACGTTTGGCTTCATCAATTTCAATCCGCAATTTTTGGATTTCTTGACGTAAGCTTTGTTCACGCATTAAAGCGATTAAAGCGGCGACAGCCAGTGATGAGAATGATTCCATCATTTGTTGTAAATTGACATCGAAGGGGACAATTTCTTTGGTGTCTACATCTTGAGCGTCAATGAGCTCTAGGACGCCAACGACATCTCCATCTGTGTTTTTGAGAGGGATACTGAGGTAGGAGGTGCCATAATACCCTTTATCATTGGCTGGGCCGGAGAAATCAAAGTCAGTGATTTGGCGAGCATCGGCGATATTATGGGTTACGCCTTTAAGTGCAGTGCTGGCGGCGAGGATGGGGTGGGCCGTTTGGCCGGCGACCTGCTTTAAGGCGATTGGTTTGTAAGCGATTTCATTGTTGCTGGTGCCACCCATGGTGATATTGGCTTTGTTATTGCGGACAATGACGAATTTAAGCACATCATCTTGAAGGAGGTAGAGGATACCAACATTGGCATTGCAGAAATTTTGGGCTTCAACCAGCATCTTTTCGAGCAACCGGTTGAAATCTTTTTCTGAAGAGAGATCGACACCGATAGGAATAACGACATCAAGCAGATTGTCGGCGCGTGTTTTTTCTTTGCGCACTTGGAGCAATGTTTGAGCGAGACGGCTGGTCATGTTGTTGAAAGTGCGCGCGAGGATACCAATCTCATCGTTGGATTCGATGGGGGCTTGGGCGTTGAGATTGCCACTTCGAATATGGTCAGCGACAGTTGTTAGGCGACCGATGGGGCCAACAATGTTACTTTGGAGAACGATGGAGAGCAGTGCGCCGAGGACAGCGGCGGCAATACCAACAATAATGGTACGACCCCGAGCGCTGGATAAGGCTTCATTACCTTCGCTCAGGTTATTGCGTAACGTTGTTTGTTGGTCGACACTCATATCTTCGAGCAAATCGATCATAAAAGCGATTTGGGGCACAGCTTCTTGATTAAATAAGATTAAGTCAGCGCGGCTTTCATCACCATCAATAATTGGTAGGATATCTTCGCGGGCTAGGAGTAAAAATTCGGCCCGATTTTGGGCAATCCTATCCATCAAAATGGCTTGATCGGGGGTCATCAAGCCCCGAGCCCGTTTGTCTTGGAGAGTGGCCCAATGGATATTGTTAAGGGCTAAGTTAGCATCATATTCTTGGCGTAAGACACGATTTTGGGTGGCGACATAGTTGCGTAGGCCAGAGAGGACGGCGGCGAAAGAGCCTTGGAAATCAGCCATATCGCCTAACAATTTCACATTTTCTTGGGTATTATCAGCTAAATCGGAGCGATTTGATTGTGCTGTGATTAAGCCTTTGACATCTAAGAGGACTTGCCCGGCGGCATTGACCCCATCAATAGCCAATGTTTGGTAAGCTGGTTCACGGGCTAAACGATCATTACGTAAATCGAAGAGTTGATCAGGCAGTTCGGCCCACCGTGCGTAGGCTTCATTTAGCTCTTTGAGTCGACTACGATTGGTAGCATCCATGTCGACCGCATGTCTTTGCAACTCGGCCAGGTTTTCCTGAAAAGCGTTATCGGAACCAACATAACTATCCCGAAGCCGGGCATCGCCCAGAGCTAAGTAACCACGAACGTCGGCTTGCATGCGGAGGAGGTTGATGCGGGCCGAGGTAGCGTCAAAGGCGATGGGAAAGCTGACATCATTGGTTGTTTGAATCGTATCACTAGCATTTGTGCTGGCAAAATAACTAGACAAAGCGACAATCATTAACAAGACGACAAGGACGCCAAAGCCAAGACTTAGTTTCGCACCGATATTTAGGTTTTTAAACCATTGAAAATCTAAGAAATGGAAAGATTCCTTGGTTGCTGATTGTTTGACCGGTTGATTATTGGTTGTCATTTGTCACTCGCCTCCAATCTTTGATATTCCACAAGGCACCATCCCAGGGGTTTGGCTCGTAGCCGGTGACCGTGCGTCGCACTGCGGAAACTTCTGAGCGTCGGACGAGCGGTATCATGGCGACATCATTGATTTGGATATCATTCATTTGGATAAATAGGTCACGCCGTCTTTCGGGGTTAATTTCTGTGAGCACTTGTTGGTATAGTTGATCGTATTCTTCATTGCACCAGCGACCAATATTAAAGCCGGCACCCCAATCATTGGCTTGTTGAGGGATTTGGTTGCATGTCCAGAAGCTCATGTAGGTGGTAGGGTCAGGACTGGGGCTGGAGAAGTTTGGTTGTTGAATATCAGCATAGAAGAGAAGGACACTGCCATCTTGGGGGTCACTTAAGCGGTAGAAAACACCGATTTCGACCGGGGCGAGGATGACTTCGACCCCGATTTTGGCCAAATCTTCCTTAATAATCGCTTGCGTTTCTTGGATAATGGGGTCAATAATGGTCAAATATTCAATGGTGAGAGACATATCGCCATTATCGCGGATGCCATCCCCATTGGTATCTGTCCAGCCGGCTTCATCAAGCAACGCGGCCGCTTTATCTAGATCAAATTCATAACTTGTGTTGGGAGAGGAGAAGTTTTCGGGCACAAGTAGATAGTTACTGACCGCTTCCCCCGTGGCGCCATAGAGGGCGGCGATGCGGTCACGGTCGATACCGTAGCGAATGGCTTGACGGACGCGTATATCATCGAAGAAAGGGTGGGGGACGTCAATGCTGGAGCGTTCGCCCGTACTGGAAGGGGTATTGGGGTCGGTACGGTTGATGATGAGCATTTCGAGGCGGGAGCCACGGGTGATGAGGAGAGAGCCGTTGCCTTCAGCGACTAATTCGTTGAGGGCATCGGTGGAGAGGGTTAGATTGCGGGCGAAGTCTGATTTTTCGGCGGCGTCGTCGGTTGCTCTGAGCACTTCATGAGCGGCCTCGGCCGCCGTCCGCCCCCCCTCTAAAACCAGCTGATCAAACGGTGGGTCGCCATTTTCATCAAAGAAATCAGGGTCATAATAGTAGGGGTTGGGTTCATAAACGACCTTATTCGTTTGAATGAGATTTTCGCCCAAGAAAATCACCTCTTGAGGGTTGTTAGATAAGGCGTAGTAGGCCCCTGTACCAATGGGGATATTATTGTAGGGAGCGGCGGCAAAGTTAGCGTTGTTGTACGCTTCAAAAAGATGGCGAGGGAGGATTAGGCCCCGGTTGCCAACAAATGGTTTTTGCCAGAAGGGAGTGACTTTGTCAAAGGTGATTTTGATGCTGTATTCGTCGAGGAGTTCGATGCTGGTGATGCCGGCGTAGGTGCTGGCCGAGGAAGAGGCGATCGCTGGATTGGTCACATATTCATAAGTGAAGAGCACATCGTAGGCGGTAAAAGGGGCGCCATCAGCCCATTTTACATCTTGGCGCAAGTTCCAAATGACCCAACGACCATCGGGGTCAACGCCACCATTGTCTAAGCTAGGGATTTCAGCGGCGAGATAAGGAATCAAATCACCCGCTTGATTAAAACTAGCCAATGGTTCGTAAGCGATACGACTAGCTTCTAATTCAGCCACACCACCCGATAGGTGGGGGTTTAAACTGCCAGGCACTTGCCCAAAAACGATACGAAGTGTATCCCGTTGTTGAAAGCTACGGAACTCGGTGGTGGGGGCGACTAAATCATCATTATTGACAGCCGGCTCATTCGTAGCGTTATTTGTGCATGATGTCAGAACAAATAAGCAAAGCACCCCAAATAGAAGATAGTGACGTATCATGATGTCCTCATTTTTTAAGCCCATGATAAATTCTAAAAATTAGTCTAAAACTAATTAGGCATCTATTGTAGATGAAAATAGTGGTTTGTCCAATTCAGGTTAAGCGGTGAGCACTTTCAGCCAGTCTGGTTTTGGGGTCAAGATATCGTCGCCAAGATTGGGGTCATTAATTAAAGTGGGTGGGGCGTTAAGGGGGAACTTAATCATGGTTAAATTTTAGTTAATCAGCCCGTCATTAAATTCCGAACTTGTTCATAAATTATTATGAACAAAGTTGGTAGATTTCTTGATTTGTCTCCGTTATGATTGTTGCTGTGGAAAGAAATTAAACGATATAAAGGAGACAGATCATGGCGAAAGAGTTATGCAAATTAAAGAAAACACTTAAGATTGATATTTCGGAGTATATGTTGCAAGTCAACAATCCTACCCATGTTTGTCGCAAGTGTGGGCGGGCGGGGAATAGCAAGAAGTTGCTGTGCAGTCCGGTTAAGATTAAGGCTTAAGTGTATTAAACTACCCTTAGTGGCGTGTAACTGAAATAAGCTAGCGTGGGAAGTTCCCCATGCTGTTAGATTATAAGTGGATTCCTGCCTGCGCAGGAATGACAGCGTTCTGAAGTTATTTAAGACGATACGTTTAGACAAATAGAATGTGTAAAAGCCGATTGTTGGTGACAAAACCAGCTTTTTCAATCGCTTTGCGCGAGGCGATGTTGTCAACATTGGTGGAGCAGATGGGGCGCAGGTTTTGTTGGTAGCAAACCTGTTTGAGTTGGGTTAGGATGAAGGTGGCCCAGCCTTGGTTGCGGTGGTTGCGGTCAACAATCATGCCGACATCGACGTAAGGTGGTTGGGTGGGGCTAAGGCGCCATTCGCCGGTGCCGATGATGGCGTCGTTGAGCTTGAGAAGATAGAGCTGTTGTTTGTGAATCAAATCATCGAGGTATGTGCGTAACCATTGTTTATCCCCTTCCGTCTGTTGATAGACAAAAGTGATGATAGCTTCTAATTCGGGGGTGGTGGCTAAGGTTAAATGGGCATCGGGAATTGATTGGCCAGCGAGCTGGCTGGGGCCAAAATCTTGGAAAAGATAGCTATGAATAGCGACCGATTTTTGGTGGTCGATACAGAGACTGAGATAAGTGGATTCATGGGTATTGACGAATGCTCCTATGGCCATCCCCTCGGCCACAATTTGGGCCATAATCGGTTGTCCCCACTTCAAATAATCAGCGGTGATATAAAATTGGAGCAGTAGACGGTCATCATTGATACAAAAGTAGCCCACCGTTTCATCGGTGGCGAGGATGGCCCAATGGTTTGCTTGGGGGATAAGGGCGGTGTCCCACATACCGTCGAGCGGGGCGGGGAGGGTGGCGCGGTACGCTTTTTTTTCTAGCTGTAAGAGTTGGTGGGAAGTTTGTTTGAGAGTCCACATAGATAATTCCTTGGTTTTGGTTTAGAGTTGAAGGTTGAGCTACATTTCGAGTAGGTGGATTGGTTGGGGGAGTTGATGTTAGCCGCAGGAGCCGATAACGCTTTGTTTGTTGCCTTCGGTTGGTATTAGACCATGGATTAGCTAGGGGGACAAATGAGGGTGAGGATGAATGGTTAGTGGTGTGTGCCGGAAATGATTTGGCTAGGGGTGATTTGTGTATGCGTATGCAACTGTTTAGCTGGAGGTGGGAGTTGTTTTGATGGGGGTTGGTGGGTTTTGACGCGGATTTTGGGGATTGGACAGATTTTTTTTGTGTTGGTGATGTGAGGGAGGGGTGTTTGGTTGGAAGGTGGGTGAGGTGGTGAAGGGTGTTTAGCTGGAGGTGGGAGTTGGTTTGAGGAGGATTGGTGGGTTTTGACGCGGATTTTGGGGATTGGACTGATTTTTTTTGTGTTGGTGATGTGAGGGAGGGGTGTTTGATTGGAAGGTGGGTGAGGTGGTGAAGGGTGTTTGGCTGGAGGTGGGAGTTGGTTTGAGGAGGGTTGGAGGGTTTTGACGCGGATTTTGGGGATTGGACGGATTTTTTTGTTTGAGTTGGCCGAAATGTTTCGTTTAATGTGGTTAGCGACAGCGGTAGCAGCTTTTTTGTTGGAGACGGGCGAGGGCGTCTTGGGTGGTGTCGTTGATATCGAACTGGATGGCGAGGGGGTAGTTGGTGATGAAGGCTTCAACGGCCGTTTGTTGCTGATAGCGCGCGACCGAAATGCGGTGGTGGCCATCGATGACAAAGTAAAGGTTGCCAACCTTGGCCAATTCGACCGGGTCCCAGCCGACCATTTCATTCAAGACATTGACCCCGATCCATCGTTCGCGCAGATTGTTATTGAGCGGACGGAACTGGCGGTCATAATCATGAGCCCGTTGGAGACTACCGACAATCTGGGTAAGCGGGACCATGTGGGCTTGTTTGGGGGTTGGATCTGGTTGCGGCAAGTACGCTTCGATAGCGGTTAGCGAGAGCAAAGTTTGGGGTTGCCCGCGGAAACGGTGCCACCAGCGCGAGATTTCAGCTTGGAAACGGAACTGGTTGAACTGTTCGAGAGCTTTTTGTCGGGACAGGATATGTTGCATCGTGTGATTCATTTTAATTTACCTCCTCTGCAATTAGTGCGATCGATTGCACTAGGTTGCAAAAAAATTTATTAAGTAGAAAGAGCGCCAGATGATTGGCGAATAACGAGTTGGCCGGGGACGGTGAGGGAGGCGGGGGTTTGGCCGTCGATCAGTTGTAAAAGTTTGTCGATGAGGATGGGGATGCCGTGGGTGAGGTTTTGGCTGATGGTGGTGAGGGAGGGGGTGGTGTAGTTGCCGACGGAGATGTTATCGAAGCCGAGGACGGCGACATCGTGGGGGACGGAACGGCCGTTTTCGCGGAGGACTTGCATGGCGGCGATGGCGGCGACATCACTATTGGCGAAGACGGCATCGAGGTCAGGGGCTTGGGCGAGGAGGGTTTGCATGGCGAGTTTGCCGGCGCGGTCGGCGGAGGACATGTAGGCGATGAGGTTGGGGTCGAGGGGGAGGGTGGCTTGTTGGAGGGCGGCTTGGTAGCCTTGGAAGCGGTGGATGACTTCGATCCAGCGGGGGTCTTCGCCAAGGAAGGCGATGCGGCGGCGGCCGAGGGAGATGAGGTGGGCGACCCCTTTTTGGGACCAGAGACGGTTATCGATACCGACGGAGCAGTAAGTTTGGTTATCGAGTTGAGGGCCCCAGACGACCATGGGGGCGTTGGCGGCTATTTGGGCAACTAGCGGTTCGTTGGCGGTGGTACGGCCGATGAAGATGATGCCATCGGCGCGGCCGGAGCGGAGGTAGCGGAGGCCGATATCGGGGTCATCGAGATTGGCTTGGGTGATGAGGAGGTCGTAGTTTTGGTCGCGGAGGGCGGTGCCGATGGCGCCGATAAATTTGGAGAGGAAGGGGTCCATCAGATGCTCACGATTTTTCATCGAGGGGAGGACGAAGGCGATGGTATTGCTTTTATTGAGGCGGAGGTTGCGGGCAACAAGATTAGGCCGATAGTTTTGTTGTTGGGCGATCTGTTGAATTTGTTGTTTGGTGGCGGCGCTAATGAGCGGGCTATCTTGGAGGGCGCGGGAGACGGTGGAGCGGGAGACGCCGGCTAATTTGGCGATATCGGCTAATGTAACACGTTTACTCATCATAAAATCCTATTGGTGCAATCGATTGCATTGCTTTAATTTTAATCAAAAGTGTGGGGAATGTCAAGGGGGGTGTTTAGCTGTTTAGCTGGAGGTGGGCGTTGGTTTGAGGAGGGTTGGTGGGATTTGACGCGGATTTTGGGGATTGGACAGATTTTTTTTGTGTTGGTGAGGTGAGTGAAGGGCTGGTTTGAGGAGGGTTGGTGGATTTTGACGCGGATTTTGGGGATTGGGCGGATTTTTTGGTGTTGGTGAGGTGAGTGAAGGGTTGGTTTGAGGGATGTTTGGTGGGCAAAAGGTGTTTATAGGGGGGTGCTGTTTTCTTGGAGCCAGGCGGCAATGGCTTGGGTTGGGGGTGGGGAGGTGGCTACTTGGAGGGTGAATGTTTCCAAATTTTGGTTGCTGGTGGTGAGGGCCCAACTGTTTTGGCGTAAAAATAGAGCGGCGGCCGTAATGCCGACGCGTTTATTGCCATCAACAAAGGGGTGGTTCAGAATGAGGGATTCCATTAAGGCGGCCGCTTTGGTGAAGATGTCGGGGTATAGGTCTTGGCCGTCAAAGGTGGCTTGGGGGCGAGCCACAGCGGAAGAGAGCAGGCCTAAATCGCGCAGGCCATAGCCACCGCCGGTGGTGGCTATGAGGCGGGTATGGATGAACAAAACTTGTTGTGGGGTTAGGTAGCGAACTGAACCCATCTATTTGGCTAAGGCTTCGAGGGCGGGTTTGTATTGGTCGATGAAGTCGTTCAGTTGTTGGGCAAAGGTTTCATCAATATCAGCTAGAGAGGAGGGGGCTAGGGAGATGACGATCTCTTTGGTATCTGGTTGGACGGTGAGTGATAGTTCACTTCCTTCTTGGATGCCGAGTGCTTGAATCGATTCTTTGGGGAGTGAGACAACAAGACTGTTGCCAGCTTTAAATACTTTACGGATCATAAATCCCTCGCTTGTGTTATAACGATGTTATGACGTATAGTGTATAAAACTGTTATGGGCTTGTCAAATAGGAATCTGGTTGATAATTTGTTACACTTGGTTTGAATAGAGGAGATAACATGGGTGCACGAACGGAAGAGACAAAGATCAGGTTGCAACAAGCGTTGTTAGATTTATTGGAGCGGGAGCCGTATGAAGCGATTTCGATGAGTGCGATTGCGCGGGAGGCGGGCCGAGTGCGGTCGACGCTTTATCGTCATTATAATGATAAGGATGAGCTGCTTTTAGATTGTTTGAGTTATACGATTGAATCGTTGAAGGATGAGGTTGTTTATCCGACGCAATTGCCGTTGGCGGGGCCGTCGTTGTTGGCGCAGGCTAATCTTAAGCTGTTTTATGGGCATGTTGAGGCGCAACGGCCGTTATACCATGCCCTATTTAAGAGTCCGGCCAGCCCACATATTCGTTATCGGTTTCGGCGGGTGGTGGCTGGGATTTTGTTGCAATTTACAGAGCAGACTGGTTCGTTAAAGATTTTGCCAGCGCCGGCGGATATGGTTTGCAATTTGATTGCGGAGATGGTGGTGGGGGCGGCGGTGTGGTATTTGGAGGCGGGTGATAAGTATGAGCCGGCGTTATTGGCGGAAATTGTGGTGCGGTTGGGGGAAGCGGGGTTGTTTGGGTTGAATGGGCAGGTGGCACAAGAGACGGATTTGTCGTTTCGGCCGTTTGGGAGGTGATATTAAAATGAATTTAGTAACTATAGAACAGGTCAAACAAAATATCTTCAATATTTTGTTTGATGAGACTACGGCTTTTTTGGAAAAAGAAGAGATGCTCGTGATTTATGCTAAGGATATTGTTGGTATTCATGTATCTAGAGAGAAACTGATTGATCTATTAACTTTGATAAGAAACAATCTGATAACTTCAGATGATGATTATGACAATTACGATGATGTGTTATATACGATACTGTGCTATTTAACAGGGTTTTGTGGTCCGCATTTGAGAATTTAAAATGCTGGAACCAGAATATATCAATTCTTTTGAAACAACAAACCCAATAATTTAATATAGCAATCCTTTCAGCCAAACAGCGTCACAGACACCTTAATCTTAGCCTTTTAAGAAAAAAGTGGTGAAAAATGAAAAATATTAAAAAATCTATTTTAGAAATTGATTGGCATGTATTAAAATCAGTGAAACAAGAAAGTGCGGAAGTTGTCCCTAATTTATTGTTAAACTTACTTTCCCAAGAACATGTAAACGATAATGATTTTAACGAATCCCAATTGGAAAGTTACATTGTCCATAATGGGCAAATTCTATCTGAAGTCTCTTTGTACATTATTTCTATTTTATTAGAGATGCTAAAAGAACCTATTTCACTGATTGACTGACAAAATTAACATTTGAGCACCTTGACAACATCATAACATCTCCAATGACCTAAGCTCAAACCTAGGTCGGTAAAATTGTTTCCAAGACGCAATGACAGGGTCAGGGTCAGGAAGAGGTGGCAACCAGAGATAATAATGAAGCCATTTTCGTTGGGCTACGGCATGCTTACACCATCGCCATCCAATTTGTAAATAACTTAAACCGCGTCGCCAATGGGTATCAACAACGGGTCTCAATCCCGACGTATCGACAGCAAGACCAGTTGATACTAAGTACATTGTCGCCACGGCGAGAATAAAACATAGGCGAGAAATGGCCATTGAATCCTCAAGCTTGCTATCTTCCAAATTGAATCCGGCTGATTTGTCATCGAGAAAATTCTCTTCAATGTCAAAGCGGAGGCCATATTCATCAAATGTATGGCGACCAACTGGTTCATCGCTAATAATAGCCCACTTTTCAGCCCCATTAGGGGTAATCACATGGGCAATGGCTAAATGTAAGGGACCATATTTTTGCTGGGTAAGCCAAACATAGGCATAACAACTCCCTTTACCCAGTGGTGGCATTAAGGTTTTGACCTGCTTGCGTTGACCGGTTGGCAAGAATATCCATGTATCACTTTTGAGACGGATACGAAAATGCCACCCAAGATGCGTACAGTGGCGCATTAAATCAATATGTCCAAACCCTCTATCCGCTAACAAAATCACTTTGCAAGAGGGCGGTATTTGAGCTGCTACTTGGGCTAGCATACGTTGGTAACAGGCAACGCCCACGGTGGCACTACCACTAGCGCAAACAACCCAGCCTAAGGGAATGGCACGTCCACCATAGACTAAAGCTAGGCGAACAATTACAAAACGCTTCCATAGCTGGCTGGTGTCTAGGGCGAGATATAATGTTTGCCCTTCCCAGTCAGTTAACATGCATTTAACCAGTTGTAAATAAATAAGCATGGGGCGAATCTTCTCATTATGTAGCCAACGTGAAAATTGTCTTTCTTTGCTGGCCGCCTTGGCCTGACCTACACGAAATGGTAACCAATGGCTAAAATGAGGCTTTTTACTTTCAATCACACCCACAATAGCCCAAGCGAAGGTTTGTAAAATGCGTAAATCATGGAAAGAAGAATGAATATCTCGGATAAATTTCATGATATTGTAAAAGAGTGTGTTATGATTAGTCATGGTGTTTCCTTTTTGGTACTTGTTGGTTTTGTCACTCACAAGTTTACCTCAAAAAAGGAACACCATTCTTTATTTGTACTTAAAATTTGTCAGTCAATCAG
>DATHYN010000162.1:0-19731 GCA_035459145.1 Anaerolineae bacterium | reverse complement strand
GAAGGTAGTCATCTGTTCGAGGTCGAAGACGATGGTGGCGATGCGTTGGGCGGGTTCATCTGGGGTTTCGATGCCGGCGATCCAAGCGAGATAACGGCCGTTAGGGCTCCAAGCGGGACTAGCCAAACGGTTGATAGTGAGATTGGGTTCCGCATAAAAGAAATCGTTAGTAGGAAAGGGTTGGACGCCGGTAGCGGGGGTATAAAGGAAGGGGAGGCCGCCTTGGTCGAAGGCGATAGTTTGGTTGTGGGGGGCGGGGGCGGGGTTGGCAAAGCTGGGGTCGTTGCCGATCATTTGGTGGGTAGTGGGGTTGTTGAGGTCGAAGATGACGAGATGGCCGTTATTGGGTCCGTCTTGGATTTTGGCATAGGCGAGGAGGAGGTGCGGTTGGGTGGGCCACCAATGAGGTTCGAAGTGGAGATGGTCGTAGTTGGCGGTGAGATTGATTTCTTGGCCGGTAAAGCGGTTGATGAGCCAGAGGTCATTGTTTTCAATGTAGGCGATATGTTGTTCATCGGGGGAGAGGCGGGCATAGGGGGAGTCAAAAAGTTGTTCTGGTTGCCAGTTAGGGCGGATGCGCCAGAGGCCATTGTCGTCGGTATAGATCATATTGGGGAAGGGAGGGGCGGGGGTGCGGGTGGGGATGGGGGCGGGGGTGTTGGTGGGGGGGATGGTGGCCGAGGGGAATTGGAGGACGGGGGTGGGGGTGTGGTAAGGTGTGACTGAAGGGGGTGGTAACGTAGGTTGAGGTGTATGTGGGGGAGAGGTAGAAGTGAGGGGGGGAAGAGCGGGAGTGATGTTGGCGGTAGTGGCGCGGGCGGTGGCGATTGGCTCGATAGCGGCTTGGGGTTGGGAGAGGCAAGCGGTGAGGAGAAAGAGGAGGGACAAGATGGGAAGTAAAAAGCGGTGAGATAACATAATAATCCTTAGGAGCTATTAGGGTAGAATGAATAAAGGTTAGGATTATTATTATATTGTATAGAGATGGGTTTTGTTGGGTGTTTAGGCTACGGTTGGGCTATGTTTGGGTGTCGGTGGGGGTATGGCGGGGCCAGGTGAAATTGTTTCAAACAGTAGATGAACTTGAGATTAAATTCAAATTGGTGTTGACAAGACACCTCAAATTTGTTAAAGTATGAGCATACATTTGGGAGCGCTCCCAGAAAACTATTATTAACAAAGAAACGTAAGATGAAACGACTAACTTTAGAGGAAATAGGAAAAATAGCAGGGGTTTCACGGTCAACTGTCTCGCGGGTTGTGAACGAGCAAGAAAATGTGAAACCGGCCGTTAGGGCACGGGTTAAAGCAGTGATTGAAGAGATGGGTTATCAGCCTAATTCAGCGGCCCGTATTTTAGCTGGTCATGCGGCCCAAATAATTGCTTTAATTATTCCGCAAACTGCTCAAAGTGTTTTTACAGACCCATACTTTCCTCGTTTAGTTCAAGGCGTTGCTCAAGCATGTAATCAATATGATTATAGCGTATCTTTGTTATTATTTCATGCTCGCGAAGATGAAGCCAAGCTTTACCCCCGTATTTTGCGTAATCAGATGTTTGATGGGGTGGTGATGACCGCTACTCACTTAAATAACCCTTTGATTGAGAAAATGACAGAACGGAATATACCATTCGTATTAGTTGGCGGTGCCGAAGAAGAGCATATCAATTATGTTGATGTGAACAACTTTGAAGGTGCTTATATGGCGATGGAGCATTTGTATAATGTTGGTCATCGGCGTATTGCTTTAATTGCGGGTCCAGATGATAATTTGGCCTCAATTAAGAGATATGAGGGGTATCGTCAATTTTTGCAAGATAAAGGGTTACCATTTGATTCATCGTTGGTTTTTCATGGTGATTTTAGTGAGACAAGTGCTTTTGAAGGAGCGCAAAAATTATTGATGCATAATCCAGATGCAATTTTTGCAGTATCGGATACAATGGCTGTAGGAGCGCTACGCTCTTTACAACTTGTTGGCCTGCATGTACCGCAAGATATTGCTTTAATGGGGTATGATGATTTAGCACCATCGCTTCTGACAGAGCCACAGTTGAGTACCGTGCATCAACCGGTATTAGAGACTGGCGCTATGGCTGTAGAGACTTTGCTAGATATTTTAAAAAATGGAGACAAACCAACACGCCGAGTTGTTTTGCCCACCAAAATCGTTGTACGTGACTCATGTGGGGCGAAGCAACGTTATCATATTGAAGGAGATGCCTATTTGTAGCGAATGAAGATCAATCTATGCCTTGGTTTGAGAGCGCGCTCAAACTAAGGAAGCCATACTTTTTCCCAGTGTGTATTTTTTTACCCTACTTCGGGAGCGCTCTCGGAGTAATTTTTGAAAATCAAATTAATCTTAGAAAAGAGGAAACCATGCGTAATTCAAAGATTTTTAAATTATTATGTTTGTTAGTTTTATCCACCTTCTTATTGGTGGCTTGTGGGGGCGGTGATACGACTGAACCAACCACAGATGATACATCCACCAGTAGTGATACCACCACAGATACATCGACGGGTGATACCGCGACCGATGATACTGCTATGGATGATAAAGATTCCGGTGAGCGGGTTCAAATTCGTTGGTTTGTTGGTTTAGGTGCTGGTTCTGATGAACCAATGTTTGCCCCCCAAGAACAGATTGTGGCTGATTTCAATGCTTCCCAAGATGATATTGAGTTGGTTTTAGAGATTGTTGACGCTGACCAAGCGGCGGGTACATTAGCGACTCAAATTGCTGGTGGTAACGCGCCAGACATCGTTGGTCCTGTTGGTATTAAAGGTCGCGATAGCTTCCGTGGGGCTTGGCTTGACTTATCAGAGTTGATTGAGAAAAACAATGTTGATCTCTCTGACTTTGACCCTGGTATGGTTCAATTCTATGTTGATCGCAATGACCAACAATTAGGTTTGCCATTCGCTATCTTCCCATCCTACATTTCCTACAATGCTGATTTGTTTGATGAAGCTAAATTGCCATATCCACCACATGAATATGGTCAACCTTACATTGATGCTGACGGCAATGAGCATGAATGGAACATGGACACCTTGCGTGACTTGGCGTTGCAATTGACCGTTGATGAAAATGGTAATGATGCGACTAGCCCAGACTTTGATCCCGATAAAATTGTTCAGTTTGGTTACTCTGAAGTATGGACAGATTTCCGTGGTCATGCGACATCCTTCGGTGCTGGTAGCTTGGTAGATGCTGATGGTAATGCAGTAATGCCTGACCATTGGCGTGAAGCTGCTAAATGGTTCTATGATGGTATGTGGGGTGAAAACACCTTTACACCAAACGCTATTTATGGTAGCAGTGAAGTGTTAGCTAATGGTAACCCCTTTGATTCTGGTAACTTAGCGATGGGTCACACCCATTTATGGTATGCTGGTTGTTGTATGGGTAACCTTAAAGCGAACTGGAATATGGCCGCTATGCCTAGCTACAATGGTGTAACGACAGCTAAAATGCACGCTGATACTTTCGCCATTATGCGTGGTACTGAGCACCCAGAGGAAGCTTTTGAAGTATTAATGTACTTCATTGATGAACGTGCAGCTGACATGACGGAAATGTATGGTGGTATGCCAGCCCGTCTTAGCTTACAAGGTGATTACTTCGAAACGTTTGGTGAGAATACATTCCCTGACCAAGAAAACTTGAACTGGGATGTAGTGACGGCTAGCATGGCTTATGCGGATAATCCAAACCATGAAAGCTACTTACCAAGTGTGTTGGAAGCTACCGATGCTTACAATAAGTTCTGGACATTGTTAACGAATGAGCCAGGGCTTGATGTAGATGCTGAAATCGAAAAATTGCTGGTTGATTTGCAAGCAATTTATGATGCATCTAACGAGTAATAATCGTTAGTTAACTAGAAAATGGCGGGGTTAACACCCACTGTTGGCCCCGCCACCCTTCATCCGCTAAAAATTTCATTTAAGGAGAAGAGAATGGATAGTATCACACCCACCGAGCTAGCTGAGCAATTAACAATCAAGCCTAAGCGTCAAAAAATGTCACGAATTAAACGAGAGCAATTGAAATGGGGTTTGATTTTTCTGAGCCCATGGATAATTGGATTTATTCTTTTTTATGTCATTCCTTTTTTTGCTTCGTTTGGCTTTTCTTTATATGACTTCAACTTAGCGGTTCCTGATGAAGCGAAATTTGTGGGGGCAAACAACTGGACACGGGCTTTAAGTAACGATCCGCAGGTTGTTGGCTCATTTAAAGCAACCTTTATTTTTGCCTTGATTTCCCTACCTATGAGTATGGGATTCGCTTTATTTTTAGCTGTTATTATGAACTCGAAATATTTGATGGGGAAATCATTGTTTCGGACATTATTTTATATGCCGACAATGGTTCCCTTGGTGGCGGCTGTCATCATTTGGGCTGGGGTGTTGAATCCACAACAGGGTTGGTTTAACTTATTGCTAGAAAATGTATTGGGGATAGATGCGATAGGCTCTGATGGGATTTTATGGTTGGCGGATCCGCAACTTATTTACTTCACATTAAGTTTTATCGGTTTATGGGGCGTGGGGAATACGATGTTAATTACATTGGCGGGGTTGCAAAATGTGCCCACAGAATTGTATGAAGCGGCGCAAATTGATGGGGCGAGTTGGTTCCGGCAGTTAATTAGTATTACGGTGCCCATGATTTCACCCGTTATTTTTTACAATTTGGTTTTGGGCGCGATTAATTTGATGCAATATTTCTTGGTTCCATACGTATTGAATGGGGGAACTGGTTTTCCTGATGGAACAACGAACTTCATTGGCATCTATTTCTTTAATCAATCATTCTCGTTCTTTAATATGGGGTATGGGGCGACATTGGCTTGGTTAATCTTTGGGGTGTCCTTGTTGTTAACACTTATTTTATTTGGCTCATCCCGTTACTGGGTTTACTACGCTGGAGAGTAATCGAATCATGAATAATCAAAGTAACACACCTTGGCACCCATTATCGAAAAATAGCCGTGATTGGATTAACACATTGTTGTTAACCAGTTTTATGCTATTCGTTTTATTCTTGTTTTTATTGCCTTTTAGCTATGGTATTGTGACGTCGTTAAAGACGGATCAACAGATGACAACGGTTGGAGCTCCTTGGTGGCCAGCCTCGGCCTACACCTACGAGTACGAAGGTGAAGAGTATGATGTTTTCACTGTACCGGTTGACGGTACCGAATATGAATGGGCATTAGTGGAAAGAGGTCGTGAAGAAAGTTCCTTTATTGACCCTAACGATCCAGAACGTGGTTTAATAGTCTGGGAAGGGCGTTGGCGGACGTTGGAGCAAGCGTGGACTTTGGATTTACATTGGGAAAATTATATTGAGGGTTGGGATGCGATTAAGTTCCCGCGGTTGTTGCGTAACACGGTGATGTATTCGGTGTTGAGTACGATTGGGGCGGTCTCTTCGGCCGCGCTCGTTGCTTACGGTTTCGCCCGCTATGATTTCCCTCGCCGTGACATCTTGTTTGGGCTCGTTTTGGCCACGATCATTTTGCCCCCAATGGTGACGATGATTCCGATGTATGCCTTTTTTAATCGGATTGGTTGGGTTGGTACTTGGCTACCGTTGATTGTGCCCGCTTTCTTTGCGAATGGGTATAATGTCTTTTTGCTTCGTCAGTTTTTCATGGGCATTCCTCGGGCGCTAGATGAGGCGGCGATGATTGATGGTGCCGGCCATTGGCGTATCTTTTTCTCCATCATTTTACCGCAATCGATACCGGCTTTAGTCGCGGTGACGTTGTTCCATTTCTTCTTTGCTTGGAATGATTTCTTAGGGCCACTCATCTACTTGGCGGGTAAACCAGAATTACATCCAATTACAGTTGGTTTGACCGGTTTTAATGGTTTGTATCAACAGCAAGAGAACTTGATTCAAGCGGTGTCCTTGATTTCCGCGATGATTCCACTGGTTGTCTTTTTCTTCGCCCAACGCTTCTTTATGCAAGGGGTCGTTATGACTGGGGTTGATAAATAGATATGGTTTTGGCTAGCTGTTCGTTTATGGGCATTAAACTAACTATTGTTCATATTTGATCTTGAAAATATACTGTTTAATGCGTGAAAGTTGTCAAAGTCGAACAACTTAGAGGATGAACAGCTAGCCAAACATATATAAGTATAGAACCCTAACATTAATGATAAAAATGATACCTAGTTAGTTTGTCTAGTGATCGATACCTAACTATTGGTAATTACGAAGAGGTAAAAGTGATGGCAATCAGTCCAGATGTACAAGCTTTAATGGCCAAAATGAGCTTAGCGGAAAAAGTTGGCCAAATGACACAGGTGGAGAAGAATAGTATTACGCCAGATGATGTGCGTACATACCATATCGGATCGATATTGAGCGGGGGTGGGGGACGACCAGAGAAAAATACGCCAGCAGGTTGGTTGGAGATGGTGCAGTCGTTTCAAAAAGCGGCGTTGGAGAGTCGGTTGGGAATTCCTTTATTGTATGGGGTGGATGCGGTTCATGGGCATAACAATGTAGAAGGGGCGGTTATTTTCCCGCATAATATTGGGTTAGGGGCGACGCGCAATAGTGAGTTAGTGGAGAAAATTGGTAAGGCGACAGCAATCGAGGTCGCGGCGACAGGGATTAAGTGGGATTTTGCACCAACAGTGGCGGTGCCGCAAGATTATCGTTGGGGGCGGACTTATGAGGGGTATAGTGGGGATGCTGAATTAGTGGCGGAGCTGGGTGTGGCTTACTTGAAAGGGTTACAAAATGAGAAGGGGGTGGTGAATTTAGCCTCGCCACGGTCCGTGTTGGGGTCGGTCAAGCATTTTGTAGCGGATGGGGCAACGGAGTGGAAATCGACTAAAGTGTATGAGTGGATGATACCAGAGTGGGAAGGGGCGGACCGGGATTGGTCGATTGATCAAGGGGTGTCAATCGTTGATGAAGAGACATTGCGTAATGTGCATTTATTGCCGTATGCGGCGGCGATTGCGGCTGGGGCCCAGAATATTATGGTGTCTTATAGTAGTTGGCATGAGACGAAGATGCATGGGCATCATTATTTGTTGACAGAGGTTTTGAAAGGGGAGATGGGTTTTGAAGGATTTTTGGTATCGGATTGGATGGCAATTGACCAGATAAGCCCTGACTTCTACCATTGTGTGGTCACCTCGATCAATGCGGGGTTGGATATGATTATGGTACCGTTTAAGTATAAGCGTTTTATCGAAACGTTGATAAAAGCGGTCGAAGCGGGGGATGTGAGTATGGAGCGGATCGATGATGCGGTCGCGCGGATTTTGCAAGCGAAGTTTGATTTAGGTTTGTTTGAACAGCCGGTAGCGGATGATAGTTTATTAGAGGTGGTGGGGAATGCTGAACACCGTAACATAGCGCGGCAAGCGGTGGAGGAGTCGGTTGTTTTATTGAAGAATGAAGCAGATTTGTTACCTTTGGCTAAAGATATTGGCCGTTTGTATGTGGCGGGGGCGGCGGCTGATGATATCGGTTTGCAATGTGGGGGGTGGACGATTGAGTGGATGGGTGCGGCTGGTCCTATCACCCAAGGGACGACATTGTGGGCCGGGATTAAGGAGATTGTGGGTGAGAATGGGGGTGTGCATTATGCCGCGGATGGTGATTTTTCAGCCCAAGGTGGTCGGGCGGAGGTGGGGTTGGTGGTATTGCATGAGATGCCGTATGCCGAGGGGACGGGTGATCGGGCTGATTTGAACTTACCGGAAGCGGATGTGGCGTTATTAGAGAAGATGCGGGCGCAATGTGACCAGTTGGTTGTGTTGCTTTATTCAGGACGGCCGTTAATTATTAGTGAGCAGATGCCGATGATTGACGCTTTGGTAGCGGCATGGCTGCCTGGTAGTGAAGCGGATGGGGTGGCCAATGTTTTATTCGGGCGTAGTTCATTTACGGGTAAGTTGTCTTATGCTTGGCCACGTCATATGGGGCAGGTGCCAGCGCGGGCGATGGCGGCTGATGATGAGCCACCCTTATTCCCGTTGGGCTATGGTTTAGTGACTTCGGTCGGGGAGGCGGTGTAGTGTAAGGAAAATGGGCGCTTAAATTTTTAAGGGTCGCACCGTGGTAATGGTCAAAGCGACGCAGTGTAGCAGTTAGTGAACACGAGCCGTAATGACGAAATAATAGTTAAGTACTTTATAAACAAAGTTTTTAATACTTCTTCTATTTGATGGAAGTTGAGAAAACTTATGTTACGAAGTATTAAGTGCAAGTTAAGTATGTGTTGAGGAGATAAGAGATTACAATGAAAGAGCGAAACAAGCTTTTACGATTTATTGGATTATTTGTTATGTTAGCTGGGGTGGTAGCAAGTGGGGTGTGGACGTTGGGGTCGGCCGAGGCGAAGCCGATGGCCCAAGCTGGGAGTGGGGCGATGATCGCTGACTTTGAGGCAGGGGCACCGGCCGATTGGTTTGTTTATAATGGTGGGGGGTCAACAGTTGCCCCTAATTTTGTCGATATTGGTGGTAATACCGTATTATCGGCGACATATAATGTGACAGATTGGGGTGGTTTTGGGGCGCTTTTGCCAGGACAGGATTGGTCTGATTATCATGCCGTTCGGTTTGATTTTTATGGCCGAAATAGTGGCAATACCTATGTATTAGAAGTCCAAGATGGTACTGGTGCTGTAGTTGAACGGTTCCATGGTCTATTTGTGGATGATTTTGATGGTTGGCGGCAAATTGTGTTGCCGTTCTCCACATTTGTGCGCGGTGGTTTCCAAGATGGTGGGGCGCCAGATGATGGGTTCCAATTGACGTCGATTGCGGCGTGGGTTATGCCGTTGCCGGTGGCGACAGGTGAATTCATGTTTGATGATTTGGCGTTAGTAGCTTTCAATCCATTTGCTGATTTCGAAGGTGGGGCGCCAGCTGATTGGTTCCAATATGCGGGTGGTGGTTCAACGGTCACGCCTGGTTTTGTGACATTGGCTGACACGGATCCGTATGCGATTCCAGGTCAAATCGGAATGAATGGGATTATGTCTGGTACATATAATGTGACTGATTTTGGTGGTTTTGGTGCCGGCTTGGTCCCAGGCCAAGATTGGAGTGGTTGGGAAGGTGTTTTTGTTTGGTTCTATGGCCAAAACAGTGGCAGTACCCATCTTTTTGAATTGCAAGAAGCGACGCCCGGCAATCCGGTGGTGGAACGTTTCCAAGCGGCGATTGTGGATGATTTTGATGGGTGGCGGCCAGTGGCGTTACCATTTGATACCTTCTTCCGTGGTGGTTTCCAAGATGGTGGGGCACCAGATGATGGGTTGAATTTAATTGATGTACGGGCGTGGGCGTGGCCTTTGCCTGGTGGAAGTGGGCCGATTGTGCTTGATTATTTGGCCGTTTATGGTGATCAAGCGAACATTACGCCAAAAGTAAGCTGGGATAGTGCGGCTTATGCGGTGACGGAAGGTAGCACGATTTCATTAACGGTTAGCTTGAATGTGGCGTTGACGAGTACGGTTACGGTTGATTATGCAACGGTAGCGGGTACGGCGAGCGCGGCTGACTACATGGAAACATCGGGGACGTTCACGTTTAATCCAGGGGAGATGAGCAAGACGTTGGCGATTGGGACGATGGATGATGCTGATTTAGAAGATGATGAGATGTTTACGGTTGAGTTGAGTGGGCCGATTGGGGCCGAGTTAGGCGTCCGGAGCACAGCCGAAGTAACCATCGTTGATAATGAAGAGCCCCCAGCACCTAATCCAGACAAAGCAACTTTGATCGATGATTTTGAGAGTGGTTTGCCAACTGGTACTGATGGTAATGGTGTTGGTATTGGTTTTGTGACTTGGAGTGATGGTGGTTCGACGGTTGCGATTACGACAACTGATGCGGCTACGGCAGGGATTGACCCTGTACCTGGCAGTGATCCAGCTAACCAAGTATTAGAATTAGAATCAATGATTGCTAGTTGGGGTGGTTTCACACATGCGTTTGAAAACGGAGCGGTTGATACATGGGTGAGCCAAGATTGGAGCAGTTATGAGGGGTTAAGCTTCTGGTATCATGGTACGGGAACAGGCACGACAGTGTTTGTGGACGTTAGTGAAAACCGGAATCCTGGTTCGACAACTGATGACGCCGAGCGGTGGACGACTGAATGGACTGATAACACGTTTGGTTGGCAATATGTGTATATTCCATTCGCTGATTTAACCCGTAAAGATATTGGTAACGGAGCACCTAATGATGGTTGGACCGGTGAAGAAGTTCATGGTTGGTCGTTAGGGACGTTAGCAACTGGTGGGGCAACCGAGTCACGATATTTAGATAATGCCAGCTTAGTGAACCGGGTCTGGATGATCGACGATTTCGAGAGTGGTTTATCAACGGGCACTGATGGCAATGGTATTGGCATTGGTTTTGTGACTTGGAGTGATGGTGGCTCAACGGTCGCGATTACAACGACGGATGCGGCTGGTGCTGGGATTGACCCAGTGCCGGGAAGTGATCCAGCTAACCAAATGTTGGAATTAGAATCAATGATTGCTAGTTGGGGTGGTTTCACACATGCGTTTGAAAATGAAACGGTTGATACATGGGTAAGCCAAGATTGGAGCGGTTGGGAAGGGTTGTGCTTCTGGTATTACGGTACGGGTAGTGGCACGACAATGTTTGTCGATATTAGTGAAAATCGGAATCCTGGTTCGACGACTGATGATGCTGAACGGTGGAGTGCTGAATGGAGTGATGATGTAGCTGGTTGGCAATTTGTCCAAATCCCATTCAGTGATTTAAACCGCAAAGATATCGGTAATGGTGCGCCTAATGATGGTTGGACTGGTGCTGAAGTGCACGGTTGGTCGTTAGGTACATTAGCGACTGGTGGGGTAACAGAGTTGCGGTACGTTGATGATTTCACTATCTATGGTCGGACAGGCACGGATCAGCCCTTAGCGGCGCAATTCGCAATGGGTAACTACGAGGTTGTGGAAGGTGATGTGGTCACGATTGAGATTGCCTTGAATATGACGGCAACAGAAGATGTCATCGTGACTTATCGGACAGTTGAGAGTAATGGTTCGCCAGATCGTGATTATATTGCGAAAAATGGTGAAGTGACTATTCCAGCTGGTGCTTCCAGTGGTAGCTTTACACTTGATACGCTTGAGAATGCAAAACATGAACCAGACGAACGGGTTATCTTGAATTTGATGAGCGCGCAAGGGGCTGAACTTGGTTTCCAACGTCAAACAGGGTTAACCATTATTGATGATGATGTGAGACCGCCAGGATTGGTTGACGATTTTGAAGGTTTCCACCCATTTGCTTATCGGAACGGTAACGTCTCGGTGACGGCGATGGAAATTGCTGATAGTGATGGGATGGCACGGCCAGATCAAGATGTGTATGAGCATGTAGCGGCAGTGACATTTGATGGCCCAGCAGACATTGCTCACATCTATTCGGTTCCCCAAGATTGGAGTGCTTACAGTTACATGGGCTTCTGGTATTACGGTTTAGGCCAAGGTGATACGGTTGGTGTGACTTTGTATGATAATCAAGGGATGACGACGGCTGATACACAACCAACTGAATGGACGATGGTATGGAGTGATGAGTTTGATGAGGCGGCAGGTACGCCTCCGAATCCAAACATCTGGACCCATGAATTAGGTGATGGGAAGATTAATTTCATCCCTGGTTGGGGTAACAGTGAATTGCAATATTACACGGATGATCCCGCGAATGCGGCGACTGATGGGAATGGCAACTTGGTTATCACGACGCGGGCGACGGATCCGAACAATAATGATTTGGTTTGCTGGTATGGTATGTGTGAATACACCTCGGCCCGTTTGATTTCGCAACAAAAATTGAATTTCGCTTACGGGCGGATTGAGTCGCGGGTTTTGGTGCCGAGTGGTGGTGATGGTATCCCTGATGTGGGTGGCGTTGACTTTGGTGATGGTTTGTGGCCAGCATTCTGGATGTTGGGTGCAGATATTCCAGAAGTGGGTTGGCCGCAATCGGGTGAGATTGACATCATGGAATTTGTGAGCCGTGAGCCGTATGAAATCTTTGGTACGATTCATGGTCCTGGTTACTCTGGTGGGAATAGTTATGGTGATTTCTACACCTTTAACGAACCCGTATCGGCTAATTATCACACGTATGCGATTGAGTGGCATCCAGGTGAAATCCGGTGGTATGTGGATGATATTTTGTATCATACCGCGGTACCAGGTGATTTGAATGGGAATGAATGGGTTTATGACCATGATTTCTTCTTATTGTTGAATATGGCCGTGGGTGGTAACTTCGGTGGGCCAGTTGGTGATAATACCGGCTTCCCGCAAGAGATGGTTGTCGACTACGTTCGGGTTTATCAATTGGAAAACAATTCGGAACGGTTCAGCTATAGCTTCACTGATGATATGGCTGGCTGGCGTTGGGTGAGTGTACCGATGACTGATTTCGTACGTAGTGCGGAGCAGCCAGCGGGCGCACCTGATGATGGTTTGAACTTGACCGAGGTTTGGGGTTATGAGTTGAGCTTCAATGGGACGGGTACGACCTATGTTGATTACGTTATGATGAGCAACAGTGTACCGACTTCGGTGGGTATGACGACTGTGGCTGGTAATGGCGGGTCGATGGTGGCTATCTTCGTCTTGTTGACATTGTTGTTAGTAGCGATTGGGGGTGTGATTGTGTGGCGACGTGGAGGCGTGGCGCACAGTTAGCTCGTAGTCGTTAGGAGGCGGTTAGTTATTAGCTAGCCGCTTTTAGAGGAAGCGGCCTTGTTCTTTGGGAGCAGGGCCGCTTTTTTTTAAGTCTTGAGTATGATGAGAAGGAGTGAATAATGATTGAAGCAACTGGTGCTGAGGCTGGATTAGATGGTGATCAACAGATATTGATTGCTTTGCAAGTTATTATGAAACATGGTGGTATCGCCCCCATATCACAGATATATGATGGTGTGGATAAAAAATTAGAGCCTAATGGATTTGTTTTATCTACACAGGGTAAGGCTAGTTTAAGATATTTTGTAAATAGCAAAGCTGTAAAACAGGGATTGGTTCAACCACATGATCCAAATGATCCAGATTGGAAAATCACACAAGAAGGAATAAGATATCTTCATAATCATAGTAATGCCCCTCTTGTTTCCTTAAAACAAACGGATTTTGAGGATAATGATGATGCTTTTGAGATTGGGCATAATCTAGATGATGCTCGAAAGAGAATTTCGGCATCTATTGTTTATCGGCAGGGGCAAGCTTCTTTTCGTAGTGGGTTGATGGAAGTATATGGGGGACAATGCCCAATTACTGGTTGCGATGCGGTGGATGCCTTAGAGGCGGCGCATATTATCCCTTATCTTGGTGCGAAGACAAATGTGTTGACAAATGGTTTGTTGTTACGGGCTGATGTGCATACGTTATTTGATAAGGGGCTTATTGCCGTTCGGCCGAGTGATTGGAAAGTTGTTGTTGCTGATAAGATAAGAGGAACTGTGTATCAGGAGTTGGCGGGGAGGGATTTTAGGTTGCCGGATGATAAACGGTATTGGCCGAGTGTGGAGGGTCTTGAGTTGCGGGTTTGGGAGTTGGTTTAGGTGGGGTATTGTTTTAAGAGTGAGGTTAGGAGTGGATATCTGCCTGCGCAGGTATGACAGCGTTAATCTGGTTGTAGATGAGTTGATTGGCGTAAGAAAAAGGAATTGGTTATCGATTATGAACCATCCCGAAAATGGGACAGTGTTTACGCCTGAGTTTGGTAATTGATTAAGCCGGTGTGGGTGTTGTTTGGGGTGTTGTTAGGGTAGATTTCTCGGCTTCGTTCAATCCTTGATTTAGGGGTGGGGCTTGTCGAGGGTGGGGCGGATTGAACTACGCTCGAAATGACGTTGGGGGGAGGGGGGGGAATTGCCGAGCTTAGGTTAGGTGTGATAGGGAGAGTTAGATTGGGTTGTCGTTGGTAAAATGAGTGGGTGTTGGTTTGAGGGTGTTTGGTGGGTTTTGACGCGGATTTTGGGGATTGGGGGGATTTTTTTGTTTTGGTGAAGTGAGGAGGGATATTTGGTTGGCAGGGTGGTGTTTGGTAAACTGAAATTGGGTTATGGTGAAGTGTTGTTATCGATGAGTTGGCGGAGGGGGGTGGTGCGGTCGCGGTAGTAGTGGTAGAGGAATTCGAGGTGGCCGTGGTTGAGGCGGTTTTCGAGTTGGGGGTAGGTCCAATTGAAGGCGGTGGCGAGGCGTTGGTAGAACTCGGCCGCTGGTATCTCATGAAATTGCTCAATTTTATAGTCGGCAAATTGTTGTTGGAAATGGATTAGTTGGGTGATGTTGAAAGAGCTGCCGGCTAGGGTGAAGCGCCGATTGAACTGTTTGAGGTCGCCATCTACTTGTTGCCAAACGTCGTGGGCGACTTCGCTGAAGGTGGCATCATGGTGGAGGGAGATGACGTCGCCGGTGGCGGGCATGAGCCAGAACTCGACACCGTAGGTTTCGGAGGCGATGAGGAAGGCGGGGAAGAATTGATCACGGGGGCCGAATTTGAAGAGGTGGTGGTAGGGGAAGCAGAGGGTGGCGAGTTTCGACCAAGGGGTGATGTTAAGGGGGCCAGCGTCAAGGGCGCCGCTATGCAAGGTGGTGAGGTAGTTTTTGACCATCTTGGGGAGGGCTCGGATGGTGAGGAGGTCACGAATTTGGCGGTAGAGAGGGTCGAATTTGTCGTGGGGGCCGAGGGTGAGCATGGTTGTTTGTAAGGTGTCGCGTGGGTCGGGGGGGATGTTGGTTGCGGTGATGATGGTATTGATGGGGTGGCGGGGCCAGGGGGGAGGTTCGGCCGGGGTGGGGATTGGTTCAGGGGCGAAGATGGTGGCTGAAAAGGATTGGGTACCGAGGATGTAGGGGGGGAGGGAGAAGATACGTTCGCTGTGGGGAAAAGGGGCGGTTTGAATGTGGCCATCTGTTTCGCTGAGGAAGAGGGGTTGGGTAGTTTTTTGGTCGAAGATGGAGAGAAAGATACCCTCGGCCGTCAACTCGGGATAGCTGATACGTTGGGGAAGTTGTTGTTCCCAAACGATTTGTTGGTGGGACAGATCGAGGAGACAGCATTGGTTTTCGGCCCAGAGGAAGAGGCGATCTGGTTGGGAGGTGGGGAGGAGTTGGCCGTAGCGGTAGGCGTTGGCGGGGGGGAGGGTCATTTGGCCGAGGGGCTCGTGGCCGAGGGGCTCGTGGCCGAGGGACTCGTAGCCGAGGGACTCGTAGCCGAGGGGCTCGTGGCTAGCGGCATCCCACCACAGTATTTTCTTGACAGCTTGACCGTCTTGGCGATAGATGTAGGCGTAGAGATATTCATCGGAGGCGACTAAATCTTGACAGCCGATAGGGGCGACGGGGATTAAGGGTTGGCCGGGCCGAGTGGGGAGTTGGTAGAGGGCGTTGTTTGAGCCGCGCCAGCTATTGTGGTAGTAGATGTGGTGGGAGGTGGCCACGGCGGCGAAGTTTGTTTTGAGGCCGGGGGTTTGGGCGATGGTGTGGCCGGTAGTGGGGTCGATCCAACTGATGGTGGGATTTTTATCGATCTGTTCGGTGATGATGATCTGGTTGTTGATGGTTTTGAGGCCGCTGATGCGGCCGGCGTTGCCGTTGGGCCAAGCGATGGGGCGTTGCCAGATCGCTTGGCCGGTAGCGGGGTCGAGGGCGAAGAGGTAGGCCCGTTTTTGTTCGCGGCCGAAGAAGGTGGTGGCGATGAGCTGGTTGTTGAGGAAGAGCATCTCGTGGTTTTTGTGCACGAGGCCACGGTCAACATCTGTGATTTCCCAGATGAGGTGGCCGGTGTGGGGGTTGTAGGCGTAAATGCTTTTCATCCCGCGAAGGAGCCAATGGGTAGGGGTGGGGATGGCGGTTTGGATCATGTATAGGTCGCGGGAGTGGTGGATAGGCTGCCAGGTCATCGGGTTTTGTTTAGGGGAGGTGGCAGAAGACGTTGTAGCGGTAGGAGCTGTGGAGGTAGTTGTCTATTTGTTGGTCTTCGATGTGGATGTTGAGGCCGAGGGGGGCGAGTTGGTCGTGGAACCATTGTTTGGGGTAGTAGAGGTGATCGAGGCCGGCGTAATATTGTTGGTATTCTTGTTCGCCCATTTTGCCGCGGCGGATTTGGAGGGCGTATTCTTGTTTGGCTTTATCGGGGACGTCGAGGATGGCGATGCATTTGGTCGCTTTGGTGACCATTTTGTGGAGGACGTCGGCGGCGTAGTCGTAGTTGGGGAAGTAGAGGAAGACGCCTTGGGAGAGGACGACATCGTAGGGGATGGTGGGGTCGATGGTGTCGGCGCCGCCGGCGTGGAATTGGCCGGTGGGCATCGCTTGTTGGGCGATGGTGATGAGGTTGGCGGCGTAGTCGAGGCCGCCGAGGGGGTGGTTTTGTTCGAAGAAGGGCCAGAGGAAGGCGCCGGCGCCACAGCCGACTTCGTAGACGGATTGGCCGGGTTGGAGGTCGACTTTGGTTTTGATGTAGTTGATGTAGTTACGCCAAGCGGCCGGGGTGAGGTTGCCGAGGATGTCGTAGCCGTCAACGGCGAGGAGGTTTTCGAGGGTTAGGGGGAGGTCTTCTTGGGCGCCTTTATTCTGCCAGATTGTGTGCCATTTGCTGTTGATGGTCATTTTGTTCTCCTAAAATTGTTTGATGTGTTTGGTGTAAACAGTTGATGAGGTGTTGATTTTCTTGGGGGAGGCGGACGGCGAGGCGGATGGTGGCGTGGGGGGAATCGAAGCGGTCGGAAAGGGTTTTGATGTAGATTTGATGGTCGAGGAGGAGTTTGGTGGCGATTTGGTCGCCGAGGGTGGGGGAGCAGTTGAGGGTGAGGAGGAGGAAGTTACCGCCGCTGGGGTGGACGGTTTGAACGAGGGGGAGTTGACTGAGGTTCTCGGCAAACTCTTGGCGGTCAAGAATGGTTTGGCGGAGCGAATGGCGGATATCGGAACGGTTTTTGAGGAGGAGTTCGATGAAATGTTCGGCCATGGAGTTCATGTTCCAGATGGGGACGTGGCGACGGATGTAATGGTTGATGTCACTGTTGCTGGTGTAGACGTAGCCGAGGCGGAGGCCGGGGACGCCGAGGGATTTGCTGAGGCTTTGCATGATGATAATGTTATCGAGGGGTTGGTGTTCGAGGAGGGGGAGGAGGCTCCGTTCAGGGGCGAAGTCGATGAATGATTCGTCAACGATGATGGTGGTGGCGGGGTGGGTTTGGGCGAATTGGTAGAGCCAGTTGGTGGAGATAGTGGTGCCGGTGGGGTTGTTGGGGTTGACGAAGATGATGAGGTCGTAGTCTGGGGCTTGGGCGGCGATGGCGTCAAGGTCGAAGGTGAAGTTGTCGGGATAGGTATCGGCTTGGGGAAAGAGACGGTTGTATTCGCCGAAGGTGGGGGTGGGGATGAGGGCCGTGGCGTTGTTGAAGTAATCGCTGAGGATGGGGAAGATTTGGGCGAGGCCGTTGAGGGTGGTGAGCTTTTGGGCGTCGCAGAAGAGGTAGTAGGCGAGTTTTTGGTTGAGGATAGTTTGTTTGGAGCCGTAATTGTAGAGGAGTTCAGGGAGGGAGTGGCGCATCTGGGAGAGGAGGGCGTCGGTGGGGAAGTACATGTTGCGGATGTAGCAGAAGTCGAGGATGTCGTAGTGCCAGTAGCCGCCGTGGGAGTTGTTGAGGATTTCTTGGCGGGTGGTGGGGTCAAATTGGAAGGTGGCGAATTGGAGGTCATTGGGGTCATCGATTTCGGCCCATTGTTCGTCATCGAGGATGACGGCGTGGATGGTTTCGTGTTGGAGGTAGATGAGGAGGCCGAGGATAAGTTCGTAGTAGGCGTTGTTGTTGATGACTTGGGCGTAGTAGGTGAGGATTTTGCGGAAGATGCCGTTACAAAAATCGGCGGAGAAGCGGTAGATGTTGAGGGTTTTGTATTTGTCATCGAAGTAGAAGTCATCGTCTTGGCGGGCGGGGGTGATGATGTCGGTGATGATGCCGTTGTGGACATCGACGACAGTGCCGTCGAGGCCGAGGCGGTAGTTATCGACGAGGGCGACGTTGGGGTGGGGTGATTGGAGGAGGCGGGTGATGACGGCGGGTTCGAAGATGAGGTCGCATTCGATGAGGAGGATGTCGGTGGTGATGGTGAGGTGGCCGAGGGCGAGGGACATGGAGAAGATGTTATTGGTTTCTTCGTAACGTTCGTTATGAATGAAGGTGAAATTGAGGTGTGGGTAGAGATCAGTGACGAAGTTTTGTAGTTCAGTGGCGAGGTAGCCGGTGACGATGGCGATATCGGTGATTTGATTGGCAATGAGGGCGTCGATAATCCATTGGATGACAGAGCGGTCGGCGATGGGAAGCATTGTTTTGTGTGTGGTATAGGTTAAGGGACGCATACGGCGTCCGTAGCCGGCGGCTAAAATAATAGCTTGCATGTAATACTGCCTTTTGTGGTGATAATAAAGAAAAAGCTCCGATGAGGGTATGAGGAAAGTTCGGTATGATATATATAACCCTGTTGTGGGTCAATAGTTTTGATTTTGATAGTACCGAACTCCTATGATTTTAGCATAATGAATGGTGGGTGGGTAGGAATTGGTGGTTTTTTATTGTCTGAGGTAGGAGTTGTTAAGAGGGATGTTTGGTGGATTTTGATGCAGATTTTGGAGATTGGACAGATTTTTTTGTTGGTGAAAAGAGGGGGCTTGTTCCGTTTTGGATCGCCCGAGCGTGAACGCATCGGGCTAGTTGGGACGCCTCCTCGAAGGAGGCTTGGAAGCTGATTTAGCGGTGAAATGTTAAAAAACGACAGTATTCTTTAGGTTGGGCTTTTGTTGAGATGTCTACAAGCACGTGATACAGAGCCTTGGGCGGGTGATTAGTTGATGGTAGCGGTAAATTGGTAGAGGGCGTAGGGGTAGTTGGTCTCGGTAGTTAGGCAGAAGATGTAGCGGCCAGAGGTGGTTTCTTCGGTGGGGCTAGGGCCGTAAGTGAAGGTGGTTGAGGTGTCGTAGTTGGTGGTGGCTGTTTTGAGAAGAGTGTGGTCGGGGGCGTAGAGATTAATGATTAGGGGGGCGGGGTATGGTTGTTCTGGTGGGGAGGTGAGGGAGATGGCGAGTTGGCTGTTTTCAGTGAGGGTGAGTTGATAGCAATCGGGGTTACTGGTTTGGATGGATTGGCTGGAGAGGGAACCGGTGTAGAGAGTGTCGGTTTGGATGGGGAGGGCAGTGGGGGGGGCATCAGGGGCGTCGGTGGTGGTGTTGGCGTCATTGGCGGTATCGAGGAGGATGTCGAAGCGGTAGTGGGCGGTGTGCATGGCGCCATCGTGGGTTACTTGGAGGTGGTAGGTGGTGCGGCGGGCCGAGGAGAGGGTGAAGATATCATTTTGGGCAGGTTTGAGGGTGTGGGTGAGGATATAACCAACATCACTGGTGAGCATGAAGTCAAGTTGGTTGGTATTGGTGAGGTTGTTACTGACGACAATTTGGATAATGTCGTGGGGGTTGGCACGTAGACGGTAGGTATCGATAAGGTCATTGCCGTTTTGACGGCCGGTGAGGGTA
This sequence comes from Anaerolineae bacterium, assembly GCA_035459145.1. Lineage (GTDB taxonomy): Bacteria > Chloroflexota > Anaerolineae > Promineifilales > Promineifilaceae > DATHYN01. Next base: position 127 of record DATHYN010000162.1, on the reverse strand, counting down.
CCTTTGTAGCCGATAGTGGGGGTGATGGTTAGGGGGGAAGTGAGGGGGCCAGCGTCTTGGCCGCTGGCGGCGTCATTTTGGTTGTAAGAGGGGATGGTGGTGGGGGGTTGAGGTGGGGCGGTTGGGG
>DATHYN010000161.1:0-12566 GCA_035459145.1 Anaerolineae bacterium | reverse complement strand
TGCACAATCTCCGTCCCCCCCACAAACAAACCGCCCCCCGGCCGTAACGCTTCATAAAAACGACGATACAAAATATCTTTTACTTCCGGCTTAAAATAAATAACCACATTCCGACAAATAATTAAATCAAACTTCCCCTGTGGCAATAACTTTAACATATCATTTTGCCGAAACATCGGCTTCCGTCGAATAAGATCTTGCACCCAATATTTGCCATCCCGCTTATCAACATATTTATTTAGCCAAGCACGTGGTAAACTTTTGACATCATCTTCACTATAAGGGCCACCCGCTCGTGCCCAATTTAATGTTGTATCATCAATATCTGTGGCCAAAATCCGATGATGGTTCGCAATTCCATCCCGCTCGGCCAACATCATCGCCACCGTATACGGCTCCTGCCCCCGTGAACAACCCGCACTCCAAATCCGCAACGGGACCCCCGGCCGCCCCAACTGTGGCAAAATATCTCGCTCCAATGTCAAAAACTTATTCTGATCACGCATAAACGACGACACATTAATCGTTAAATAATCCCGCAACGCCTGCGCCACCGCCTCATCACTCCGCACCACCCGAAAATACATCGGCCAATTACTATACCCCAGTCGCCCCAAATAAGATGTCAACCGTCTCTGCATCTGTGGCGCTTTATATTGGTTCAAATCAATCCCCAATATATCTCCAATTTGCCGCTTAATATAGTTATAGGTTAAATCATCCATCTTGGTGGCCTACTAAATCAATCAACAACGACCCAATATCAGATAATGGCCGAATGTAATCAACCACCCCCGCCTCAATAACACTTCGTGGCATCCCATACACGACACTCGTTGATTCCGCCTCGGCAATAACAGTCCCCCCCGCTTGTCGCACCAATTCCGCCCCCGCCGTCCCATCTTGCCCCATCCCTGTCAAAATCACCGCCACCACCTTACTCCCCGCCATCTTTACCGCCGATTCCAACGTCACATCCACCGCCGGGCGCACATGATGTACCCGCACCCCTTGATCTAATAACACCCGCTTATGTTCTAAACGCATATGATAATCACCAGGGGCTAACAAAGCAACCCCTTTAGCCAACCGCTCGCCCATCACCGCTTCCCGTACCGTCAACGGGGAATGACGATCCAAACGCTCGGCCAATGAGCGCGTAAACAATGGCGGCATATGTTGCACAATCACCATTCCCGCTCCCAAATTCGCGGGCAAACTTGTCAATAATTGATGCAATGCCCTCGGCCCCCCTGTTGACGTCCCAATGACAATTAATGGATCTGTCACCCGCCACAAAAAAGGACTCTCCACGCGCTTATTGGCTCCCACCCCACTATACCGCTGGTTCTGACTCATCCCCCCTGACAAGCGTGGCCCTGTCCCCACCGCCATCTTCACTTTTTCCCGCAATGTCGCCATCACCTCTGGCAAATCAACATTTTGCGTCGGCTTAGCCACAAAATCAACCGCCCCCCGCATTAACGCCCGAATTGTTGGCTGTGCCGCCCGATGGGTTGTCACCGAACTCAACATAATCACCGGCGTTGGTCGGCGCCGCATAATCTCTTTGAGTGCCGTCAACCCATCCATATTAGGCATCTCCACATCCATAATAACCACATCTGGCTCTAATGCCTCCAATTGCACCAAAGCATGTTCACCATCAACCGCTGTCCCCACCACTGTCAATGCTGGATCTTGTTTTAAATGTTTGGTGACAATATGGCGCACAAAAGCGGTATCATCGACAATCAGCACACGAATCGGGGTTTGTATCATTTTGAACCTATGATCTGACGCACCGCTTGCAACAACTGCTCGCCATCATACGGCTTGGTAATAAAATCTTTCGCCCCTAGCTTCATAGCTGATACCACCACATCTTCTTGATCTAAGGCGGTCAACATAATGACTTGGGCTTCGGGCCACTGCTCCATCAGTTTTTCTAACGCTTTTAAACCATCTAATTTAGGCATAGCGATATCTAAGATCACCAAATCGGGGTTGGTTAACGGATATAACTGTAAAACATCTTCACCATTACTAGCGGCAACAACTTCATAACCAGCTGATTCTAATAGTTTGGTCAGCCGTAATCGTATGAATGGGGCATCATCCGCAATTAAAAAGATGGGCATCGTTTTACCTTCTTTGTCCATAGCCAGCGTATAAAACATGTTCTTGGGCTAAAGTACGGATGGTTAAACGGCCGTTTTCCACAAAAAACCGCACCGTCCGCCCGTGCTCCCCACCCACATCACTCACCTTAATCCGCAACCGCTCCTCCTTTAACACCGCTCGAGCCGCGACCACATTACGCTCCCCAATCTGCAGCAACGGCCCTAACTCTACCGGCGTTCGTAACACACTCGCCCCACCACACAAAAATGTCAAAAAATCTCGACGCTGCCCCCCCCGCTTCTCAATCGCACTTATCAACAAAGGAACACCTTGATCCACATACTTATATGGATTAACTTCCCCCACAACCTGACTTGGATTTGTGGGCAACAACGCATGCAACATACCCGCTATCTTAACCTTAGGATCAAAAATGCAGATAACAACACAAGAACCAATACCATACGCCGCCAACACACTGTCCGGCTCTTGGCACACCTTCATCTCACCTAAATTAACGGCATGAACGCCCATAGACAGCTACTCTCCCAATATTTTCTTTAATGTTATCATTAACTGTTGCGGATCCTGCTGTTTGGGCAAATAATCTAGCGCGCCTAGGCGCATCGCTTCTACCACCGCTTCTTCTTGATCAATCGCGGTCAACATAATAACTTTTGCTTCATCATCATTGGCCCTTATATCAGCCAACGCCTCCAATCCCGTTTTTCCCGGCATCGTAATATCTAACAAAACCAAATCTGGTTGTGACCGCTCATAGGCCAAGATAGCGGCAAAACCATCTTCAGCTTCAACCACTGTATATCCCTCACGGTTCAACAGCTTTTTCATGCGCATACGCACAAATTGTGAATCATCAACCACTAATATCTTTGCCATAAAACTACTCTACCTAATCCCTCTCACATCAGCTTTATTTTAGGCCATCATCGCTTATTTAAGTTGTTTAGCTAAAAGATTCTTCACTTTTGATTTAACAACTTCTAAGTATTAAACGGCATATTTTCAAGATCAAATGTTGAAGATATTTAGTTTAATACACTTAATTACTGTTTTAATAATGCCACTTGCAAATCCACATCCGGTAAAATCCACATCCGTAACTTTAATGTGTCATACTCATCATAAAAAGCACTATCAAGCAAATAAAAATTGTCACCACTAACAGCGGCCGAGGCCGCCGTCACCGACAACAACGTCGCTAACATATCAACCACCACCGCCGGTGGCGATGGCAATGTTGCCACCCCTGTCGCTTGCGCCAACTTATTCAAACATGATGTTAACACCACATTGCCTACTTCAGCCAATGCCGACAACTCTAACTCACCCAATTCTTGAATACTATTGTCCGGCTCACCCAACAACTGTTCCGCCATGCGTAACCCATCAACTACGGGCATCATCAAAATCGCTTGTTGTAAACTATTCCCTTTGATCAACAAGTAAATGCCCACAAACTCATCTTCTGGGCTGCCGACCAATTCAGTTAATTCTTGAATTGAGGCTTGACGCACACCCACTTCATGACTATGCAAGGGATGACCAATCAAAAATGATAATCCTCGCGCCGCATGATCAAAGGCAGCCTGCAATAACTGCCGATTAGACTCTTCTGTAATAATATCCCATAAATTCTGATCTTTTTCTGCCATACGCTTTTACCTACTATGTTTGTATGTCCGTAAAAAGGCATTTAATAAGTTAGGTACATCAATGATTAAAGCAATTTGCCCATCACCCAATATTGTTGCGCCAGACAATCCAGGAATATGTCCCATAATCGGGCTAAATGCTTTGACCACAATCTCTTGCTGACCATGTATGCGATCAACAATCAATCCTGCTCGCTTATGTCCCCATTGTACCGTAATAATAGCTGCTCGTGAAACATCAATTTCTACTTCCCCTTGACGTTCATCAGCAAAAAACTCACGTAAATCTAATAAAGGTAAAACCTGCTCCCGCCAATTAATTGATGGCGCTCCTTTAATCGTATTGATTTTCACTTCATTAACGTACATTGATTCTATAATACCCGCCATCGGCACCGCATACAAACAGCCCCGTATTTCCACCAACATCGTTTGCACAATCGCCAAGGTCAAGGGCAATGTCAATATAAAACGACTACCAACGCCTAACTCACTCTCAACAACCACCGCCCCTCCAAACTGAGCCACATTTGTACGCACCACATCTAAACCAACCCCTCGGCCAGACACCGCCGTCACCTCCCCCGCCGTACTAAAATTCGTCATAAAAATTAAATCAATAATCGCCTGCTTATTCATCTCCGCTAACTCATTTTCACTCACAATCCCCTCCGCCACCGCCTTCTCCCCTATCCGCTTCACATCAATCCCCCGCCCATCATCCTCAACCGTCAATATCACCTTCCCCTCGGCCGCCGTCGCCGTCAACCGAATCATCCCCACCCGCGGTTTACCTGCCACCTCACGCTCATCAGGCAACTCCAGCCCATGCCCCATCGCGTTCCGAATCAGATGAATTAAAGGATCATTAATCAACTCAATCAAAGACCGATCCAGTTCCGTCGCCGCCCCCTCAATCTCTAACTCCACCTCTTTCCCCATCTGTCGTGCCAAATCTCGCACCAAGCGCGGCATCTTCTGAAACAACTGCTCCAAAGGTAACAACCGCGCCCGCATCACTTCATCTTGTAGCAAACTAACCACATTGCTGAACTGCGTCACCATATCCCCTAAACTGCGTACCGTTTCATCCCGCTGATAACGCCCATCTAAAACTTCTTCAATTTGCATCAGCCTCGTTCGGTTCGTTACCAATTCCCCCACTAAATTCATCAACCGATCCAAGCGATCAATATTGATACGCACACTCTTATCGGCCACAGCGGCCGCCTCTATAATCTGACCATTGACCGTGCCATTGCTGTACGTTGCTTGGGCTTCTTTATGCTCAACGTTTGTTTTAGGCCTCTCTTGACTCTTATCACCCCCAGACCATGCCACTGCCACTTGTTCTCGTGTCCATCTCTGGATCGTAACTTTGGCAATCTCTGTCATCGATAATAACTCAGCTTCTAATTGCTCAACATCATCAATGCCACTTAATATGGTGCTGATTTGCATATCACCAGGGGCTAGCTTTTCCAGCAACGGCCGTTGCCACCAAATCGTCCCCCGCCCCGCTAACTCACGCCCCGCTTGGTACAACCGAGCTGCCGGGGCTAAACTATTCTCCGCCGCCCACACCCCCACCAACCATAAAGGTACCTCATCCACAGGCAAATTCAATTTGTCCAAATCCGCTTCCGTCGGCATCTCGATCAACGCCGATACTCCCTTCTCCTCGTCATTAACCAATAACCAACCCTCTAACCGCTCTACCAAGCCACCAATCTTAATATCACTCACCACCCCCGTTATCACTTCCTCCCGTAACTGACGCAAGGAATCAATCGCCTGCAATAAATCGTCCACCATCGCTGGTACCCCCTCAATCTCCCCCGCCCGAATCGCCGCTAATACCTCCTCTGCCGCATGCGCCACCACCACCATCCGATCATGCGCAATCATCCCCGCCATCCCTTTGACTGAATGAATCGCTCGAAAAATATCAGCTATTTGCTCAGGCCGCCCTTCCTGCTCCCACGCCAACACGCCAGCCTCCATCATCTGCAAAGACTCATTTACACTTTCGACAAAAATATCAACTTCGTCTGCTTCTATATGAAAGCGGATCTTCTCACTCATAACTAGCCTTACTCAGCTACTATCTGCAATGCCGTCTGCTCTTCTAATGAAAATACACGCGCCAAATCTAACAAGATGATCAACTCCTCATCATCACGTAAAATTCCCCGTAAATAGGTTGTGTTCACTGTCACTAACAAGGGTGATGGCGGCTCTAATAGGCTAATATCGGCCGTTAATACCTCCATCACCTTGTCCACAATCAACCCAATCTGTAATTGACCAAACTCAACAATCACAATCACCTGTTTTAATGGCGCTTCTCGCGTTAACTCAAACCGTATCCCCAAATCAATCACGGGGATAACCGCTCCCCGTAAATTAATCACCCCACTCACAAAGTCAGGTGCATGCGGAACGGTGACAATTGTCTGCATCTCAATGATACTTTGCACATATTTCACATCAACCCCATATTTTTCCGCCGCTAACCGAAAGACCACGATTTTTTCGTTCATCAGCCCCTCCTAATAATGTCCATTCTCATAACGGTCGCGCCCCGCTCGGCTCGCTATCGCTACTTCTGGTCGCGCCCTACCATTTCGTACCCTACGCACCGACGCCTCACCTTCTCCCATCCCACTACCCTTAACTTTAAAACGATCGATTGCCCCATGCATCTCTTCAGCCAATGCCGTTAACTCTTCACTCGCACTGACCATCTCTTCCGCCTGCGCCGCCATTTCCTCTGTTGAAGCATTCACTTCTTGCGCCGCCGCCGTATTCTCCTCCGCAATCGTCACCACACTTTGCATAATGTCACTCACATGCTGACTATTGCCCGCCATCTCCTCGGCCACCGCCGTATTCTCTTCCACCACCGCACTAACCGAATCCATCGCCGCTATCACTTCTTTATTCTGCACCTGCAAATCAGCGACCGCCTCTCCAATCGTCCCCGCCGATACCATTGCCGCCTCCGCCAACCGCAATATATCCTGCAACGACGCTTCCGTCTCCGATGATAACGTTAACCCCGAACTCACTTCCTGCGTAGCCGACTCCATCGCCGTCACCGCTTCCATCACCGCTTCCTGAACCCGATCAATTAACACCCCAATATCACGTGTCGATACCTTCGCATTCTCCGACAACTTCCGCACTTGCTCCGCCACCACCGCAAAACCACGCCCATGCTCACCCGCCCGCGCCGCTTCCACCGCCGCATTCAACGCCAACATGTCCGTCTTGTCCGCAATCTCATTAATCGTATCCACAATCCGGCCAATCTCCCGTGACCGACTCCCCAACTGCTTCACTTTCTCCATCGTCTCTTCTGTCTTCGCCTGAATCCGAATCATCCCTTCATTGGTCGCCGCCACCGCTTGTACCCCACCCTCGGCCGCCTTCGTCGTCATCAAATTCGCCTGCTCCACCTCCTCACCAACCGCCCCCACACGGCTAACCACCTGCAACGTCGCCGCCATCAATTGCGACGTCTGCTGCACCGCCGCCGATTGCTCATGCGCTCCCCGCGCAATCCCCTGCGACGAGCGTGTCATATGCTCCACATTCGACGTCGCCTCCGTCACCGCATCCGCTTGCTGACTCGCACCCTGCGATACCTGTTGAATCGACATCGTCACCTGCTGTGACGCATCCCCAATTTGAATAGCCGCCACATTTAACTCTTGCCCCGCCACCAACACCTGCGACGCACTATTCTGCACTCTACCTATCAACTCCTGCAAATCAGCCGCCGTCGTATTAAAGGCCAACCCAATCTGTTGCAATCGTTCTAACATCTTGTTAAAAGTAATCGCTAATTGCCCTAATTCATCATCACTACGTACTCTTACCTGCCGCGAGACCACATGCACCTGTTGCCGTAAATCACCATCAGCTAATAACTGTAATGCCTCTTGCATCTGCTGCAAATCTTCATCCGCAATCTGTGTCGCAATACGCGCCATTTCTTGTGCCGTGTTCGCAAAATAATTCGATATAACTCCCGCTAACCCCCCACCTGTTAACAGCAACACCACTAACGTTATCCCCGCCACCAATATCGCTGTCGATGCTTGATTAGCCGCTTCCGTAGCCTCATCATTCATAATTTTCTCCCCAGCTACCACAGCCTCATTCACTTTAGCCTGCACTAAGTTTAAGGCATCTTCTGATTCCCCCTCCGATTTTTGGATCGCTTCAGACACATCCCCATCCTCATACAAAATGACAATCTCAGCAAAAATCGCTTCATACTCCCCTTTCAACCTATCAATTTCAGCAATCAACTCATCCTCTTGATCTGTGTCAATAATACCTTCTATTTCCTCTATAATGCTATTCGCTTCCCTCTCCGCTGCAAGATGAGCCTCAATATATTGTGCATCACCTGTTAACAAGAAATTCTTCTCAGCCACTTCCTCTTTATATAGTTGCTCAACCAATTGCAACAAATAAACAAGCTCCAACCCCTCATCATGAATCTCTTTTGCCTCATCACTCAACAAGGTAATACTATACAAATTCCAACCATTCGCTCCTAACCCAATCAAAATCACTACCGCAAACGATAATGCCAACTTCTGAGCTACTCGTAAATTCATTAGCCACTTAAACATAATGTTCTCTCCTCGATGACCTTAACTACGCACTACCTTGCCATCTTTTCCTCATATAACTACTTTTTTATACTGTAGTAATTGTTAATAGCTCTTGGACTAACTGCCGAAAACGATCTAATCGCATCGGCTTGGTTAATACATGGGCCACCCCTAACGCTTTTGCTTCTTCATGCAACGTACCATCACTATACGCGGTCACAATCATCGCTTGCAAATTCGGATATCTCTCTTTCGCTTGGGCAATTAATTTCAACCCATTTTGTCCCGGCATCCGATAATCAGTAACCAACACATCAATACAGCCAGCCTCAATCTCGGCCAACGCCATCTGCTCATCAGTGGCTACCAATACCTCACAATCCTCTAAAACACGCAACCCCTCACGAATAATCATCGTAATATTTATTTCATCATCAACAATCAAAACCCGTTTCATAACCTACTACCCATATCAAATTCCAAATAAAATAATTAACTCTCTTGTATACCACTATCTTAAACTAAAGACAACTACTATGTTAACATAAATATCTGTTATTTGTGTAGCAATACTGTTTCAATCACTGTTGACACTAATAAAATCGAGATATTTCATATTCATTTACAAATCACTTCACAAAATCACAGCCCAATAAGGGCTGTCATACCTGCGAAGGCAGGTATCCACTCCTAAAACCGCCTTTAAATTCGCCTTGTTTTCCGCAAAACGCATTCTCATTTATAAAGTTAATTCTGAACCACCCCATAAAATCTAACTTAATTAGGCACCAATAATGGTAATCGGATATAAAATGTGGTCCCTTCTCCCTCTCCACTCTCAAACGTAAACTCACCATGGTGCGCTTCAATAATCCCATAGCTAACATACAGCCCCAAACCCGACCCCTTATCTTTGGTCGTAAAAAAGGGCTCAAACAACTTCTTTTGAACCTTAACCGGAATCCCCGGCCCATCATCAGCAAATTCTATCTCCACAAAAGATTGCTCATCACTGTATGTCCCCAATATTCCTTGCCGCACACGCACCGTTAAGTTCAAATTCCCCCCCACCCCACTCATAGCATCACCCGCATTGATCAACAAATTAAGAAAAACTTGTTTCAAATTCCCTTCATTGGCTAAAACAAAAATCTCTTCATCTGACCACACCGTCGTTAACCGCACATCATGATGGGTTAACTGCTTCTCTGTTAAGGCCAATACATCTCGCAACGTCGCCTGTACATCCACAGGCTTCATCTCTTCACTCTCATCCGCCCGATATACACCACGCATACGTTGCACAATCGTTGCTATACGCTCAATTTCACTTTCAACAATCCCTAAATACCGTTTGATGCGCGCATTCCCCCCCTCAACGCCAACCGATTCTTGCATCAACGTCAAACAACCATCGATCGCTTGTAACGGATTATTAATCTCATGCGCCACCGATGCCGTTAATCGCCCTAACGCCGCTAATTTCTCTGACCAAATCAACTGTTTTTGTGACTCCGCCAACTGTTTAACTTGCTCTTTCTGCTTCTCATATAAACGCGCATTTTCTAACGCAATCGCCATCTGCGCCGCCAACGCCTCTAATAAACGCTCATCTTCAACCACGAACGGCTCTGGACGCTGTCTCGCTAAATTTAAAACGCCAAAAAACTGCTCTTGATAACGAACCGGCAAACATAACGCTGACCCATTGGCTAAACTTTCATTATAAGCCTCATATTGCTGAGACTGATTAATATCAGGCACACGAATAATCGCTTGTTTCCTAACCGCTTGCACACCCCCGCCTCGCTCCTCATCAAGTGAATAGATCTTATCTTGAAGTAACCGCTCACCATGATGAACAGCATATCTATATTTCAATACGTTCTTCTCATAATCAACTTCACCATAAACAACATGATCAAATGCCACCAACGATTGGGCCAATGATAACACTTGCCATATAACCTTTTCCGGATTATGTAACAAAGCCAACTCCTGCCCCAATTGATAAATCCCCTCTAAACGGGCTTGCATCGCCCGTTCAGTCGTCACATCCGTCACCACCACAATCGCAAAGCTATCTCCCTCTTGGTTCGCTTCCGCCAACGGCCGTATCTGCCAATCTAATACCCGCCCCATCAACTTATCAAACGCTTCCCAACTAACCAATTCCCCCGTCAAAACCCTCGGCCACATCCGATGCAACTGCAACCGCAAATCACAATCAAGATCCTCACAATTCGCATGCACCACATCATGAAAACCCCGCCCCTTTACCTGCCTCACCTCCCCCAATTGCCACATCTCTAACGTCAAATTACTACGCAATACCTGTCCCCGACCATCCAACAAAACCACTAACTGCGACAAACTATCAACCGTCGCCTCCCACTCCTGCTTCGCACTTTCAATAATCTTGACACTATGCCGCAACGCCTGGGCCTGTTCCTTTAATGACGTAATATCACGTGCCACACCAATTACTCCTGATAACTCCCCATCAATATTCCAATATGGATATTTTATCACCGATAAATGATACATTTTCCCGTTTGATGGTGTGTTCCGCTCGAATGTAACCGTCTTTTGTTTACTCAATACCTCCCCATCTTCACGCTCAATCTGAGCCGCTAACTCTGGCTCAAATAAATCCGCCGCCACCTTATCAATCGCTTGTAACGGGGAGGCCAGCCCCATAAATTCCGCCCCAGCCTGATTAAGCAAACGATAACGCCCCTGCACATCCTTCACAAATAAAAAATCTGGCGTATCAATCACCGCCTGTAACAGATGATCCCGCTCCATTAAATCACGCCGCGAGCGCTCTAACGCCCTTTGCGCTTCCCGATAACTGGTAACATCCAAAAACAACGCTTCAAAACGCACAGGACTACCGGCTTCATCATAATGAACCGTGCTACACCCAACAACATCTATATACGTATCGTCACTATTCGCTCTGCGTAATCTAGCTTCAAAATACCCCACCGTCCCATGTGCCGTTAACTGCTCAATTAACCAATCGCGCTCATCTGGATCTACATAATAGTCAGCCGCCCATTGCCCCACCAACTCATCAACCGTCTCATGCCCCAAAAGATGCGCCGCCGCCGGATTAGCCGCCACCACCACCCCCTCCTGATCCGATACAACCATAGCCATACGTGTCTGGTTAAATAGCTGTTCATAATTAATATCATTCATATTAAATATTCGCTTTACTACTATCTATAAAAATAGGCAACTGTTCACTAAAGACAACCTTCTTAGCACGATCTCTGATACCGACAAAAAACGGCGCAACAACTATCAACCCGATTCGTTCTTAGCAACAACTACAATTCATAATAGCTATCACTTATATCTCAACGAAATACCTATTTAGTACCAAATGATAGTATAAGACGATTTCCACGCGAATGCAAAGAGACTCCTCCCTGCTTATCACCAAAATCACCTCTTATTCACGACCACTATCTGCCCCATAGCAAATGGCTCAGCCCCACCACCCCGCCACGGCCGCAACCCCACCTCCCCCTCGGCCCGCAACCCCACCACCACCTCATACCATCCCGCCGGCGTCCCCGCCGGCACCCCCAGCCACGCTCGCTCCTCAACCACCTCTCCCGCCACCACCCACGCCAACGGCTGACTCGCCGGCCGCCACCCATCCACCTGCCCCCACACCTGCCCCGTCTCCCTATCAACCAACAAAACCACCAACCGCACCGGCGTCTCCACCCACGCCTCCTTTACCATCCGCACACTTACCGCCACCCCCTCACCCGCCACCACCTCCTCACCCCCTAACCGATACCCCTCAATCCCCCACCCCAAATCACTCCTCAACGACACATCCTGCCATCTCCCCACATCAAACAATGTTGGCTGATAAGCCCATAAAACAAACTCTTCCCCCTCATAATGAACAATATAAGCAGGCTCATACCGCTCTTGCCACCAACCTGTTTCTCGCCATAATTGAAATAACGGCCGTTCTCCCCCCACCACATACCGCGGCTCCGCCGCCACCAACTCCCGCCACCCCGCTACCAACTCATCCCCCTCCTCAACCCACCCCCGTCCCGACCAATACGCCACCCGCGCCGACCCCATCACTTCTCCCCCACCC
>DATHYN010000160.1:0-8624 GCA_035459145.1 Anaerolineae bacterium | reverse complement strand
ACTCTTAGATCCCTCCACTCCGTTTGCCCTTTTTGTGACTTGGAATGTATTGGTTAGTCAAAAAGCGGGCAAACTCCGGTCGGGAAGGGTTTTTCGAGGTGGGGATTTGATAGTTAGAATGAGTATGCGATTGCCCTGGGTGATTGGTGGGATCAAATTTTTGTTTTCTGTAAGTTCGGTATAATTGTAGATTGTTTTAGAAATTCATGGGGAGGGTAGGAGACTGTTTGTTTAATCTTTTCCCTTTGCTCATAACCCCCATGAATTTCTAAAAGACCTTGTGTGTGTCTGTAGGTCAGTTTAAGGTTACATGTCATCATCTCCTTATTGTTTATAGGGTGCTGATTAATACTCTGGTAGAAATCATAAGATAGGGTTGGCAAACGGCCGTTTGCCAACATTTATCATCTCAGTGCCCTCTGGTATATATAAGAGATGGAAAGCGGGATAAAATGTTACAAATTCAAATAGATTGTGGCATGATAGGGTTGGCACAACAGAGCAGGGGGAATGAATAGTGGTATAATCAAAAGTGATATTTATTGGAAAATTAAGGAGAGAGTATGCAGTTTTCAGATTTGTTTGAGGCGCGGTATATCAATTTGGAGACGTTTCGGGCGAATGGGGAGGGGGTTAAGACGCCGGTGTGGCAGGTGCCGCATGAGGGGAGGGTGTATGTGTGGACGCAGCCGGAGGCGTGGAAGGTGAAGCGGATTAGGGGGAATGAACGGGTGCGGGTGTGTATTTGTGAGCAGGCAGGTGAGCCGTTAAGTGAGTGGTTGGAGGCGCGAGCGCGGGTGTTGACGGGGGAAGCGGATATCGCCGCGCAGAGGGCGCGGTTGATTGAGAAGTATGGGGCGGTGATGCCGTCGTTGAAAGACGAGAGTATTCCGCGGGTGGTGATTGAGATTGAGGCTATGGATTGATGTTGCGAATAATTGGCAGGTAGATTTGGTCGGTGGCTTGGAGATTGATGAGTGAACTTAAGCCAGTATCAGTTGCAAACCATAATTCTCCGGTGGGCGTATTGGCTACATGTCCATAGATTTGGCGGTTGCCGAGCTCGGCCGAGGTAACGGTATGCCAATTGGTGCCATCAAAATAGTGCATTCCAATTTGGGTGGCGCTAGCAATCCAAATATCATTATTGTTATCAACGGCAAGTTCGATGGCATCAGTGATGGGTAATGTGTGGGTTGTCCAATTAGTACCATCGTAGTGATTAACCGCGTTAGGGGCTAAGGCCCACAAATCACCTTGGCGATCGGTGACAAAGGCATTGATATTGGGGTAGGTGAGCCCATCACTGGTATCGATATGTTGCCAAGTAGCACCATTGTAATATGAGATAGCATTTTCTTCTTCACCATAGCTGACCCATACTGTTTGGTCAGCATGGACATGGATTGATGATACAAGATTGGATAAAAGGGCATTGGTATCATCAAAAATGTGCCAATTAGCGCCATCATAGCGAGCAACACCGACGAAAATGGCTCCGATCCATACATCACCATTGTTCGTTGTCTTGATATGTCGGGCACTCATGGGTAGTCCGTTAGAGTTATCATATTTGGTCCAATTAGCACCATCATATTGAAAAAGAAAGTTATTGCCTGAAATCCAAACGTCACCATTAGGCGTGGTGGCAATATCATAGGCATAGGCAGGCAAATCAGGGGTAGTAGGAAAATTATGCCAAGTGTGGCCGTCGTAACGGGTTAAGTCACTGTTGTTGGCAAACCAAAGGTTGTTGTCATGATCAGCATCCATAAATGTGATGTTGTTAGGGGGTATTGAGTAGGCATAGTGCCATTGCGATCCTGTGTAACCCATGATATGGCCTAAATCAGTTGTGATCCAAGGTGTACCATTAGGGGCGATAGCGATATCGGTAACAGAACCGATAATCGTTTGTGGGTCTGAAGCGTATGTTTGCCAATTGGAACCGTTAAAATGGCCGAGGGCAGGTGCACCTGGCGCAGTGGCCATGATTGAACCAGACCAAACGTGGAGATCGTTCGAGACGCCTATTGGGCCAGGACTATTAATAATTGAATCGTTATTGGTATAGGATTCGATAGATAGGTCAGGTTGAACACGAATAATGCCCATGCTAGCATCGGCAGCCCATAAAGAACCATCCGGAGAGGCGGTAATGTAGCGAGCAGAAATGGCAAAATTATCTACTAATATTTGCCAACTATTATTTTCATAGTAGCATAAAAATCCGCTAACTATAGGGCTTCTTTGGCCAATCCAGACACGATTGTTGGTGGTCATAGCGACAGTAAGAGGGCTGTTACATGTTGATGAAAAGAACGGGTTGTAGCTCCATTGGCCATTATCATAGATATCGACGCCAGCTGAAGTGGCAATAACAATTTTGTTGTGAGGGTTGACAGAGAGGGCTTGGATATTGTTATCAGAAAGGCCCTCATTGGTGGTGTAGTAGGTCCAAGTTTGTCCATTAAATCGTTGTAAGCCGTTGGTGGTACCTAACCAAAGATCACCATTATGATCGAGGGCGATGGCGGTGGGTGGGGCGGTGATGACATCGTCAGTTGTGAAGGTTTGAATTTGTTGTGTGGTCAAGTGGAGGCGGCTAACGGTTGAATTGGTGTACCACCAAATATATTCGTTGTTGGCATCGAGGCCGAGGGGGGCAGGGGCAAAGGGATGGTCTTCCCAAATAAATTGATTGTCGACACCAATTGATGGTGAGAGATAGGCGTTAGCGGTGGTGATTAAGAGAATTGAAAGGGCAAAAGAAAGTAGAAAGATTGCTTTTTGGAGCATAATATTTGACATGTATACCTTTATCATTAGGGGAGCCAAGCGAAGGGGTCGTTGCGGACGCCGTCCCAGCGGATTTCGTAATGGAGGTGGGGGCCGGAGGAGCAGCCGGTGTTGCCGCTAGCGCCGATGTAGTTGCCTTGGTAGACGATTTGGCCGACACTGACGTCGATGGCGCTGAGGTGGGCGTAGAAGGTCTCGGCCCCATTGCCATGATTGATGACGATGAGGTTGCCGAAGCAGTAGACGCTCCAGCCAGCGTAGGTGACGGTGCCAGTGTCGGTGGCGTAGACGGCCGAGCCTTCGGTGAGGGCGATGTCGATCGCTTGGTGACCGTACCAGTAGTATTGGGTGATGCGGCGGGCAGAGACGGGCCAAATAAAGGTGCCGGTGCCTTGAATGTAGGGGTTGGATTGGCTGGCCCAGTAGGAGCTGTTGGTGGCACGATCGGGGAGTTTGGGTGGGGTCCAGACGAATAGTTCGCGGACGGCGCCAGGGATGAGGATGTCTGTATTGGGGTAAAGTCGGTAGGGGAATTCAAGATTGTTTGGTTCGTAAGCGACGATCTCGTCGACGGGGACGTTGTAGCGGGTGGAAAGTGATTCGATGGTTTCGCCGAGGGAAACGCGGTGGAGGACACCGTCGATGGGAAGAATGGTAAGGACGACATCGGTGCGGAGGAGGCTAGATTCTTCGCTGAGGAAGGCGTTACCGCCGAGGAGGGTTTCTGGCTTGATACCGAACTGTTCGGCGATGCCATTGGGGGTGTCACCAGATTGGACGGTATAGGTGATGAGGTCGTGGCTGGGTTGTTGGCCTTGGAGGGTTTGGGCGAGGGGGTTGGGGATGATGCTGGTATCGTAGGCGGGCGGGACGGGGGTGCGTAATGTATTCGGTGGCGTGGTGGGGGCGGGGGTGATGATAGGGGTTGGCGTAGCGAGTGGATCGGCGGGGAGAGCAGCGGCGGCGGTGTCTTGCAGCCACAGCCAAGCGAAGCAGAGGCCAATAACCGTGGTGATGAGAACAAAATGGGCACCATATTGTTGGGCCAAACTGTATTTGGGAATCATCGGAACGGATCCTTAGGTGCAGTCACGGACAGAGCCGCCGAGGTAGGCGAGGGGGTTATCACGGAAGTTGTTGCGGCGAATTTCGATATGGATATGGGGGCCGGAGGAGCGGCCGGTGCTACCAACGGCACCGATATAGTTGCCTTGGTAGACGATTTGGCCGACGTAGACATCGATGGCGCTGAGGTGGGCGTAGAAAGTTTCGTACCCATTGCCGTGATTGATGACGATGAGGTTGCCGTAATCGTAGTAGCCACCGGCGGCCCAACCGGCGTAGGTGACAGTGCCGGTGTCCATGGCGTAGACGGCCGAGCCGGTCGCGAGGGCAATGTCGATGCCGGGATGGCCGTACCAGTAGTTGGTGGTCATACAGCGACCAGAAACGGGCCAGACGAAGGTGCCGGTACCAACGACGGCGAAGGTTTGGCCGGGGGGGAGTTCAGGTGGGTTCCAGATAAAGACGCGGGGGGAAGCACCGGGGATGACGAGTTGGGTTTCGGGATAGAGGCGGTAGGGGAATTCGAGGTTGTTGTCATCGTAGGCGATGATGTCGGCGATGGCGACGCCGTATTCGGCGGCGATGCCTTCGAGGGTTTCGCCGCGGTGAATGGTGTGGAGGACGCCATCGAGGGGGAGGATGGTGAGGGTGGCACCAGTTTGGAGGAGGTTTGATTCATCGCTAAGGGAAGGGTTGCCGCCGAGGATAGTTTCTGGTTTGATATTGAATTTATCGGCGATGATGTTGGGGGTGTCGCCACGTTGCACTTCGTACATTTGGAAGTTATGTTGGGGTTGGGGGCCCTGGTAGGTGTGGATTTTGTTGGCAGGGACGAGACTGGTATCGGTTTGGAGGGGGAGATTGGTGAGGGGAAAGGGGGTGGCGGTTGGTTGGCTAAAGGGGGTGGGTGGGGGGGCGTTAAGCGTGGGAGTGGGTGGGGGCGCGCCCCAATCGGCCCAGCTTGTTTCGGGAAATTGTTGACTGGCCCAGACATAGAGGACGGCTAAAAATATAAGGATTATGTGGCCACCATAGCGGCGAATCGGGTTCCAACTTTGCATAGATGGGTCCTTTCATTTGATAGATAATGGGCTTGCAAGTTCCTGTTTTGACTTATGCTGGAATTTTGAAGGGAGATTATCTATCTATCTTGATTATCCAAGGTGGTAGGTTATCATAAAAAGGGGGAGGGTGTCAAAAATGAGCCCTCTATTTTTACAGAAGGCTCATTTTTGGGGGGTGTGGGCGCGGTAGACACGAACGCACTACTACCAGTGGAGATGAGGTGTGTTATACTTTGGGGCATGGATATTTTACGATTATTTTTGGCGGCTAGTCCGATTTTGGTGGTGTTGTATTTGATGTTGGGGCGGGGCTGGGGTGGGAGTAAGGCGGGGCCGGCGGGGTGGTTGGCGGCGGCGTTGGTGGGGTGGTTGGGGTTTGGGGCGGGCGGGATGGTGTTGGTGGTGGCGGTGGGCCGAGGGTTGTTGTTGGCTTTGTTTGTGTTGTACATTATTTGGATGGCGCTGTTTTTGTATGAAGTGACGGCGGCGGCGGGTGTCATTCGGCGAATTGGAGCGGAGTTGCCGAAGCTGGTGGATGATCGAGCGGGGCAGGGACTTTTGTTGGCGTGGGTGTTTGGCTCATTTTTGCAGGGGGCGGCGGGGTTTGGGGTACCGGCGGCGGTGGTGGCGCCATTGTTGGTCGGGTTGGGGATGGGCGCAGAGGTGGCGGTGGTGGTGGCGTTGTTGGGTCATGCGTGGGCGGTTTCGTTTGGGTCGTTGGGGTCGTCGGTGGCGGCGTTAGTGGCGGCGACGGGGATGGAAGCGGCGGTGTTGGTGGGACCGGCGGCGTGGTTATTGGGAGGGGCTTGTTTGGGGTGTGGCGCGGGGGTGTTGTGGTGGTCGGGTGGTTGGGCGGGGGTGCGACGGCGGTGGTTGGTGTGGTTGGTATTGGGGGTGGTGATGGGGGTGGTGCAGGGGGCAACGGCCGTTATCGGCTTATGGAATATGGCCGCCTTAGCCGCCGCTTTGGCCGGAATGGTCGTAGCGATTATTTGGTTTGGCTGGGAAGGGGGGCAAGTTGATTGGGGGCAGTTACGACCAGCGTTGGGGCCCTATTTGTTGTTGATTGTGATTATTTTGGCGGGGGAGACGATTTTGGCTGATGTTTTGGGGGTGGTGGTGCTGAATTGGGAGTTTCCGGAGGTGGTGACAGGGCAAGGATGGGTGACGGCAGGAGGCGCGGGGCGGTCAATTAATCTGTTTGGTCATGCGGGGGCGTTGCTTTTTTATACGAGCGTGGTGACGTTGGGGTGGTATCGGTGGCGGGGGGCGTTGGATGATGAGGGGGATTTATCGTGGCGGGGGGTGGTGGGACGGACGGTGCGGGGGTCGCGTAAGTCGACGGTTAGTATTGTGGCGTTGGTGGTGATGGCGGTGACAATGGGGCAGGCGGGAATGACGCAGGCGCTGGCCGAGGGGTTGAGTGGAACGGGAGCGGCATTTCCATTTTTGAGTACATTTATTGGGGCGTTAGGGGCGTTTATGACGGGGAGCAATACGAATAGTAATGTGGTGTTTGGGGCGTTGCAGATGGAGACGGCGATGGCGGTGGGAACGGCCGTTCCGTGGATTTTGGCAGCGCAGACGACGGGGGGAGCGATTGGGAGTATGATGGCGCCGGCGAAGATTGTGGTGGGGTGTAGTACGGTGGCGGGGGCGAAGGAGGGGGTGGTATTGCGCTGGGCGACGGTGAGTGGAGGGGTTATTTTGGTGTTGGTGGCGGTGGTGATGGGGGTGTTGTTTTGAGGTGGGGGTGGAACTTTTAGTTAGGGTATAAGATGCCAATATGGGTAAGGGATGTCGTAATGTTGAGGGCAGATTCTTCGACTTCGTTCGGCCTTTGTTTCTGTGGTGAGGTGTTGGTTAATTGGGAGAGCAGGCTGTCACTACGCTCAGAATGACGAGGAGATGAGGTCGATGTCGGTGGGAGAGAGATTGTAGAGGGTGTAGATAGTTTGGTTGAGGGTGTGGTAGAGGGTGGCGCGGTCAGTGGGGGTGATGGGTTGTTCGAGTTGGTGGGCGAGGGTGATGATTGGTTGTTGTTGGTGGGGGGTGGCGGCTTTGATGGGGAGGTGGCCGAGGTCACGGCCTTTGAGTTGGGGGGTGCTATCGGGGTTGGTGATGAGTTGGTGGCGGTAGTACCAGCTGAGGAGGCGGGAGTTGAGGAGGCCGAGGAGGTAGTGGTAGTCGAATTGGGGGCCGAGGTGGTAGATGAAGTAGAGAGATTGTTCGGGGTAGTGGCCGGAGTCGTCGTAGGCGGCGATGAGGGGGAAACCGGTTTTGCGGAGGAGGATTTTAGGGGTGGCGCCAAGTTTGATGGTGTCGGTGGTGCGGCCGGTGATGTTGGCAGGGGTGAAATCGAAGAAGTAGGGGTGTTTGATGGTGAAGGGGTCAATGGAGGCGCCTTTGTAGACGGGGATTTGGCTAGAATGCTGGCAGTCTAGCGTGATCTGGGTGGATTTGCCACCAAAGCCGGAGGTGTGGCGGGCGATGGTGTGCAGGGGTTGGGTGTTGACTTGGATTTTATGGATAAGGTCGCGGTGGGCGGCGGTGGGGTAGCCACGCCACGGTTGGTTACGAATGGTTGATTTTTGGTAGGTGAGTGGGGGGTGGGTACTGTTGTGGCGGATGGAAAAGGTGTAATCGGGGCGGGTTTCTTTTTGGAGGATGAGGGTCATGGTATTGGCGGTGATGCCGGGGAAGGACCATTGGTAGCTGATGTGGTGGAGGCGGGTGTGGGTGAGGAGTTGGTGGCGGAGTTGGTGAGAGTGATGGTTGAAGGCGAGGCGGTCGGGGATGATGTAGGCGAGGAGGCCGTGGGGTTGGAGCCAGTTGAGACCTTGTTGGAGGAAAAGTTCGTAGAGGTTAGGGGCGTAGCTGTTAAGTTGGTAGCGAGTAGCGAGTTGGCGGTATAGTTTTTGGCTGTGGGCAGGGCGGTGTTTGCCTTTGAGGGAGAGCCAAGGGGGGTTGGCGATGATGATGTTGAAGGGGGCGGACTCGTCCTCGGCCGGAAACAGCTCAT
The DNA here is from genome assembly GCA_035459145.1 of Anaerolineae bacterium. Classification (GTDB taxonomy): domain Bacteria; phylum Chloroflexota; class Anaerolineae; order Promineifilales; family Promineifilaceae; genus DATHYN01. The sequence continues at coordinate 674 of DATHYN010000160.1, read as the reverse complement.
TTGGTGCTGATAAAAGGGCATCGGCACAAATGAAGTGGTTGTCGAGATTGGGGAGGGTATGGAAGGATGAGCCGGGGGTAGCGAGGTAGGCGAGGTGGAGGCGAGTTTTGGTGATGGCGAGGGGGGCGGGGTTGATGTCTACGCCGTGAAGGGTGTGGGTGAGGGCGTGGCCGGTGAGCTGGTGGGGTGTCATCGGAACGGGGATGGGGGTGTGTTGGTGGAGGGCGTGGCGGAGGCGAATGATGTGGCTGAGGATGCCGACGACGAGGGCGCCGGCGCCGACGGCGGGGTCGCAGATGGTTAGTTGGGCGAGGGCGGCATCGATTTGAGGGGCGTAGGGGGTGATTGGTAGGGTGGTGGTGGGGGATGGGTCGTGGACGAAGTTGTGGAGTTGTGGGTGAGGGAGCTGGTAGCTTAGGTAATGGTTGAGGTAGTGGAAGAGGCTGGTTTGGCCGAGGTGGTCGACGATGGGGCGTGGGGTGTAGAAGGTTCCCCCTTTTTTGCGGGTGGTGGTGGGGAGGTGTTGTTCGAAGAGGTGGCCGAGGATAGCGGGGGTGATGGCTGGGTCTTGGTGGGGGAAGGGGGTTTCATCGAGGGTGAAGGGGTAGCGGTCGAAGGTATCGAGGATGGCGGGATTGGTGGTGGGGGTAGAGAAGAGGTGATTGGGGAGGGAG
>DATHYN010000159.1:0-24249 GCA_035459145.1 Anaerolineae bacterium | reverse complement strand
GGCGAGGCCAATGATGGCAATATCGGGCGTTTCATTCATGGGTTAAGGATAAACAAAAATGGGCTTTGTGGCAAGTGTTTGGGGTGTTGATTTTAGATCTGTCTTTATTCCTTGGTATGAATATGTTACACTTGATTTATGAAGAGGGAATTAAGTGATACGGATCCGAAGATTGACGCGATGATTGTTGAACGTTTACGCCAGATGCCTGTTTGGCGGAAGTGGCAGTTGGTGGCAGATATGGGGCAGATGAATCGGGAGTTGGCTTTGAGTGGGTTGCGGCGGCGGTATCCGCAGGCGACGGAAGAGGAGTTGAAGCGGTTGTTGGCGGATCGGATTTTGGGAGAGGAGTTGGCGTTGAAGGCGTATGGGCCGAGGCCGGAGCTGGTGGCGGCGGGGGAGGAGAATGATGACGCCTGAATCTTTAAGCATTACGGTTTACATGGCACATCTTCTTGATGAGTTAGGGGTGCCGTATGTGGTGGGTGGGTCGTTAGCGAGTACGACTCACGGCCGTTTGCGTAGTACACTATTGGCTAAGTTGAATTGGTATCATATGGGTGGTGAACTGTCTGAGCGGCAGTGGCATGATATTCAGGGCATTTTGGATATTCAGGGGGAGGGGTTGGATCTTGGTTATTTGTATGAATGGGCCGAGAGGCTAGGCTTAGTTGCGCTTTGGCGAAAGGCGTATAGTGAATATCAGTATCGGCTTTTGGGGAGTGAATGAGTGTATGTTAGCCTGAGTTCGATAATTGCTTAAGCCGATGTAAGCGTTTGGTTAGGGTGTCATTAGGGTAGATGTCTCGACTTCGGGATGGTCTTGTTTTGGTGGGGATATGTTGGTGATTGTGAAGCGACCATCCCTGCGCTCGACATGACAGTTGTCGGTTACATCGTTATGTTGATGGGAGGGATGGTTGCCTCAAACGGGTGTGTTCATTGCGACTAGTTGGAGGGGTGGTGAATTGTCGAATTTAGATTATGCTATCAGTTTGAGGAGAGAGGAGATAAATTTTTGCTGGTTAGCGGGCAAGTTGCGAGAGGAGGAGGGTGATGAAGGTGCCGCTGGTGGTGAGGGTGTCTGTTTCTGGGGGGAGGGCGAGGTGGGTGGGGAGGTTGTCTTCGTTGGGGAGGCGCCAGGAGTAGAGGATGGCGGGGATGTTGGTGGGGGCGAAGGCGAGTTGGTCACTCGGCCGAGTCAGAGGATCAATACTAATCGAAATTCTTTGCTCTAACTGTGCCGCTGTTTGCTCAGCGGCGGCGAGTAAAAAGGCGTCTTCGGCCCAATCCCCTTGGGGGGAGGGGTAGAAACCGTCTCCATTGGCAATCCCATCGAGTTGAATGATACCGATTGTGTCACTTAGGGGCCATGTTGGTTGGTTGACGTAATAGTTGGAGCCGATTTGGCCTTGTTCTTGGGCGCCCCAAGCGACGAAGAGGACGGAGCGGCGGGGCTGGTAATCATTAGCGGCCCATAAACGGGCGATTTCGAGGAGGGCGGCAACGCCGGCGGCGTCATCATTGGCACCGTCGTAGCGAACGTTGTAGGGGTCGTCGCCGACGTGGTCGTGGTGGGCGCTGATGATGAGTAGTTCTTGGCTTAGGTAGGGGTCTTGGCCGGGCCAAAGGGCGATGACGTTGGCGGTGTTGACGGTGCGGGGTGGGGTGACGGCGTATTGGAGGTTGGCGGTGAGATTGAGAGGGTTGGTGGGGCGATCGGTGATGGCGAGGAGGCCGAGTAAGTCGCGTAGTTTGTTGTTGCCGCGACGGGTGAGCTCGAAGACGGGGATGGGGGCGGTGGGAAGGAAGGGTGTTTTGGCCCAAAGCTCGTCATCATTGTTTTTGTTGGTAATGATGATGAGACCACCGGCATTGGCGGCGACGGCCTGATTGATCTCATCGGCGAGATTGCCAGCACGGAGACGGAGGGCGATAGCGCCGTTGAGATCGAGTCCTTGGTAGTTGTCGACGACGAAGAGGGGGGCGGTGGGAAGGGGAATATTGGTAGTGATGGCGTGGGTGACGAGGAAGTCGAGGCGGTAGCTGAAGGTGATGAGGTCGCCAGCCGTCGTGGTGAGTTCGAGGCGGGGAGGGCGGCTGATAGTGGTGTAGCTGATGGGGAATGTTTGCTGATATTGGTTGGTGGCGGGGTCGCCCCATGGTTGGAGACCGATTTGGGCGAATTGTTGGCTGATGTAGTCGATAGTGGCTTGGTTACCAGGGGAGCCGGCTAAGCGGCCGGCTTGGGCGGGTGCGGTGAAGAAGTTGAGGTGGCGTTGGGCTTGTTGGGTATCAAATTGGTTGGCGAGGGTGATGGCTGAGGGGGAGCGGTGTTGTTGGGTGAGGCTGATGTGCCAGTTAATGGCGAATTGGTTGAGAGGTAGGCCGAGGGCTTGATTGGTACTGCCACCGGCGTCGATGATGGCGAGAAGGGTGTCCCAGCCGTGGGTGTGGATGAGATAGCGAACGGCGTCCCAAGCGAGGGCGTCATCTTGGCTGGCGGAGGAGCGTGATTGTTGGTGGGGTGGGGAGATGATGAGTAATTGGGCGGGTTGGAACTCATGGCCCATGTCGTGGAGGGTGAGGGCGGCGTTTTGTTGGAAGCTGGGGTCGAAGGGGGTAGCGAGGTAGCTGGTGACGCCACGGAGGAGCCATTCGGTGGTGATACCCTCGGCCAGCAACAGATGCCGTCCAATTTGAGTGATTAAATCTTGTTGAAGGTTGCCGGCTTGGTCGCGGCGGAGCTTGATCGCTTGTTGGGGGGCGGTCCAGCCGGTGACCCAGCTGTTGTTGGGGAAGCGGGGGTCGATGCTGGTGGCGAAGCTGGCGCGGTCGGCGAATAGTTCGATAGTGAGGGGGGTATTGGGATTTAGGCGAAGTTCGGTAGCGAAGTGGGTGTAGATGGTTAGGGCTTGATCGGCGACGAGGGGGGCTTCATGGGCGAGGCTGGGGGGATAGCGGACGGTGATGGGGCCGAGGTTGAAAGTTTGGTTGGGGCGGCCGGCCCAACGGTAGCCAGCGGGGGTAGTCTCGATTTGTAGTTGTTGGGTGTAGGCGTTGCTCAGTGGTTGGTCACCATCTTGGAGGCGGTAGCTGGTGGTGATGGTAGCGAGGAGAGAGCCGTCATCGAAAAAGGTGATGGGTTGGGCGGCGACGGTGTAGGATTGGATGGTGGTGGCGGTGATGGCATCGAACCAGTATTGTTCGGCTTCGCGCAGGGCGGGGTCGGTGGCGAGGGTGGCGAGGAATTGGTTGGGATTATTGTTGAAGAGGGCGTCGCGGCGGGTAGCGAGGAGGGTGTCGAGGTTGTTTTGGGCGGTGGCCAGTTGTGTTTGCCAATGGGTGCGCCAGCTGGTGGGGAAGGGCGTGTCGAGATTGAGGTTGGTGGTGATGAGGGCGTCGGTTTGGGTGGGGGAGCAGGTGGTGGGGCAGTTTTGGCCGAGGGTGGTGATGAGGCGGCCGAGGCCGGGCCAATCGAGTTGTTGTTGGAGGTAGCGGGTGGCGGCCCACGCTTGGAGGTCGGCGTTTAAGGGGGCATCGGTCTCTAGGGCGGTTTGGAGAGGGGGGATGTAGCGACTTTGGGTGGTGACGGTGTCGGTGATGGTTTGCCAGACGAGGGGGAGGCCGTGCCAGAGCCAAGGGGCGTTGTCGACGGTGAGGTTGTTGTTGGCGAGGGTGAGTTGGAGGAGGGCATTGGTGAGGGCTTGGCTTTTGGTGATGTTGGGGGTGGCGACGAGTTTTATCAGGCCGGGTTCGATCCAGACGGTTTGATCGGTGGGGAGGAGGGGAGAGGTGGTGGCGCGGAGGGTGGCGTTGTCGGGGAGGAGGATGAGGGTGGTGGGAATGGTGGGGGTGAGGCCGAGGGTGGTGTTGAGGCGGGTATGGAGGTTATGGATGTCGGTGGCGAGTTTGGCGGCATTGGTCTGGGTATCGACGGAGTAGCCGAGGCGCAAATTGTCTTGTTGGTGCCAAGCGAGGGCGGGGCCGTCCCATTTCCAGCCGTCGGTGGTGTAGCGGAAGCCAGCGGTGAATTCGGTGTTAATCTGGGCGGTGGTGGTGAGGGTGGGGGAGTAGGCGATATTGAGGCGGAGGCGACTGATGGCATAGTCGTTTTGGATTTGAATTGTGTTGGGGGTGAGGTTTAGTTGGTAGGCGTCGAGAGTTTGGAGATCGGTCCACCATTGTTGGTCATCGGGTTGTTGGGTGGTGACGGCGGTGGCGAGGAAGTTGGTTTGGTCACGTTGATTGGCGCTGGTGGCGCGGTCGGCGAGGAGGGCGCGGATGGTGGGTTCGTGTTCGGCGAGGTCGAGGATGGTGTGGTGGACGAGTTGGCCGGCGGTTTTTAATTTATCGGGTTCAATGATGTCGATGGTATCGAGGGGGCGGTGGTAGTGGGGGAGGGTGTTATCGATGTCCCACCAGATGAGGAGGCTGGCGGGGACGCCGGCTTCGAGGAAGGGGACGTGGTCACTGCGGCCGAGGTTGATGATGGTAGCGGGTGGGGTGTCCCAGTAGGTGGCGTTACGTTGGAGGTGGGCGTTGAGGAGGGGGTGGCCGTCGAGGGAGAGGCCGGCGGCGCCGGCGCCGATCATGTCGAGTTGGAGGAGGGCGACGACGTTTTGGTGGGGGTAACTGGGGTAGCGGGTGTAATGGTAGGCGCCGAGGAGGCCGTGTTCTTCGGCGTCCCAAGCGGCGAAGAGGATGGTGCGGCGGGGGGCGTAGCCTTGCTCGGCCCAGGTTTGGGCGAGGGTGAGCATGAGGGCGACGCCGGAGGCGTCGTCGTTGGCGCCCCACCAGGTGTGGGTGTTGTCTGGGGTGGTACCCATATGGTCGTAATGGGCACCGATGATGATAATTTCATCGGCGAAGTTGGGGTCGCGACCGGGGAGGACGCCGAGGACGTTACGGGCGAGACAGCTGTTGGCGGGACAGGCGGTGTGGTCGACGGTTTCGATGTTGATGGTGGCTTGGCTGGTGAGGGGAAGGATGTCATTGAGTTGGGTGAGGGAGGCGAGGGTGTGGCCGCTGTCGGCGAGGATGGTGGCGAGTAAAGTGGGGTAGATGCGGGTGGTGGGGATAGGTTCGGGGACCCAAGGGGGGAAGTAATGTTCGCCGAAATCGGGGGGGCGGTTGACGGGGTCGGTGAGGAAGAGGAGGGCGGCGGCGCCGTGGGCGAGGGCGTCACGACTGACGGCGAGCATATTGTTGCGGCTGTTGTCGGTGTGACAGATGATGATTTTGGCGGTGATATCGAGGCGGCCGAAATCGTCGTGGGTGCAGCGGTTGAGCCAGACGAGGTCGCCTTGGGCGCGGCCGGGGCCCATGTATTGGCGGATGATGGGGGCGAAGTCGGTATGGAATTGGGCGTGGTGGGTTTGACCGTTAGCGGTGGTGATAGCGAGTTGGGGGGTGGTGGCGAGGAGGGTGTAGGTGATGGGGAAGGGTTGGAAGAAGCTATTGTTGGGGGCGGCGGGTTGGAGGTTGAATTGGGCGAATTGGGCGGCGATGTAGTCACCGGCGGCGAGGCCGCCGGGGGCGGCGGCGTAACGGCCGTTATAAGGTGGCCCGCTCAGTTCGGCGATATGGGCGAGGGCTTGGGTGATGTTGAAGGAGGCGGCGATGGGGAGAGGTGGGTTGTTAGCGAGCGGGTTGTTGGGATTGTAGGTGATGTGGGTGGCCGCGGGGGTGGCGATGGGTGTGGGTGTGGGGGGGATTGGCTGGGGGGTCGTGGTAGGTGGTGGGTTGGTGGGGGTGGGCGGGATGAAAGGGGGGGCGCTGTTGGGATTGCGGCCGAGGGTGGTGGTAGTGGGGCGGAAGTAGTAGAGGGTGGTGGCGCCGAGGGTGAGCAGGAGCAGAAGAGCGGCGGTGAGGCGGGTGCGGCGGCTGATGGGGGGTGGCGCTTTGGCGCCACGGCGCCATGGTTGGCGTTGGCCGTAGGTGAGGGTGCGCCAAAGCCATTCGGCGGGGCCGAACTGGTATTCGCTGAGCCACCAGTGACTGAAGCGAATTTGGAGCCAGAAGAAGAGGATGGTGATGATCATGCCGAAGGTGGGGTCGATTTGGCGGTAAAAGCGGAGGCCATAATGGTAGAAGAAGAAGGTGAAGAAGAGAGATTGGGTGAGGTAGTTGGTGAGGGCCATGCGGCCGACGGGGGCTAATTGGCGGAGATAGTGATGGGGGCGGGGGTAGTGCCAGAGGGTGATGAAGCTGGTGGTATAGAAGAGCATGAGGGCGACGGCGCCGATGGAGCGGCTGGTGGTGTTGACAAAACGGCCGTAGCCAGCGGGGACCCAACTGGGGTTGAACATGTTGGCGACGAAGATGGTGTTGGCGATGAGGCCGATGATGAGGCTGATGATGAGGATGGTGTGGCGGAGGGTGGGGTGTTGGTCGGGGTGGCGGAAGAATTGGCGTTTGCCGATGTAGAGGCCGAGGAGGAACATGGCGAGGATGTAGCCGGCGGTGTAGGGCATGGTTGAATGTTGGGAGAGGAGGCGGGTGGCACGCCAGCGGACGAGGTCGAGGTAGGTACCGTCTTGATAGAGGGGTGTGCCTAGAGGGATAACGGGGAATTGGGTGTGGTAAGTTTGGCGTAGGCTTTCCATGAAGGGGGTGGGGAGAACGAGGAGGATGGTGAGGAGGAGGCCGAGGAGGGCGCTGATGAGCAAAAAGCGTGGGGAGCGATTGGCGAAGAGGATGAGGACGAATCCGAGTAGGGCGTAGGTGAGGAGAATGTCCCCTTCCCAGATGAAAATATAATGGAAGGCACCGATTAAAAGTAGGAGGAAAAGGCGACGTAGCACACGCCAGCGTTTTTTTGTTTGATTGCTATCAGTTTGATGGGGCAAGAAGGAGGTGAGTTGGAGGGAGAGGCCCCAGCCAAATAGGAGGGAGAAGAGGGAATAGAATTTGGCTTGGCCGAAGAAATGGATGGTGATGAGGAGGTAGCGATTGAAGCCGCCCCAGTTGGCGGGATTGGTGGGATAGCCAGCAAAGAAGAGCATATTCATGGTGAGGACGCCAAAAAGGGCGAAGCCACGGAGGGCATCAACAAAATTGACACGTTGTTGGGGGGGAACGGGGGTGATGGCAGATATTGTAGAATCTGTTGGTTGATCACTCATAGAGGGATTATGGCTCCTTTTGGTGAAAATTTCAAGGCATTTTGGTGACAATTTTGGGTTTGGGTTAAAAGCAGAGAGTTGTTTAGTTCAAAGATGGTGGGAGGGGGATGCTGAGAATGAAGGTGGTGCCGTTTTGGGGATGGCTGGTGGCGGTGAGGGTGGCGTGGTGGAGGGTGGCGATGGCGTGGCAGATGGCGAGACCGAGGCCGGCGCCGCCGGCGGCGCGGTCGCGGGCGGGGTCGGCGCGGTAGAAGCGGTTGAAGATGTGGGGGAGGTGTTCGGGGGGGATGTAGGAGCCGGTGTTGTGGAGGGTGAGGGTGAGGTGGTTGGTGGTGGGGTGGTGGGTGGTAGTGAGGGTGATTTGGCCGTGGGGGGGCGTGTGGCGGAGGGCGTTGTGAAGCAAGTTACGTAGGAGTTGGGCGAGACGATCTTCATCGGCCTCTAGAGAGGGGAGGTGGGGAGTGAGATGGCTGTTGAGGGTGATTTGGTGTTCATGGGCGAGGGGGGTGATGGCGTTGAGGGCGGTGGTGGCGATCTGGTTGAGGCTGGTGGGCTGGGGATTGAGGCGGAGTTGGCCGGCCTCGGCCAGAGCCAGCTCCTGCAAATCATTGACGAGATATTTGAGCAGGAGCGTTTCTTCGTGTAGCGAAGCAATAGTATTGTCATCAGCATTGAGGAGACCATCTTGGATAGCTTCGAGGTAGCCTTGGATGTTGCCGAGGGGGGTGCGTAGTTCGTGGGCGATGTCGGTGACCATGTGGCGGCGGAGTTTTTCTTGGTGGGTGAGAGCGGCGGCCATTTGGTTGAAGGCGTGGGCGAGGGGGCGGAGGGTGGTGTCGGTGGGGAGGGGGACTTGTTGGTTGAGGTGGCCGAGGGCGACTTGTTCGGCGGCGGTGGTGAGGTAGGAGATGGGCTGGATGAGGTGGCGGGTGGAGAGGTAGCTGAGTAAGCCAGCGCAGAGGAGGGCTAAAAGAATGGCGAGCAGATAGGTTTGGTCGAGGGAACCGAGGAAGTTTTGTTCGTTATTGCCGGGGGGAGAGACGGTAAAGTTAGGTTGGGAGGAGATGATGAATTGGTTGGTGCGGGTAGTGATGCTAGAGCCGATTAGGGTGTCATTAGCGAGGGTGGAAAGTTCAATTTCTTCGACGGTGACGATTTGGTCTTTGTCGAAGATGATGTCGTGGATTTCGACCTCATCGGTGAGGGGAAAGGGGGGTTGGGCGAAGGCGAAGATGGCGGGTTGGCCGTTGATGGTGATGGTGGCATCTTGGAAATATTGAGCGGGTGGTGGGGAGATGTGGCTGTTGATGAGGTTGGGGGCGGAAGAGATAATAACTTGACCGTCGGCGGTGAAAAGGGCCATCTCTTGGCCAGCGGTGGCGCCAACGGTTTCGATGAGCATTTGGGTATTGTCGATGTTGTCTTGTTCGAGGGAGGTGAGGATGAGCTCGCTGAGGATGGCTTGCTCACGGGCGTTATTGCGAGCGACGTAGCGGTTGAATTCGGCTGTTGTTTGGTAGTTGGTGACAGCGATAACGAGGCCGATGGTGATGAGGGCGATGGTAATAAGGGCAAAGAAGATGCGAATATCAAGACGTCGAAACATATTAATCGGTTCCTGTGTTATCGGGGGGGACAAATTTGTAGCCGTGGCCGTAAACGGTCTCAATCCAAGTAGGGGATTGGGGGTCGAGGTCTAGTTTTTTGCGGAGGTTGAGGATATGAACATCGGCGGTGCGGGGGAGGGCATCGTGCATAAAGCCGAACGCTTCATCGAGGAGTTCTTGGCGGGTGAAGGCGCGGTGGGGGTTGTGGGCGAAAGTGGTTAGGATTTTGAACTCTTTGGGGGTGATGGGGATGAGTTGATTGTGGTAGTAGATTTCATGCCGTTCCTCGTCGATGGTGAGGGGGCCAAAGCTGAGGCGGCTGGGATTGGGTGGCGGGGTGGGCGCGGGGTGGGCTCGGCGGAGAAGGGCACGGGCGCGGGCGAGTAGTTCGCGGGGGCTGAATGGTTTGGTGATGTAATCATCGGCGCCGAGGTCGAGGCCGTGGAGGAGGTCGTCTTCGGTGCTTTTGGCGGTAATCATGATAATGGGGATATCTTTGGTATCTGGCTCGGCCCGGAGGAGGCGGCAGATATCTTGGCCATCGATTTGGGGGAGCATGAGATCGAGGAGGAGGAGGTCTGGTGGTTGTTGGCGGGCGAGGTTGAGGCCGATTAAACCATCATGGGCCACCGTGACTTGGTGGCCTTCGCGTTCAAAGTAGAGGCGGAGGAGATTGGCCGTTTTAGGGGTGTCTTCGATGATAAGGGTTTGATAGGGCATAGAAGAGGTTCCTATTGTGTACAGGATTAAGACCTCAGCGCTGTTCGAACAGTGCTGAGGTCAAGTTGTTAGAATTCTTTCGATTACGTTTTGACCATTGTTTAGGCTGTTCTGGTTAGGGAGAAGCTGGCCAAAATTTCACTTTGGTAACTACTCATTCGTGGTAATGATTTCATCCAGTTCGATAATGAATTCACCGTCCATGCCAGCGGGTAAATGGTGGGTGTAGTCGTTGTCGGTGACATTTTGGCGGAGGGTTTCCGCTTGGTCGCTGGTGAGGGTGCCATCGGCTTCCGCTTGGTCGATAGCTTGGAGAAGGTGGGTTTGGAGAGTGGCGGGGTTACCGTTGATGCTGAGTTCAAAGGTAGTGGTACCGGCATTATCCTCAAAGGTAGCGGTGACAGCGTCGTCAGCATTGTCATCAAGGTAGCCTATAATTTGACGGAATTGGGCATCGGTGATGGTTTCAGCGGCAACGGCATGGTGGAGAGGGGCGAGGAGGCCGGTAGGGACGCCATTCATTTCGATGTCACCTTCGCCCAAGATGATATCATGGTCAATGATAACGCTATTGAGTTCTGGGGAGGCGGCGGCGATGTCAGCGTTGATTTTTTGGGCTTGGGCGGCGGTGAGGACGCCGTCGGCGACGGCGGTATCGAGGGCGGTGTCAACGGCCGTTTGCGGCACCAGCGTAATGATCTCACCATCACCAGCGAAGAAGGTGGTGTGATTGAAGGGCATGGCGGATAATTCTTGGCTTACAGTGCCCGTTAGTGGGCGGAAGGGGTTATTTTCTTGGGCGAAGATGTTGCTAACAAGGGAGAAGCTAATGAAGGTGATGGTGGCGATGAGGAGGCCGAGGGTGATCCAAGCGAGGCGAGCGCGCCAAGGGGATGGGTTTGATTTATAAGGATTGGTGTCCATTTGTATTTTACTCCGTATTGGGTTTGTATTTTCGAAAAGCACGGCCGTGGGCGGTATGCCATTGGTATTCAGTCGTTATTGTCTGAATCTTTTTATGTCAGCTGATGAAAATATTATACAAAAGGAGTTGTTAAGAAGTGATGAAGATGGTGTCAGATAATGGTTAAGTGCTTTGCAAACAAATTAATTGTGTTAATTTTTGGCGGTGGCGACCCAAATTTCCGTTTTGGTCCATAGATTGACCCAATCTTGGGGGTTTTGGTTAGAGGGATGGACCTCTTTGATTTTCTCGTCGACGAAATATTTGCCGGTGACACCGGCAACGGCGGGAGAGGTAGCAAGGTAGACGGTGGTGTTGGCGCCTTTTTCGGGAGTGCGGAAGAAGAGGCGGCCGAGGAAGGCGAAGATAAGGGAAAGAAGGCTGTTGCCATCTTTTTTGGCGATGTCGGTTTGGACAGCGCCAGGGTGGAGAGCGTTGACGGTGACACCGGTGCCGGCGAGACGGCGGGCTAGTTCAAAGGTAAACATATTGAGCATCGTTTTGCTTTGGCCGTAGGCTGATAGTTGGCTGTAGCTTTTTTCACTCATGAGATTGTCCCAATCGATACCTAAACGGTGGGCGTCGGAGGAGACGTTGATGACACGGGCGCCGAAGCTGGGGTTGGCTTGAGCGGTTTTGAGGAGGAGGGGGCGTAGTTGGTTGGTGAGAACGAAGGGGCCGATATGGTTGAGGGCGACGTTCATTTCATAGCCATCGGCGCTGAGGCGGCGTTCTTTGAAGAGGCCGCCGGCGTTATTGATGAGGACGTCGAGGCGGTTGAATTTTTCTTGGTAGACGTTGGCGATGGCGCGGGTGGCGTTGATGTTGGAGAGGTCGGCGACGAGGTATTGGACGTTTTGGTTGTTGCTTTGTTGTTTGATGTGGGTAACGGCCGTTTGGCATTTGCTTGGAGAGCGGCCGATGATGATGATGGTGGCTTTGGTTTTAGCGAGGGCGACGGCCGAGGCAAGGCCAATGCCACTAGTGGCTCCGGTGATTAGAATGTGTTTATTAGACATGGGGTAATCCTTTCTGGCTATAATAATATTGAATAGTATGAGTGGATTTTAGCAAATAATTGGGTTTTGGGCATTAGTTGGGGGGGATAGATAAGGTGGTTTTTTGGAGTTGGATGGTGGTGGTGGTAGTTCGATTTGGCAAATCGAACTACCTAAATGGGGATGATTTTGCGTTGGCTAGTGGGGAAATACGGGGTATAATTCTTGTTTGCTTAAAATAAGCTTGAAAGGTCTAGTTTGATAGCAAACTATGGGATTGTTTTAAGCGTTATTATCATTATAGATGAAGGATGGGGCTTTGGAGAGACAAGCTTTGGCATTGACGAATATTGAGCCATATGAATTTGATGGCGAACCAATTAGTTATCATCACAATACAGCTTATGATGCGGCCAATGATCGTTTTGGGGATCGATTGTTGCTAGATAGTATTCATGATGGGGATGGGTATCCCGCTTTTTTGGCGGATATGTTTGCCCAGCCAGATGTGCGGGCGGCGTATGAGATTGAAAAGGATTGGGCAGCGAACCATATTGCAAATAGTTTTGCTCAGAAGATGAATGTACCTGGTTTTTATCGGGTTAATATTGCGCGGGCGTTGCTGGATTTCGGCCGTTTTCCGGGAAGTACGAATGCAGGTAATCGGCAGCATTTGGATCGATTAGCGATTAATCCGCCGTTTACGGAGCGGCTTGATTATAATCAGAAGAAGCGTGTGTTGAACTATTACGACGAGATCTCATCGGTCTTTGATAAAGCGTTGCGCAATAAGATTTTGAAGATTTCGATTCATACGTACGACAAGTTTAATCCAGGACCGATTGAATCGGAACGGACGATGCGGCCGATGACGAGTGTGATTTATCGCTCGTCAGCTTACCAAGCAACGAGTCGAATGCCATTTGGGTTATTTGATCGGCTTTATATTGATGAGTTGGGTGAGTTTACGGCGGATCGGACATTGATTGCGCGGATCTGTTTGACTTTAGAAAAGGCGCGGATTAGTGTGGGGCAGAATCATCCCTATACGTTACCGGAAGGGAGTGTGGAAGTGCGGGCACAGGTGTGGATGTTCTTCCAGTTTTTGCGCCGTCAATATGAAGAGTTGTATCCGGAAACGCGTGAGGATACGGCGTTTCAAGCGGTGTGGCGGATGTTGTCGGATACGAATTTGCGGGATGGGGATAGCGAAATTTATCGGAGTTATATTCATATGTATCGGCGAGCACCGGCAGGATATGAAGGGCGGTGTGAAGCGGTCAAGAATGCATATTTGAAGTTGAAAGAGTTTGTCAATAAGTGGCGGTATGATTTGTATGAAACGTATCGTTGGCATCCGCGTCGGTTTAATTCAATTGTGTTTGAAGTGCGCAAAGATGTCGCTTGGGATTTTGCGACGATGACGCCGCGCGAAGAGCAGATTGAGCAGATTACGACGTTGTTAGCGCATGCGGTTGAGACCTATTTTGCGGAAGATCTTGACCCATCTTTGGATGATTTGGGGTTATATTAATTTTTCACGACTTGACAAGATGGGTGACACTCTTTACAATTGACACTCACGCAATTTTTAATTCCCGATTTTTATAAAGGAAAATAGCCGATGGCAAAGCCCCGTAATGATATTCGCAATATCGCTATCATTGCCCATGTTGATCATGGGAAAACAACTTTAGTTGATGGTATGTTGCGCCAAACCAATGTTTTTCATGCTAATCAAGAGATGACTGAACGTGTTCTCGACTCCAATGATTTGGAGCGGGAGCGTGGTATCACGATTTTGGCCAAAAACACCAGTATTTTGTATGATGGGGTGACGATTAATTTAGTTGACACACCAGGCCATGCTGATTTTGGTGGTGAAGTAGAGCGTATCGTGAATATGGTCGATGGGGTCTTGTTATTAGTAGACGCTGTTGAAGGGCCGATGCCACAGACGCGGTTTGTATTGCATCAAGCATTGCAAAAAGGGTGTAAAGTGGTGGTGGTGGTCAATAAGATTGATCGGCCGGCGGCCCGACCTGATTATGTGGTCAATGCGACGTTTGATCTGTTTATTGATTTAGCGGCGACGGATGAGCAGGCTGATTTTCCGGTGGTGTACACACGGGCGTTAGAAGGTCGGGCGGGGTTGAAGCCAGATGAGTTGGCTGATGATTTGCGGCCGTTGTTTGATGTGGTTGTGGAGCATTTGCCGCCACCGGTGGTTAATCTTGATGGGCCGACGCAGATGTTGGTGACGACGTTAGAGTATAGTAATTACGTGGGTAAGATTGCGGTGGGGCGGTTGACGAGTGGTAATATTCGGGAGGGGCAGGCGATTGCGCATATTACGGCCGAGGGGAAGGTTGTGCCAGCCAAAGTGACCCAAGTTTATACGTTCCATAATTTGAAGCGTGAGCCTCAACCGGAGGTGCAAGCGGGAAATATTGTGGCGGTGGCGGGTATCACTGATGTCGGGATTGGAGATACGTTGGCGGATCCGGAGCATCCGAATCCGTTGCCACCGATTAAGGTGGAAGAGCCGACGGTGCGGATGACGTTTGGGGTGAATGATAGTCCGTTTACGGGACGGGAAGGCAAATATTTGACGAGTCGTCAGATTCGGGAGCGGTTGATTAAGGAGTTGGAGAGCAATGTCGCGTTGCGGGTGAAGGAGACGGGGTCGTCGGGTGAGTTTATTGTGGCTGGCCGAGGGGAGTTGCATCTGGCTATTTTAATCGAAACGATGCGGCGTGAGGGGTATGAGTTTACGGTAAGCCGGCCTGAGGTTATTTTGCGCGAGACGGATGAGGGGTTGATGGAGCCGGTTGAGACGTTATTTGTTGATGTGCATAATGATTATTTGGGCGCGGTAAGTGAGATGGTGGGGCGTCGTCGTGGTCAGTTACAGACGATCCATTATGATGATGATGGGATGGTTCATTGTGTATATCATATTCCGACACGTGGTTTGTTGGGCTTGCGGCAGCCATTTTTGACGTCGACGCGGGGAACGGGGATTTACCATACATTATTCTATGCGCATCAGCCATATCATGGGGATATTGAGACGACGCGCTTAGGGCCATTGGTGTCGATGGATACGGGGCCAGTGAGTTCGTATGCGTTGCAGAATTTACAGTCGCGGGGAACGTTTTTTGTGGCGCCCGGTGAGGAAGTGTATGGGGGGCAAGTGATTGGTCAGCATATTCGGGATGATGAATTGGTGGTCAATGTGACGAAGACGAAGAATTTGACGGGGCATCGGGCGACGACATCGGGGGGGATTGTGTATGCGTTGCCGGATCCACGTATTTTGTCATTGGATGAAGCGATTGAGTATTTGGAGCATGATGAGTTGTTAGAAGTGACACCCACGGCCCTACGTATACGCAAACGTGAGTTGCGGCATGAGATTCGTCAGCGGGAAGCGAAGCGCGCGAAGCGGGCGGCGGAGAAGTCATAGGTGGCGGCTTAGGTTAGCTAAGATTTTTATTCGTGAAGCGGTATCGAGATGATTCGGTACCGCTTTTTTGTTTGGAAGTAACTTGAGTTTGGTAATTCACATGAATTCTCAGCGGTACCCATATCAACTTAAATAGTGGAATCGACTGAGGAGATTTCTCTATTCCACCATTCCCTCCAGCCATTCGCAATGGATAACCAGACTAGAGACGGGAATGCCTCCAGTCGAAATGACGTTGGGAGGAAGATGGATTTTTATAGTAGGTGTGTTTTGAAGTAGTCGGCGATGTATTCTTCCATGTAGATGCGGTCGGCGAGGCCGCGGGGCATGTGGCGTTCATCGGGGAAGAGGAGGAGGTCGTATGGTTTGCGGTGAGCGATGAGGGCGTTGATGAGGCGGGCGGTGTGGCGGAAATGGACGTTTTCGTCGATGAGACCGTGGATGAGGAGGAGTTTACCTTCGATTTTGTCGACATGGTTGAGAACACTACTGCGGCGGTAGCCGTCATCGTTGGTTTGGGGAAGACCCATGTATCGTTCGGTGTAATGGGTGTCGTAGCCGTCCCAATCGGTGACGGGGGCGCCAGCAACGGCGACTTTAAAGGTGTCGGCGGCGCGGGCAAGGCACATGAGAGACATGTAGCCACCGTAGCTCCAGCCGTAGATGCCGACACGGGCGGGGTCGGTTAGCCCTTGGTCGGCGAGCCAGCGGACGCCATCGACTTGGTCTTGGACTTCGATGTTGCCCATGTCGTGGCGGAGGGCGCCTTCGAACTGGAGGCCGCGGCGGGCACTGCCGCGATTATCGAGGACGAAGACGAGGAAGCCTTGTTGGGCGAGGTATTGGGCGCGGAGGGTGATAGTTTGGCCCCAGCCTTCGTTGACGCGTTGGGCGTGGGGGCCGCCGTAGACAGAGACGATGGTGGGATAGGGGCCATCACCGAAGGTGGTGGGGGGGCGGTAGAGGGTGCCGTAAAGTTCGACGCCATCACGGGTGTTGAGGGTGACGATGTCAGGGATGGGGAGGTTGAATTGGGTGACGCGTTCGTCTTCGTTTTCGTAGATGGTAGTAATGGGCGTGCCGTCGCTGAGGTGGCAGAGGGTGATGGTAAACGGCCGTTGGCGATTGTGCCAAATATTGATAAAGCGTTGATTGTCCAAGTCAAGAATGACGTTGTGCAACCCTTTTTCGAGAGTGATTTTTCGAGGGTCGCCACCAGCGAAGGAAACGACGTAGAGGTGGCGTTCGAGGGGGGATTCTTTGGTGCCGAGGAAGTAGACAAGCTCGTTTTGCTCGTCAATGGCGGCGATTTGTTCCACCATCCAATCCCCAGAGGTAAGTTGGCGAATAGTAGTGCCATTTTCTTCTAAGAGATAGAGGTGCATGAAGCCAGTGCGCTCGGCCGCCCATAGGTAGCTGGCGCCATGTTGGTCACTTTTACTAAGAGGGC
The DNA here is from genome assembly GCA_035459145.1 of Anaerolineae bacterium. GTDB lineage: Bacteria > Chloroflexota > Anaerolineae > Promineifilales > Promineifilaceae > DATHYN01. Next base: position 7,914 of record DATHYN010000159.1, on the reverse strand, counting down.
GGAACATGTTGTGGAGGTTGATCCAGACATCGCTTTTTTCGGTGAGGAGGTAGGTGGGAGCGCCAGATTCGGTATCGAAGAGAATGATGTCGAGAGTGTTTTGCTCACGGTTTTGGCGTTGAACCCAAACACGGCCATCGGGGGTCCAGCCGACGCGGGCGATGTAGATATCGGGCTCATCGCCGAGATCGAGCCAGAGAGGGTCGCCACCGTCGCGGTCGATGACGCCGAGGCGAACGTAAGCGTTGGCGGCGCCGGCGAAGGGGTAGCGATGGTCTTCTTGGGCGCCAGTACCGATGGCGTCTTTGCCTTGGTGCATGATGCGGTAGATGGGAATATGGGTTTCATCGACTTCGATGAAGGCGATTTTTTGGCTGTCGCGGGACCACCAGAAGCCGCGGTAGCGGGACATCTCTTCTTGAGCGGCGTATTCGGCGAGGCCGTGGGTTTTGCCGGTGCCGCGGGCGCCGTGGGTGAGTTGGCGCGGGTCGCCACCGGTGGCGGGGAGGATGTAGATTTCAGCGTCTTGGACGTAGGCGATCCAGTCGCCGTTGGGGGCGAATGTCGGGTCGATGGCAGGGGTTGAGGAGGGAGGAAGAATTGATTGGAGGGTGCCATCAGTTCCTTCTTGGAGGTAGAGGCCGCCACGAAGGGGGATGAGGAGGCGGTTTTGGCCGTGGTGCCAGTTGTAGGTGGTGATGCCGAGGGCGCGTTGGCGGAGACGTTCGCGACGGAGGGCTTCTTCGAGGGAGACGGTCTCTTCGGTGGTGCCACCATCGGGAGGGGTGACGAGGAGTTGACGGTCGCCGGTATCGAGGTTGTGGAGGTAGAGTTGTTGGCTGAGGTCGTTGGCGGCGTTGTGGAGGTAGGCGACGGCTCCGCCGTCGGGGCTGAAGGTGAAGTGGCTGGGGATGGCGGTGCCGGGGAGGGGGTAGGTGGCGATATCTTCAAAGGTTAATTGGTAGTGGGACATGGGTAAAAATCCTTTTTGTTTGAGTGGGTTTGTTATAAGCAAGGTCAAATGAAAGGTGGTGTTGTAAGTGGTTTGCTGCCGGCGAAGGCATAACAATTGTGTTGATTGTTTTATAGGCTTATGTTATCAGATTGTGGGTGAATGCCAAGTAAAAGTTGTATGATTAATGCTTATTTGCGGGAGTTAGGTGAGTTGGCTTAGCTGGAAGAGGAGGTCGATGAAGGCTTGCTCGATGGTGAGCATATCGGCGACGTGGCCAGCGCCGTCGATGACGAGGTATTCGTCGGCGGCGTGGTTGCGGGCACCGTGGCCGAGGCTGAAGCGAATCATGGGGAGATTGAGGGGGGGCTTATTAAATAGGTAGAGCGGTTGGCTGCCAGCGGAGAAGGGGAGGATTTCGTAGGGGTAGCCGTATTGGTCGTAGACATGGCGAAGGGCGGTGACGGCGGGGGCTTGGGGGTCGGTTTTGTTCCAATCGTAGGCGACGCGGGTGTTGATGGTGATGTCGGTGAAGCCGTGGTGGTCGAGATGGTAGCGGAGTTGATTGATGACGGTGGTGGGATTCATGTTGGGGACGAGACGGATGTCGATGGCGGCGCGGGCTTGGTGGGGGATGATGGTGAGGGTGGCGCCACTGGTATCACCGGCGATGAGATTGTTGATATTGAGGGAAGGTTGGAAAAGGTATTGATTGAGCCAATCGTGGCCGGTAAGGTTATGGCTCCAGCGGGGGACATTCCAGAGGTCGGCGTAGATTTTGGGGTCGAAGTTGGGGGCGAATTCGGTGAAGAGGGCATGGTCGGCGGCCGAGGGGGGGCAGACGTCGTCATAGAAGCCGGGAATAGTGACGTGGTTGCCATCGGGGGTAGTGAGGGTGCTGAGGGCTTGAATGAGGCGGAGGGCGGGACTGTCGACGATGGATTTGTGACTACTGTGGAGGGGGGTGTGTTGGGGGCCGTAGCCGGCGGTGGCGGCATCGGCGATGAGTTCGGCGTAGACGACGCCTTTGTTGCCGAGTTTGACGATGATGTTGCCTTCTTTGTTTTGGCTCGCTTCGATATCGAGGAGGAGGGAAGCTTGTTGGAGACGGTCGTGGTATTGGGCGACGACTTGGGGGAAGTGGGGGCTGCCGATCTCTTCTTCGCCTTCGCTGAGGAACATGATGTTGACGGGGAGTTGGCCGTGGGCCGCGATGATGGTTTCGAGGGCGTTGAGGAAGAGACGGTAGGTCCCTTTGCTGTTATAAGCGCCACGGGCGATGACGACTTGGGGGAAGGGGTGTTGGGGGACGAGGGCGGCGCTGAAGGGGTCGTGGGTCCAAGGTTGGTTGGCGACAGGTTGGACATCATACATGCCGTAGACGGCGATGGTGGTGGGGGCACCGGCATCGTAGTAGGCCCAGACGGCGGGGTGGCCGGGGGTGGGGATAATCTCGACTTCTTGGCAGCCGAGGGTGTGGTAGTAGTTGGCGAGGAGTTGGGCGCACTCGTTGATGCCGAGACCGGTGGCGCTGATGGAGGGTTGTTGGAGGTATTGTTGAAGTTTGGCGAGGTGGTTGGCTTGATTTTGGAGGAGATAGGTTTGGGTTAAGGACATGGTACTGCTCCTTTGGGTGAGAGGGCCGAGAGGGCCGAGCTGGTTGATGGATTTGGTGTTATTGTAGCATGTTTTGGGGAGTTGACATTTATGTGGCACATACTTAGTGGCAAATTGGGTCAGAGAGGGAGTTGGTTGATTATTGACAATTGGGGTGGGTTGTTACATAATCAGCTTGTTATCTTTGGGTGTAAGTGTATTAAACTAAGGATTGTCAACATTTGATCTTGAAAATATGCCGTTTAATACGTTGAAGTTGTTAATTTAACAGTGTGAAATCTTTAAGTTAAATAACTTAAGTGCTTTGTAAACAAAGTTGTTAATACTTTTTCTGTTTGGTGGAAGTTGAGAAAATGTATGTTACGAAGTATTAAGTTTTAGGTGGTTATTATGCAGGTTGATTTGATGGGAGCTGATGAGATTGTTGAGGAGTGGGTTGAGGCGGTGAATGTGGTGGCGCCGGATTATGGGGAGCGATTGAGGGGGGTTGGGAAGTGGTATGTGGGGACGAGGGAAAATCGGGCTTTGTTGCGGGGGCGGGAGAGGGTGTGGGCGGAGTTGGAGAGGTGGTTGGTGGGGGCCGAGGGTGAGAAGCGGTTGTGGGTTACGGGGCCAGCGGGGCGGGGGAAGACGGCTTTGTTGGCGCAGTGGGCGGTGGCGACGGCGGAGGCGGGGGTGTGGGATGTCATTTTTGTACCGATTAGTAGACGGTGGGAATTGAGCTCGGGTTTGGTGTCGCTGAATGTGTGGGGTGGACAGATGGTGGCGGCGTATGATGAACCGGCGCCAGAGCGGTTGGGAGGGACGGGGGAGCGGTGGGGGCAACGGGTGTTGGCGTTGGCCGAGCGGGAGCGGGAGCGAGGGTTGTTGATTGTGGTGGATGGGGTGGATGAAGCTGGGGATAGGTTGGTGGCGGAATTGTTAACGGAGCTGGTGTTGGGGGAGCGGTGTCGATTGGTATTGGGAGCGAGGGAGCGAGGGGAGGGTATGGGTGGGGAATTGGTATTGCCGCTGTTGACCGGTGATGGTGTGCGAGATGTGTTGGCGGGGATGGGTGTTGCTAGGGATGGGTGGGAGGTGGTAGAGCGGTTGGCGGGAGGAGAGCCGTTGTTGGTGCGGTTGTATGGGGCATTGATGGCCGAGGGGGTGACAGTTGCGGAGTTAGATGGTTGGGAAGTGGGTTTGGCGGGGTATGTGGCTTATTGGTGGGGGCGGTGGGGACTGGAGGGAACGAGACAGGAAGTGGTGATGCGGTTTGTGTTGAAAGTGTTGGCCTGTGGTTGGGGGGCGTTGGTGGTGGATGATTTTGTGGCGGTGGGAACGGGGATGGCGGCGAGGGAGGAAGTTGTTGAGGTATTGACTCTGTTGGATCCATTATTGGTGGGGAATGAAAGGGAGGGGTATCTGTTTATTCATGAGGCGGTGCGGGCCTATTTTTATGGTGAGCTGGCAGAGGCGGAGGTGAGGGAGGGGGAACAACTGTATTTGGATTGGGGGGCGCGGACGGTTGAGGTGCTGAAGGGGGAGGCGGAAGCTTATCGGAAGGTGTCGTCGTATGTGGTGCGGTATTATGGGACGCATTTGGTAAGGGCGGGGATGGGGGTGGAGAGGTGGGTGGCGTTGTTAGGCCGAGGGTGGTGGCAGGCGTGGGAGCGGGAGGAGAATGGGTTTAATGGATTTTTGCATGATGTGGAGCGGGTGTGGTGGGTGGTGGGGGAGGCGAATCGGGTGGCTGATGAGGCTGGAGAGCGGTTGCCGTATTTTTATGAAGAGTTGGTGTGTGTCTTGAGTTATAGTTCGGTTTTGGCGTTGCGTACGGAGTTGGAGCCGATGTTGGTGGGGGCGTTGGTGGGCCGAGGGGTATGGCCACCACAACAGGCATTTAATTATATTTATTTGATGGGTAATAAAGAAAGCGCAGCAAATAGTTTGCAAGCGGTCATGCCTTACTTGCCTGTTTCTTATTGGGAAAAAGCGTTGAGGGCGATCACATCTCTACAAGATGGGGCGTTGAAAACGATTAGTTTATGGGTGTTTTGGCAACAAATAGATGAGCCTGAATTATCAGATTATGTGGAAAGGTTTATGATTGATACAGCGATAGCAACCCTTTTGCATGATGAGATATTAGGTTCTGTCGTCGCTGATTTTCTTGATAATTATGAGTATGAAGGTGGGGCTGATTGGGTCGATATGAGTTGGGAATTTATCCAGTATGTGTTAAAAAATCGGGTTGATATACAAAAAGTAGACCGGTATGGGTTAACAAATCAATTGATCCGGATGGCATCATCTCCTTTTAAAAGTTTGTCATTTTTGTATCCGTATCTTTCTGTAGAAAGACAACAACAAGTGGAACAACTATTTTTCCAAAAGTTTCTGTTCTATGACCTACGTGAGTTGTTTATTTGTGGGCAACTACTTTACCCTAGAGGCGGAGATGAGTGGTTAGCTATTTTGAGGATGTACATTGCGGTTAATGTGGATGATATGCTTAATTATCTTTTGTATACATGGCCGCGGATGGTGGCAAGTTTTTCGGCTCAATTTAGACAGACGGTGATAACAATTCTACGGCAACATGAGCCAATCCCTCAGCGGACCCTTCTATTGATTTCTATGGGGGCATTGACAACGGAGGAGTGGGAGCAAGTTGAGGGGTGGATTGCTGATAGTCGGCGGCCAGTTGATGGGCTTCTATTGGCTTATTTTGCTTTTTATTATCAATTAGAGCGTAAATGGTTGGTCATTATTGGTGATCTTTTACGTGTTGATCATCGGTATGGGTATGATTATCATTATTCTTATCCTTTTTCGGCAACAGACCAGTTTAATGTTTGGTTGGCCCTGTATTATGGACAAAGGGAAAATAGTCAGTCAGAAATTTTTAAAGGTATCGAGGAGGTGATAAAAGAAGAGGTCTCTTTGGCCGAGTGGTGGCAATGGTTGCAAGCAGATGGGGAAACTCAAAAGAGGAATTGGCCTCAATTCGTTCAGTATTTACATGTACAACGAAAAGATTTAGAAAATAGAAGTTTTGTATGGGGGTTAGAAAATAGGTCAGGTTTTGGTTTGAGGCAATTATTGAATGTAACCCCATTCTTGCCATTAACTAGTCAAAGTTTCATCAAAGAGACGATTGTTGACCTTAGTCAACAGATGAAGAAGCGTAAACAACACCATTTTACGGAGTTTTTGGCGCCATTTGTCTCTTTGTGGGCAGATGAAGATGAGCTATTGAAGAGGGTCGGTTTAAGACGGAGTGAATTGCCAATAGATACCTATTTTGCTTATTGTTTTGAGCCAAAGCGGTTTAATTTAGACCGCTATTGGCAATTGGGTATGATTGAAAATGTATTTATGAAATATCATACTACTAGTCGTTATATATGGTTGTACCCGGACTTTTTAGTGGCGACACGACAATATTTAACGGAGCGATTAACATGGTTTTTGTCGGCGTTGGCGGAGACAACTGTGTATCAACAAGTAATGATAATGGGGGTGACAGCAGGTAGATGGATGGGTAATACATTTAAATGGTTACCTACATTTGAGCAGGTTATAAATGAGCAACCATTTTATGATTTTGAGTTTGTACGGATAATGAGCCGTGCTATTTTTTGGTTGCCATCACCTTTAGGTGAGCAGTTTTTGCATAAAGCGGAAAGTAAAAGTCAGCAAATTAAAGATGAGCAAGCTGTTTTTTATTTATTTGATGAAAATAGCGGGTTACTGCGATATCCATCACATCGGTTATTGGAACAAACAGCGGCTGTGTCTACATCTAATGATCCGCGCCCACAAATCTTCACCTTATTAACGAAACTTGGCTTGGTTGATACGTTGGAAGAAAAATTATCTTTGATAGAACAGTTGATGGCGTTATTAGAAGAGACGGGTGATATATATCTAGATAGTCAGCGTTTTATCACAGAAGATTCTACAGTCATCCGAGCCCTCAAAGGTATAGTGGTTCATTTTGAGCAGTTGCCGGAACAAGTAAGATTTATAAAGCGGGCATTCAAGTTGGCATTAAGTCTTGGGTACGGTGATAATCGTGTCTTGGCTTTCGAGATTTTGGCACCATTTTTGCGTTATATGGATGATGAAGTAGGGGTTGCGCAACAATTTATGGAGAGTATGAGTGAGGAATATTATGATGGGAGGATTTATCGAAGAAATCAGCGGGTTGTAATAGCATTTAGTACATGTCAAGATGGGTTGACTGCGCAGAATCTGCGTACTTTTGAGCAATATTTTGAAAGCAATGATTGGTTACCCGCATTATTAAAATCAAGTTCTCATCAAAATAATAAACGAAAACAGTCGTCGCCAAAAACAGATGCCATTATGAATCGAATTCGGGAGATAGGGGCAAATGATTTGTATATATTTCACCAAATACAAATGGTGGCTCCTCAGGTTTTATATTTAAGTGATAGCGACCGAGAGCAAGCTGTTACATTGTTGATTCAACAAGTGGTTGAAAATAATCAAAACAAGCTAGAAACGGTAATAATAATGGTTTATGTGATGGAAATTTTAGCGGAGGCTGAACGGGACAACTTGTTATCATATGGATTGGCTTGGGCTGAAAAGATAGAAGATGAGCGTGATCGGTGTCACAGTTTTTTGGCATTGTTGCCCTTGATGCGTGATGCTCATAAAAAAGGTGTGGTTTGGCATCAGGTTTTCAGTTGGGCACGATTGATCAAGCATAAGATTGAGCGTGTAGAGGTTTTAACGGGCTTGATGAGGGTGAGCGGTATCGAAGAAGATGTTGGGATTGTGGGACATGAAGTTATTCGTGTAATAAAGGGGATTACATCTCATCCAAGGCGTATGAGTGCTTTGTTTATGCTAACAGAATTAAAAGAGAGGTTACGGGGGCAGGATGAGTTGGTAATGGCAATATTGGATTTAATGGGAGATTTGAGAGAGCCAAGAGCGAAGCTGCAAATGCTTAAGGATTTGCAGGGGGTGATACCGCCAACGTGGGATGGTTGGCATCTGTTTTTAAAAGTGGGGCGTGGCGTTAGACGGGGAGGTATGATTGAGATATTGGGGGATGTGGTGCCGAGGTTGGTGGCGGTGGGGGGAGAAGGGAGTGAGAGGGACCTGTTGCGGGCGGTGTATGATGTGCGGGGGTGGTGGTAATTGATTAAAGTAGAAAGGAAGGGTTCTGATGGGTAGTTGGCAGCGGTGGTTGGTGCGGTCTTTTTTGCGGATGTCGAAGCATCGGACGGATTGGGGGGCGCCGATTGCGGGGCAGAGGCGGGTGACGGAGATGGGGGCGTGGGTGACGCGGGTGCCGCGGGGGTTGGCGGGGGACAGGGTGGCGG
>DATHYN010000158.1:0-16301 GCA_035459145.1 Anaerolineae bacterium | reverse complement strand
AGGGTGAATTAGAGTTAGGTGGGTGGGAAGGGGTAATTATCAGGATTTAGAGGGGTAATCGGTTAAGGAAATCTAAAGATGTGGTGAAGATGGGGGGGGAGGGGTTGCTAAAGAATTTATTCTTATGAGATAATGGTACAGTGCCCAAGTAATTGGTTTTATAGAAGGGGCATACTTTATTAGTGTATTAAATTAGACTAGTGCAACATTTTATTGTAAAAACAAGTTGTTTAATACTTTGAAGTTGTTGAAGCAAAAATGTGAAATTTCAAAGTCAAACAACTTGGATTCTCTAATTGTAGAGATTCGATTATGTTTTTATCAGTGGTAAGGATGAGAAGAGGCTTATGAAACAGGTATTGAAGATGGGGTGGGTTTTAATTTTGAGTATGGGGATTATGTTGGTTGCTTGTGGGCCAGCTGGTACGCCGGAGACGGGTGGGGACGATGGGGGGACGGTGGCCGAGAATGTCGTACAGTCGATTGAGGCTGATGCCGATAGTGGTGGCGGAGATGTTGATGGCAATGTGGAGGCGGAGGCAGAGACAGAAGCAGTGGCTAATGTAGCTGGCATTGAGATTGATCCGGAATCAATAGAGGTTGATGAGTCGGGAATACAAGTTGGTTTCACCAAATCGGGGCATCCTTTCCGGGGTAATCCGCAGGCACCGGTGGTCATTGAAGAGTATTCTGATTATCAATGTCCATATTGTTCACGCTTTTTTGAACAGACATTACCAGCGATTGATACGAATTATATAGCTGAAGATGATGTTTTTTTCATTTATAAAGATTTTCCATTAGAAAGTATTCATCCCCAAGCACGGATGGCGGCCGTCGCGGCGCGTTGTGTAGGTGAATATGGTGGGGCGACCGCTTATTGGGAGATGCATGATATCTTGTTTGCACGGATGCGTGATTGGAGCAATGCTGGGGTGCGGGATATGCTGGTGTCGTATGCGGGCGAGATTGGGGTAGATGAAGGGGTGGTGGGTAGTTGTATTGATGAAGGACGTTATAACCAAGAAGTGAGTCAAGATTTACAAGCTGGTTCAGCGTTAGGGGTACGAGGGACACCGGCCTTTTTTATAAATGGGTCATTATTATCGGGAGCACAACCGATTGGGGCTTTTGATGTAGCGATTAGTCGGGCTAAAGAGGGGCAACCAGCGGTAGCGGCGGCGCCACCGGCGACGAATAACAGCACAGCGGGCAGTACTGTCCAACAGCCGATTGTGGTGCCGACCCCAGTGCCAGTGACTGATGATTATGCGGCAGCGATTGGTGATCCAAATGCGCCCGTAACGATTGTGGAGTATACAGATTATCAATGCCCATTTTGCGCCCGTCATTCGGCAGAAACATATCCATCGATTTTGAGTGATATGATTGAGACGGGGCGTGTTTACTATATGTTGAAAGATTTGCCCTTGGATAACATTCATCCGCAGGCACGGACAGCGGCGGTAGCGGCGCGTTGTGCTGGTGAGCAAGAAGCTTATTGGGAGATGCATGATGAGTTATTTGCGCGACAAGGTGAATGGGCGGGCAAGAATAGTGAAGAGTTAAACGAGGTGTTGGGCAAGTTAGCGACTGACATTGAGTTAGATGAAGCGAGCTTTGATGCCTGTTTGGTCAGTGGCAAATATGATCAGGCGGTACAGGACAATGTTCGTGAGGCGCAGCAGTTAGGTGTGTCGAGCACACCATCGTTTTTTGTTGATGGTTATCCATTAAATGGCGCTCGGCCATACAGCAATTTCGTAACAATTGTTGATTTAGCGGAAAAAGATCAGTTAGCGGATGCATTTGCGGAAGCATTGCGTCAACGGCAGGAACAGATTGCCCAAGAACAAGCACAAGAAGCGCAGCAACAAGCGCAACAACCGACCGGCCCTGTTAATGTACCAATTAACGGTGAGCCTGCCTTGGGTGATCCGAATGCACCGGTGACGATTGTAGAGTATACAGATTATCAATGTCCGTTCTGTCAGCGACATAGTGCGCAGACATTACCGACTTTGTTAAAAGAGTATGTGGAAACGGGTCAAGTTTATTATGTGGTTAAGGATTTCCCCTTAGAAAGTATCCATCCGCAAGCGTTTTTAGCCTCGGAGGCGGCACGGTGTGCTTATGACCAAGGTGCTGATGCATTTTTAGGGCTTCATGACAAGATGTTTGAGAATCAACAGGCATGGAGTAACAATAATGCGGCGACGATTTTTGTGGGGTATGCGGCCGAGTTAGGTTTGGATACGGAAACGTTCCAAAGCTGTTTGGAGTCGCGTAAATACCAACAAGAGGTACGTGATTCGTTAAATGAAGGGATTGGTTTTGGTGTTCGCGGAACACCGTCCTTTTTCATTAATGGTCAATTCATTAGTGGGGCACAGCCGTTAGCCACATTTGAAACGATTATTAATGGCCAAGTTACGCGATAAGTCAGTTAAATAGTTAGGAGAGGGCGGCGCGAGTAAGCGTCGCCCTTTTTTTGTGTTTATGAAACGGTTATTTATTCGGTTGGGTCGGTTGTGGGTCGCTTTGGTGACTGATGATGAGCGGGTGATGGGGTATTGGGAGGCGGTGTTTACGGGTTGGCCGCAGGTGCGGGTGGAGGGGGCTGGCGAGAGTGGGGTTGAGGCGGATTTGGTCTTGCGTATTTATTTGGCGGATGCATTGCCATCGGAACCGGAAGGGGAGGTGGTGTATGAGGAGGCGGTGGCGGAGGGACCAGAGGGGTTGGGTTGTTTGCGGGTGTATGAAGGTGAAGGTGGGGCGGTTTTGGTTTATCCGGAGCGGGCGTGGGTGGAGGTGCCATTGGTGGCTGGGGGGGAGGCGGAGGGGTGGGTGACATTACCGGTGTTGGCTTACGGGGCGTTGGAGGCGTTGACATTTACTTGCTTGGCGCCGATGTTGCGGCGGCGGGGGTATTATTTTTTACATGCGTTTGCGGCGGCGTGGGCGGGGGAGATTGTGTTGTTGTTAGGGGCATCGGGGAGTGGGAAGACGACGACAGGCTTGAGTTTGTTGTTAGCGGGTTGGGGATTGGTGACGAATGATGTGGTGCTGTTGTCAGCGGAGGCAGAGGGGGTGGTGGCGTGGCCGACGCCATGTAGTTTGAGTGTGACAGCGGAGACGATGGCCTTGTTGCCGGTATTGCGGGAGGTACCGGTTCAGCGGGAGGCGAATCGGTTTAATCAGAAGTTCAATTGTCCGGTGACGCGGATGGCGTGGTTACGTTGGGGAGAGGCGGGGCGGGTGAGGCATTTGGTGTGGCCGAGGGTGAAGGTAGAGGCGGGGGATAATCGATTGGGGCGTTGTCCACGGCCATTGGCCTTGGCACGATTGTTGGGTGATAGTATGGATCGGTGGGATGGGACGCAGCAAGCGTCTCATTTAGCGCTTTTGACGGCATTGGCGCGGGGGAGTGACGCGTGGGAATTGACGTTGGGGGGGGAATTAGAGGGGGTGCCGAAGTTGTTGCAGCAGTTATTGATTAAGGAAGAGGATCATGTTTAAAGCGTTGATGCGTAAAAGTTGGGTAATGGGGTATTTGTTGGGGGTTAAGGTGAAGATGACGGCGGCGGGATTGGTGACGTCGGTTGTTTTATGGTTATTGGGGATAGGAGCGGGGGTGTGGTTTGGTTTGCCGTGGGGGACAGCGGTGGGGGTAGGGTTTGTGTTGATGTTGGTGCATTGGTTTGGTGATGTGTGGCATCAATTGGGGCATTTGGTAGTGGGACGACGGGAAGGGTATCAGATGGAGGGGTTGGTTTTTGTGTGGGGGTTGGTGGGGTCTTATTATCCGAAAGATGAGCCGGAATTGGCACCGATTGTGCATATTAAGCGGGCGTTGGGGGGGCCGATAGCGACGTTTTTATTGGTGGGTATTATTGGGGCAATTATTTTGGTATTGGGGCCAGAGCGAGGGACGATTGGGTATGGTATTTTGCAGTTTGCGTTTTGGGAGAATTTGGTATTGATTGGATTGGGGGCATTTGTGCCGTTAGGGTTTACAGATGGGAGCAGTTTGTTGGAGTGGGTGCCGAAGTGGCGGGCGGAGAGGTAGGGTGGCGTGTAGGGGTGGCGGTGTTTGAGGTTAAGAGTGGTAAGGGGTGAGAGTGATTTTAGGCGTGTAGACCGCAGAGGTCTTGAGGGAGTGTGTGGTTATTGCTAGGTGTTGGCGGGAGACATCTGCGGTCAAAGGGGTGTATGAGGTCAGGGGTTATTTTTTTGCCACCAGAACCAAGCGGAAGACCATTGGTCGTTGGGGTTGTTGGTGGTGTGGCCGTGTTCGAGGCGGGTGAGAGTGAAGTGGGGGGTGAAGAGGTTGCGGATGGTGGTTTCGAGGAGGCCGCGGGGGCCGTCCTCAGTTGGGGGTGTTGTGGGAGGGATGATGCGGGCGAAGAGGAGGTAAATGGCTTGGGGGGCTAGAAGACGGTTGAGGTGGTGGGCGTAATCAGTTTGTTGGGTGGGGTTGAGGGCGTGAAGGCAACCGACATCGAGGGCGAACTGGTAGGGGGGGGTGAGGAAATGTAGTTGGGCAACAGAGGCTTGGTGGAAAGTGATTTGAGTGGTGACGTTAGCGGCAAGGGCGCGGCGTTGGGCTTCTTCGAGGGCGAGGGGGATGAAGTCGATGGCATCGACTTGCCAGCCGTGTTGGGCGAGGTAGATGGCGGCGCGGCCGTAGCCACAGCCTAAATCGAGAGCGCGGCCGGCCGAGAGGGTGGGGACAAGGGTTTGGACTTCTGGAGGTGGGAGGGGAGAGTCCCACGGGGTTTCTTGGTTTTGATAGCGATGGAGCAAGCGTTGGAAAGTGTCATCGCTCATGGTGTTAGTCTTGTTGTTTTTTCTCACGTTGCGCGCGTTGCAGATTGACAGTGGTGGTGCTTTGGGCTAAAACGCTGATGACTTTGAACTGTTTATCGTAGAAAGGATAGCCTTGGACAATGATTTTATCATCGGGGTCTTTGAGGGCAGTTTCGACACGGCTCCATTGTTTGCGGGCGATATAGACGAGATAGACAGGTTTTTTATCTTTGATTTCGGGGAGACCGTTGGGCATCGTGGCTGGTGGTTTGCCGGTAACGGGGGTGATGATAAGCTGTTGACGTTCAATAATTTTGCCTGGACGGCCGACAAGTGTGACTTTCACAGTGACTTCTCCTTTGTACCCCTTTAGGGCTTGGTGCACAAATGGGACCCGTTCTTCCCAAGGAAAGGGGGGGATTTGTTTTTTGTTTTTCTTTTGTTTTTTACGAGGCCAGATGACGCGCCGTTGGGGACGTGGAACGCGTTGACGGGCGAGATGGAGGTAGGCACCACCAGCGGTGCGGCGGCGTTTGCCGTTGCGCGTCATGATGCCGCCATTTTTCTCGATTTCGAGGATTTCGGCTAACAGTTCATTGACCCATTCGGCACCCATATGGGCTATAAGGCGGGCGATTTGGCCAATTGCTTCACTGTTGTCTTCTTGAAGCGTAGCGGCAATAGCTTGGGCTTGTTGTGTATGTTCGGGGGTGATGGTTGGTTTGGATTTTTCAGTTTTTTCGGCTACTTCAGTTGTTGAATCTGTACTCATAATGTTGTCATTCATTAGTCGTTGGTAAAAGCGAATGATGGCATATAGCCAAGTGCAAGCGCTATTACAGTATTGAAAATATACTCTATTGTCCTCGTTTATGAGGGATATGCAACTGATTGCTATAAATGGTTAATATTTATTAGGGGGATGGCGGTGGGGGAGAAACGGCCGTTTGTTCCCACCCTTTGCTATTGATATAACTAAGGCTTTGGTGACGGAAATAGGTGTCATATAAGTTGGCATAATGGCCAGCTTGGGCCATGAGTTGGTCATGATTTCCTTGTTCGATGATATCGCCTTGGGAGAGGACGATGATGCGGTCAGCGGCGCGGACAGTGGAGAGGCGGTGGGCGATGACGATGGCGGTGGTTTGTTTCATGATAAGGTCGAGAGCTTCTTGGATTTGTGATTCAGTGAAGGGGTCGATACTGGCGGTGGCTTCGTCGAGGATGAATATAGAGGGTTTTTGGACGAGGACACGGATGAGGGCGACTAATTGGCGCTGGCCCATAGAGAGGCGGCTACCCCGTTCGCCCACATGACTATTGAGACCTTGGGGGAGGGTGTCGAGCCATTCCCCATTGCCGATGCGACGAGCCATGGCGAGGATGGCGTCATCGGTGATATCTGGTTGACCGTAGCGGATGTTATCGGCGATGGTGCCATCGAAGAGGAAAGGGACTTGGGAGACGATGCCGAGTTGTTGGCGGTAGGCGGCGAGATCAAAGGTGCGGATATCATGGTCATCGATGAAGAGTTGTCCCGCTTGGAATTCGTAGAAGCGAGCGACGAGGCGAATGAGGCTCGATTTGCCAGCGCCGGTATGGCCAACGATGGCGATGGTTTCGCCAGCGGGGATATCGAGGGAAAAGTTGGTTAGGATTTGTTCTTGTTCGGTGTAGCGGAAAGCGATGTTTTGGAAGCTGATTTTGCCTTTGAGGGGAGGAACGGGGTTGCTAGCGGTTTGTTTCACGGTAGGTTCCGTGTCCATGAGGGCGAAAACGCGTTCGATGGCGGCGAGGCCGGCTTGGAATTGGCTCCAGAAAGAGGAGATGTTGATGACAGGGAACCAGAAGCGGTCGATGGTGGCGACAAACAGGTACCAAGCGCTGATGGTGATGAGGCTGATGGCGGCGGAGAGGCCGCCGAAGTAGACGAGAGCGGCGGTGGCGAAGCCGGAGAGGATGCTCAAAGTGGGAAAGATGTTGGCCATGACGAAGCCACGGCGGACGTTGATGCCATAAACTTGTTGGTTGACGGCGGTGAAGTCATTGTAGATGGTAGCTTCTTGGCGAAAGTTTTTGGCGACACCGATACCGGTGACGACTTCTTGGACTGCTTTATTGACTTCACCGATGGCGCGTGAGGCTTGGCGGGTGACGCGGCGGGCGAGGCGTCTGAAGCCGAGGGCGGCGATAACGAGAATGGGGGAGATGGAGAGGACGGTGAGGGTGAGCCGGACTTCGATGGTAAAGAGATAGATGATGAGGATGAGGGCGGTGGTGACCTGATTAAAGATGTCGGTACTTAGTTCGACAACTTGAGAGAAGTCGGTGGTGTCGGAAGTGATGCGGCTGACGATGCGGCCGGAGCTAAATTTATCGTAGAAGGAGAGGTCTTGTTGGGCGGCGGCGGCGAAGGCGTCGCCACGAATATTGAGGATAACATCTTGGAGAACTTCGCTGGTATTACGGCGGCGGACCCAGTTGATGCCCCAGTTGCTGGTGCCGAGGAAGAAGACGGCGAAAATTAGGTAGGGGATAAGGGTGGGATCACCATTATCGGCCATGATGTTGACCCCTTCGGCGATGAGGATAGGAGCGCCGGCGCCGGCGATTGATTGGTAGACGGCGCAGAGTATGATAATGAACCATTGACGGCGGTAAGGGGAGAAATATTGAAAGATACGATTAAGCAGTTCACGGTCATTGTATTGGCGATCGTAGGCTTCGGCATCGAGTCCACGGAAAATTGCGGCCATAAAAACACCTTTTGCTGGTTAGTGGGTAGAAAGGGTAGCTAGTAGGGTAGATTATAGCACAAAAAAGGTGGGGGATAAAAATAGAGCCAGAGCTGATTTCGCGTTGTAGTAGAAGGTATGTCTGAACTTTTACTCCACACGAAGTTATTCAAGAGAAGTAGTTAATGTGGGTAAGGCGATTGGGGATGGGGGCACCTAGCTAAAGATGAAACGATTGGGCTGGGGGAGGGGCGTTGCTAGGGGGCTGTTTTGCTGGAAGGCGGGGCTGGTTTGATTAGGTTTGGTGGATTTTGACGCGGATTTTGGAGATTGGACGGATTTTTTTGTTGGTTTGGTGAGGAGAGGCTGCATGTTTAAGGATATATGATGCTTTGTGGGGTAGTAGTGGGTAGAACTACATCAGGTGAAGAGACGAATTGGGTGGTTTCTATATCGAAATATAAGGTTTCAGGTGGTTGATTGTGGGTACCGGCGGTGGATAACACGAGACGGTTGTTGATAACGGCTTCAATGCGTAGGGCACCGGTTTCGTAAGGTGTGGTGATTCTTGTTTCGGTTGTTTTAGAGGAGGTATGGTGCATAATGTGAAGTTGGCCATATTGTTTGCCGTCAGGATTGTTGAGGTAATGTTGGGCTTGGGTGCCGGCGTAAATGGCTATGGCATTGTTGTTGATATAGCCTTGCCACAAGTTTTCAATCTTAAGTTGGCGGGGAGGATGGAAATCTATTTCTGGGCCGGTGTTAATGATACCAGTGCGAGGGATTGTGGTTTGCCGTCTGGTTGGTTTAGGTAAGTGGGTGAATGTGTTTGAGATGGTGAGGTTAGGTGGCGGGTATGGTGGTGTGGCTTGAGGAGTAGGCGGGGGGTATGGCAATCTGTTTGCAGGGGATTGGGCTTGTCTTGGTTTGTTGGTTTGGGGCGGGGTGCAGGCGGTTAGAAGTAAGCAGAGGGTGATGATGGTGATTGTTTTGAGGGGATTGGGCATATGGGGAAACCTTTTGATTTGGGTTATGTTTGGAGGTTGAGGGAAGGATTGGCCCTCGGCAATGATTAAGGGGAGGGGCTGGGATTGCCGAGGGCGAGTAAGATTAGGCGTCAGGGGCGAGGAAGGGGTAGCGCCAATCTTTGGGTGGATTGAGGTTTTCTTTGATGGTGCGGACACTCATCCAGCGGGTGAGGTTGAGGGCGCTACCGGCTTTGTCGTTGGTGCCGGAGGCGCGGGCACCGCCGAATGGTTGTTGACCGACGACGGCCCCAGTTGGTTTGTCGTTGATGTAGAAGTTGCCGGCGCTGTCGCGAAGGGTATCGGCCATAGCGGCGAGGGCGAGACGGTCACGGCCGAAGATGGCACCGGTTAAGGCGTAGGGGGAGGTTTCGTCACACAGTTTGAGGGTGGCTTCGAGGTCATCATCTTCATAGACGAAGATGGTGAGGACGGGGCCGAAGATTTCCTCGCACATGGTGGTTGATTTGGGGTCGGTGGTGAGGATGGTGGTGGGTTGGATGAAGTAGCCTTCGCTGTCATCGTAGTCGCCGCCAGTGAGGATGGTGACATTTTCGTTTTGTTTAGCTTGGTCGATGTAGCCGGTGATTTTGGTGAAAGCGCGTTTGTCGATGACGGCGCTCATGAAGTTGGTGAAGTCAGCGGGGTCGCCGACGGTGATTTTGTTTACTTCTGTCACATACTTGTCACGGAATTCGTTCCAGATGGAGCGGGGGACATACATGCGGGAAGCGGCCGAGCATTTTTGGCCTTGGAACTCGAAGGCGCCGCGCAAGGCGGCGACGACGAGGGCGTCAACATCGCTACTGGGATGGGCAAAGATGAAATCTTTGCCACCGGTTTCGCCGACGAGACGGGGGTAATATTTGCGCTCAGTCATATTTTGGCTAACCGCTTGCCACATGCCTTGGAAGACCTTGGTAGAGCCGGTGAAGTGGATACCAGATAGATCAGGGCTGGCGATGGCAGGGTCACCGACATCGGGACCTTCGCCGGGGAGGAAATTGATGACACCAGGGGGGAGGCCGGCCTCTTCGAGGAGACGCATGGCGTAGTAGGAGCTGAGGAGCGAGGAGGTGGCTGGCTTCCAGATGACGACGTTACCGACGAGGGCGGGGGCGCTGGGAAGGTTGGCGGCGATGGAGGTGAAGTTGAAGGGGGTGACAGCGAAAATAAAGCCTTCTAAGGCGCGATATTCGACACGGTTCCAGACGCCTGGTGGGGAGATAGGTTGGTCACCCATGATTTGAGCGAGATAGTAGGCATTGAAGCGGAAGAAGTCGATAAGCTCGCAGGCGGCGTCGATTTCAGCTTGGTAAGCGGTTTTGGATTGGGCGAGCATGGTGGCGGCGTTGAGGGTGGCACGCCAGGGGCCGGCGAGGAGGTCGGCGGCGCGGAGGAAGACGGAGGCACGATGTTCCCAACTTAGTTGAGCCCAGCTTTGGCGGGCTTCGAGGGCGGCTTTAATCGCTTTTTCGACCTCATCGGGACCACAGTTATAGAGGGTGCATAGTTTGAGGCTATGGTTATGGGGGCAGTAAACTGTTTCGGGGCGGTCCGTTTTAAATTCTTGGCCGCCGATGATGGCGGGGATTTCGACGGGGTTGGCCGAGAGACGCTTGAGTTCAGCTTGGAGGGCGGATCTTTCCGGTGAACCGGGGGCATAGGAGAGAACCGGTTCGTTGGTTGGTTCAGGGACATAAAAGTAGCTATTGCTCATGAGGGACTTACTCCTATAATAGTGGTAATAATATGATAGAAAAGCGCAACAATGCCAACACAACCTAGCTATTGTCAAGATTTGATCTTGTAAATAAGTCGTTTAATGCTTTGAAATTGTTAAAACAACCATGTAAAATCAATAGGTTTAACGATTTCAAGAAGAGATTGCGTGGTGCGCCTTGTTTGTTTAAGGGATGATGCCACAGATAGACGATCTCTGCAAA
Organism: Anaerolineae bacterium; assembly: GCA_035459145.1. Lineage (GTDB taxonomy): Bacteria > Chloroflexota > Anaerolineae > Promineifilales > Promineifilaceae > DATHYN01. The sequence goes on along the minus strand of DATHYN010000158.1, from coordinate 5,786 downwards.
TATTTGAAGGAATTATGCATAATGAGTGACGATCAAGTACTAAGTAAAGAACAGATATTACAGATGGTAGTGCAATTATTTAATGAAGGGGTTCCATTTAACCGTCATTTAGGTTTAGAAGTTGCTTACTTAGATGAAGAGCAGGTGATTGTTAAGGTGAACAAGAAGCCTGAGTTGGTTGGGAATATATTTTTTGATATATTGCATGGCGGGGTAGCGGCCACAGTGTTAGACACAGCGGGGGGGTTGGTGGCGATAGCGAGTGCCGTGAGTCGTTTGGGGGATACGAGTGCGGAGATGCTGCAGAAGCGGTTACAGAGGACGGGGACGGTTGATATGCGGATCGATTATTTGCGACCGGGCCGTGGGAATGAGTTTACGGCGACGGCACGGGTTGTTCGTCATGGGCGGCAAGTGGCGGTGACGCGGATGGAAATGCATAATGAATCGGGTGAGGAGATTGCATTAGGCACGGCAACTTACATGGTGGGCTAATTTTATTTGTTATTTTGAGTGGGGTATAATTACAGTATGATAATTACTATAGTGCTAACCCCAATGGATAGATTCTCTTGAATAGAGTAGATATCGAAACATTTTTATTACTCTGTTTGCGTAGTGAGGATAGCGAGCAGTGTCGCCTTCAGTTTAATCAATGGCTTATGGAGCAGGCCATTGATTGGGATGAAGTCGTTAATTATGCATTAGTGGCACGAATTGGTTCATTGTTACATCCATTATTGCGATCTCGTGAGCAAGTACCAGCCCCTGTAAAGCGCAAATTGTATGAAGCGTATATGGATATGGCCAGTTTTCATCTATTGTTGCGGCATGAATTGGAGCGGGTAGCAGTCGTCTTAGAAGAAAACGGGATTGATACATTATTGTTGAAGGGATTGGCATTGTCGGCAACGATTTATCGGCCAACGCAATTGCGGTCGTTGGGTGATATTGATTTGTTGATTCGGCGCAGTGATGTGGCGAAGGTGACGGCGCATTTAGTGGCGTTGGGGTATGAGTTGGTGACGATTCCTTTGTATGAAGGGTATACGGTACGGTATGAGAATGAGATGGTTTGGCAAAAGACGATCAACAATACGACAGTGTGGTTAGAGTTGCATTGGAGTTTGTTTAATTCGCCGTATTATCAGCAGCAGTTGGATATGGGGTGGTGGTGGGAAACGGCCGTTTTTACCAAGATCAATGATCACGCCATCAAAATATTATCACCTGAAGCCCAAATGATCTATCTCAGTGCCCATTTGTGGCTTCATCATGCTGGTGAGGGGTTATGGTGGTGGTATGATTTGATGAGGTTATTGACTGTATATGAATTAGATTGGGATGTTGTGGTTAAGGCGAGCCAACGACAGAAATTGATATTGCCATGGCAAAAAGTGATTAAAAAGCTAAGAGAGCATTGGCCAGATTTAGTGGCTAATGTACCCGATACACTTATTGATAATGATTTGGTTAGTGAACAAGAAAAAGTGATGTTTAAGGAGTGGAGCCAAATTGATTTGCCCGTTATTCGACGCTTTTGGCGTGATATTTGGGGAGTGCCGGGGTGGGGAAATCGGGTTTTGTTTATGTTGATGAACTTGTTTCCATCGATTACCTACATGCGGGAAAGGTATCGATTGCAATCGAACGGTATTGTTTTGTTCTATTATCCTTATCGTTGGTTTAAGGAGTTGTTTATGTTTCTTGGAGTGGGTGATAAAGAGTAGGGTCATCAAAACCAGCGATCCAGGCAGCGGCTTGATGGCATGTTTCCATGTTGGGGGGGACACGAATGAGGTAGTGACGACCGGTGGAGGGGCAGTAGACGGATAAAGCGACTAGATCTTCATCATTAGGGATAGGGACTTTGAGTAAACGGCGTTGCCCGCCAGGATCGACATCCTCGTAAAGCTGTTCGACGTTGGCTTCGGTCAGGAAGCGTTCGAGTCCAATGCGTTCGATGAGGACGCGACGCCGTTCAACATTGCTTTCATTGAGAATTTCATCGATGGTGATAGTTTCTGGTTGGAAGGCGATGCGTGGCTCGATGCGGACACCATTCCAGAGAAGCTGAGCGTGTTGGCAGTTGGGGGGGAGCGAAGTTATTTGTGTCTGGCCGATGTCGATCCAACCGGTCACCTGGAAATTATCAGGCAGTTGACTAAGATTGACACAGCCACGGAGATCAACTTGGGCCAATCCGTTAATCCAAGGAGGGATGGTGGTAAGTTGGTCACAGTTGCGGGCGATAAAGTTGCCGATATGGAGTTGGGCGAAGAGAGGCCAGTTTGTGAGCTGATAACAGTTGGTGATATCGAGATAGTTGATATTGAGACCGTTGGGCAAGGCAACTAAACTATGGCAGTCACGGAGGACGAGGACGTTAACGGCAAGATTTTCAGGCAGGTGGGTGAGGAAATGGCAGGCCGTGAGGTCGATTTTATATTTGATATTGAGATGAGGGGGCAGCGTTGTGATTGAAGTTTGGCTGAGGTCGAGTTGGTACGCTTGGAGGTGGGGATTGATGGTGGTTAGGTGGGGGCAATTGACGATGCGAATTTCCCGTTTAACGGTTAGATGGGTGGGGAGAGCGGTGAGGTGAGGGCAGTTCGTGATGATTAAAGAGCCCTCAATGGTGAGATGGTCAGGGAGGGTGGTTAATTGGTCACTATCTTGCAGGGTGATGGAGCCAGTAATTGTGGTTGGTGTGGTTATTTGCCCAGCCAACAAAAGCGGTTTGGCTTTGGTGGGGGATAATGTTGCTGTCATTGCTAATCGATCACCCGCCGAATCTGTTTAGGGGTGTATTCGCGTTGTTGCCAGATGCGATAGATACCTTGGGGAAGGGTGATGGGGCCATGTTCTTCATGGATAATGGTTGCTTCAGCGGCGATAACTTGGAGGAAGAGTTGGTCAGCGAGGGAGAAGAGGGTGGCAGTTTCTTTATCAGCGACACGGTGGCTGTGACCGGTAACTTCGCCGCGGGCGAGGATAAGATGGGCTTGTTTTTGAGCCCGTGATGGTAGTTGTTCGGTTGCGGCGATCATAATATCGCCTTGACGCCACATAGACATAAATAAACTCCTTACGGGTATTGTTTTTTAATAATAACGTGAGTTCGATAATTAATTAAGCCGATGTAAGCGTTGGTTAGCATGTTGTTAGGGTAGATTTCTCGACGCCATTTTGCCCTTTTACGGTTGATAGGTGTTGTGGAAAGGAAGACGGGCAAAATTCTGCTCGAAATGACGTTGGGAGGGGATTCTGAATTGTCGAGCTCAGGTTAATAATAAGCGGTGTCCGAATGTATGTTCTGAATTGTACCATACTCTTATTTAGAACGGAAGAGCCAATAGAGGAGTGGCCCAATGAGGCTGGCGGCTAGAGTGATGAGGAGGGTGCCGAGATAGGGCCAATTTTGGAGGTTGGGGGTACCGGGAAGGGCGAGTTGGATGTAATTGTAGCCAATGAGACCGGTGATGATGCTCCAGAGCCAGATATTAAATTTATGTTCGATGGAGATATTGGTATTGGTAGAAATGAAGATGATGGTGAAAGCGGTGATGAGCATGAGACTGGTGAGGAGAGTGATGAGCATTTGTCCTTCGGAGAGGGAAATTTGGAGGGTGGGTTCGCTGGGTACGGAGGGGGGTGTGGTGAGGGGTATGCTGGTGACGGTTGGGGTGGGGGACGGGGTCGTGGTAGGTGAGGGGAGTAGGGTGGGGGTGATGGTGGGGGTGGGGGTGATAGTGGGCCGAGGGATGGGGGTTTCGATAGCGGCGTTGCCGGTGGCGCTAATGTTAATGGTGCCCGATTCGGTGACAGGTTCTGATTGGGCGGTGATACGGATAAGCCCATCTTGCTGTTGGGCGTTGGGGTCGAATTCGAGATAGGCGATGCCATCGATGGTGGGTACTTCGGCTAAGATTTTGATGATATTATCGTTTTGATCACGGAGAAGAAATTGGACAATGGTGCCATTGGGCACGGGGTTGTTGTTGCGGTCAAGGATGAGGCCGGTTTGGATATTGAGAAGGGCATCGGGGGCAAGCTGGAGGTTTTCTTCGGAGGTGGGGACCATTAGCTGACCATCCTCGGCCACAATGTAAAGGTCAAGCGGATATTCAGGATTGGGTTGGGTTGCTTGAAAGACGCGATAATTAATGCCAGGTATATCGACAGGGGCGGAGCCAGAAGGGGGGAACTCTTGGAATAAGGTTTTGAGCGAAGCGTCGATGAACGGTTCTTGATGGCTGTAAAAGCTGTAATAAGCGGCTAACTGACTAATTTCGGTGGTATCGAGATAATAGGGCGCGCCATAGGCGAAGATGATGATTTTGGCATTGCGGGTAATGTCCGGACGTTGGGCCAGAAATTGTTTAACGAGAGCGATATTGTTGGTATTGTCTGCATCGAGGAGGGCGAAGAGGATGTAATTTGTTTGGCGAAGTGTTTCTTGAATTTGGTAAGGGAGAGAAGGAGGTAGGGGGGTGGGGGTGATGCCGGGGTTGGGGGTGAGGTCGGAGGGGAGGGAGCTGGGGTTTGTGTTGGGTTGTTGGCGCTGTTCTGGGGAGGCATTGAGGTAGGTGCCGAGTTGGGCGATGGTGAAGCTAAAGAGATTATCGGTTTTGATTTGGCCACTGCCGGAAGGGCCGTAGCGGGTGATGATTTGTTCGGCTAATGTTTGGGGGCTGATGAGGGGCGCCGGTTGGCAAGGGGTGCAGGTTGTTTGCAATTGGTTAGCGGTGAAGATGGTGATGGTATCATTGGGGCCAGGGGGGTTGAGGTTGGTGCCGGTGTCACGAGCGGCGATAAGGGTAGCGGCTTGTTGGGCGATGGTGAGGAGGATGGTTTGGTAGTCGTTGGTGGCCGAGGGGGTGAAGGTTGAGGCGTGGACATTGGCTAGTTCCCAATTGCCATCATATAGTTTTAGTTTGGTTTGGAGAATACGTAAAACGGCGGCATCAACTGCTTGTTGAAAAGCGGGGTCATTTTCGTAGCGACTCTGGAACCAAGTGATGGTTTCTTTGATATTGGCGATTGAGGTTTCGGGTGGGGCACCAAGGGCGGTGAAATTATCGAGATAGAGGAGGTCGTTGCCGGCGAAGAGAGCGGAGGCGGCTAATGTACGGTAGGGGAAGGTGCCATTGATTTCATCATAGTAGCGTTTGACGGCGTGGGTGCCGAGGGAGTCAGAGACGATGAGCCCACCGTCTTGGCGCCAGCTGGTGAAGATAGGGAGGTTGAGGAGGCGAGCAAATGCTTCGGCGTCGAATGTAATCGGATTGGTGATTGAGCGGATATTGCTTTCGAAGCCTTGGTAACGAATGTGGGTGGCTAAGAGGCCATCGACCCGATGGGTGGCGGTGAGTGGGGGTTGGGTGACGGCGGCAAAGGGAAGTAATTCGATTTGTTGTAGTTCGGTTAAGGATTTGCGTAAAGTGGGAATTTCTTCGTTGAGAGGGCGGTCACTGCTCCCGTAGCCAGGGAAATGGGTGGCGATAACGGCGATCCGGTTTTGACTACCTTCATGGAGACCGGCGGTATATTGTTGACCCATTTGGCCGACCCAGTAGGGGTCACTACCAAATGATTGGGTAGCTAACTGGTTGCTGGTGAAGACAGAGGGATCTTCGAGGACATCTAGTGAAGGGCCGATAAACATATTGATACCGACAGAGGCGAGTTCTTCACCGGCGATAAGGCCGACATTGTAAGCATTTTGTGGTTGCCAAGTGGCACCGATAGCCATATTGCTGGGGAGGGGGGTAAAGCCAGAGGGG
>DATHYN010000157.1:0-10318 GCA_035459145.1 Anaerolineae bacterium | reverse complement strand
GGCCGAGGGGGTGTTAAGATGATAGGGGATGCGACATCATAATGCCGTGTCATTACGGATGGGGGATGAGGGGGGCGAGGCGGGCGATGCCGGTGTGGATTTGGGCGGGGGTGAGGCTGGCGTAGCTGAGGAGGATGGTGGGTGGGGGGAGGGGGTTGAGGTGGTAGGGGGCGCCGGGGTAGAGGCCGAGGCCGTGGTGGGCGGCGGTTTGGATGAGGGCGGCCTCATCGGTTTCTGGGGGGAGGCGGAGCATGACGTGGAGGCCGGCGGGTTGGCGGGTATAGTGGATGGTGGGAGGGAGGTGTTGGTCGAGGGCGGCCATCATCGCTTGCCAGCGTTGGCGGTAGGTGCGGCGGAGTTGGTCGAGGTGGCGTTGGAAGTGGCCGGCGGTGATGAAGTCGGCGACGGCGGCTTGGGTGAGGGTGGGGGCGCCACGGTCGGTGAGCCCTTTGGCGCGTTGGAAGAGGGGGACGAGAGGGGGAGGGAGGACGACGTAACCGAGGCGGAGGGCGGGGAAGAGGATTTTGGAGAAGGTGCCGAGGTAGATGACGTGGCCGTGGGGGTCGAGGCCTTGGAGGGCGGCGAGGGGGTGGGTGTCGTAGCGGAGTTCGCTGTCGTAGTCGTCTTCGAGGATGATGACTTGGTGTTTTTGGGCCCAGTTGAGGAGGGCAAGACGGCGGGGGAGGGGCATGGTGCCGCCGTGGGGGAATTGATGGGTGGGGGTGATGAAGAGGAGACGGGTACGGCTGGGTGGTGGGGGTGGGGTGGGGAGGCCGTCATCGTCGACGTCGAGGGGGTGGAGGCGGGCGCCGTGGGCTTGGAAGAGGGCGTAGACGTCGCGGTAGCCGGGGTTTTCGACGAGGACGGTATCGCCGGAGGTGAGGAAGAGGCGGGCGATGATGTCGACGGCTTGTTGGGCACCGCTGACGATGATGATTTGTTCTGGTTGGCAGACGACGCCGCGGCGTTGGCGGAGGTAGGTGGCGAGGGCGTGGCGGAGGGGGGTGAAGCCGGCGGTGGAGCCATAGCGGGCGAGCATGGTGTCATCGGTACTGAGGTAGCGGCTGAGGAGTTGGCGCCAGATGTCGTAGGGGAAGTGGTGGGGGAAGGTGCGGCCGAAGCCGAAGTCGATGTCGAGGTCGGGCCGAGGGGGTGGGTTAGTGGGCGGTGGGGGTAAGCGGCGGCCCCAAGGGGAGAGTGGTGGCGAGAAAGGGGGGCTGGGGTTAAGTGGGGGGAGGTTAGCGATGTAGGTACCGGAACCGGTTTGGCTGTAGGTGAAGCCTTCAATGGTGAGTTGTTGGTAGGCGGCGATGACAGTGTTGCGACCGATATTGAGTTGGGCGGCGAGTTGACGGGTGGGCGGGAGTGCGGTTTGGGGAAGAAGTTGGCCGGTGAGGATGGCGTTTTTGATCTGTTGGTATAGTTGTTGGTAGAGAGGGATATCGGTTTGGGGGTTTAGGATAATTGAGGGGATGATGTTCATGGGTTATAATCTGAATGGTGACGATTGCGTTTAATGTAAAGATAATTGAGGTTGATAAGATGCCCTATCGTAGCACAGAAAAGACGAGACAGAAAAAAGATGCGAAGCGGACGGCGATGATGCAGGCGGCGGTGCAGATTTTTGCCCAAAAGGGGTATCAGGCGGCGACGGTGCGTGATATCGTGAAAGCGGCGGGGGTGTCGATTGGGACATTTTATTTTTATTTTCCGGATAAGGAGACGTTGTTTATTCATTTATATGAAGAGACGGCTGATTTTTTGCTGAAAGCGATGTTGCAGGGGGTGCGGACAACGGGGGATATGCGACACAAGTTGATTGCGGGGGTGGAAGCGTACATTAATATCGGGTTGTTTGAGCCGGCGGTGGTGCAGTTGTTGTTGGTGGGAGGTGTGGGGGCGTTGCCGGCGTTGGCGGCGCGGCGGAGTCAGTTTCGGGAGTCGTTGGTACGGGGGTGGCAACGGCCGTTAGACGAAGCGTTGGCGGCGGGGGAGATTGTGGCGCAGGATACGCGTTATACGGCGGAGGCGATTGTGGGGGCGGTGGATGAGGTGGTCTTGAACATTTTGGCGGCGGAGGATATGGAGATAGCGGCCGAGGCGAGTTTGGATGGGTTGATTACATTTTTATTGCGGGGGATTGGGTGGCAAGGTGAGTTAAAAGGATAGATTAATGAGTGTACAAGTAAAGATTTGTGGGATTACGAATATAGAAGATGCGGTGGTGGCGGCCGAGGCGGGGGCGGATTATTTGGGTTTTATCTTTTACCCGCCGAGTCCGCGAGCGGTTGGGGTTGAGGTGGCGCGGGAGATTGTGGTTGAGTTGCGAGCGCGCGAGGATTGTCCGCAGTTGGTGGGGGTGTTTGTAAATGAGAGTGCGGAGAAGATGGCGGAGATTTTGGATGTGTGTGGGTTGGATTGGGCGCAGTTAAGTGGTGAGGAGCCGCCGGCCTGTTTGTTTGAGCCGACGTCACCGTTGTATGGTCGGGGGTATAAGGCGTTGCGGCCGTCGTCGGCGGAAGAGGCGGAGGCGGAGGCGGAATGGTTCAAGCCGCCGCAGAGGCAGCGGCCGGCGTTGTTATTGGATGCGTATCATCCGACGTTGCGTGGGGGGACGGGGGAGACGGCGGATTGGGAGGTGGCGGCGCGGTTGGCACGGATGGTACGGGGGTTGATGTTAGCGGGGGGATTGACGGCGGAGAATGTGGCCGAGGCGGTGGCGCGGGTGCGGCCGTGGGGGGTGGATGTGGCGAGTGGGGTAGAGGCGAGTAAGGGGCGGAAAGATCATGAGAAGGTGCGGGCGTTTGTGGCGGCGGCTAAGGGAGGATAGTTTCGGTTAGCCAGTCGTCGATGGTACGTTGTTGGGTATTGAAATTGGCACCGATGAGCATTTGGGGTTGGCCGGACTGTTGGTAGCGGAGAGGGTATGCGTTGGTTTTTATTTGGGTGAGGGCGGTTTCAGCAGTGCTGTTTAGTTTGAATTCAAAGATGAAGATTGTTTGGTCTAATTCGATAACAGCATCGATGCGGCCTTGGTTCGTGCGAACTTCGACATCGATTTGTAAGCCGATGAGTTTGAAAATGAGATAGAAGATAGCAGGTAGTGGTTTAAGTGTTGTCAGGGGTTTATCTCCTTGTTGGTGATTTGTTATTGGTGCTATTATAGTCGGGTTAAGTGGGAGTTGCCATAATATTTTGGGCTTTGTGGGTGGTGCGATTTAGCAAATCGCACCACCTAAGGGGGATTAGCGGAGGACGGAGGGGAGGTAGATTTGGCTGGTTTCGAGGACGGTGTATTGGCCCATCATGCCGGCATCTTCATGCTCGAGGATGTGGCAATGGTACATGTAGGGGCCGTTGGGATTGCTGAAATCGTAGAAGCCTTTGATGATGTTAACGCGTTCGCCACGGTTAACGGTGACGGTATCTTTCCAGCCCATTTCGTGGGGGGCGGGTGGATTGCCGTTGCGGCTGAGGATTTGGAATTGGTCATCGTGGATGTGCATAGGGTGGGGTTGGTCGGAGATGTTGATGAAGGACCAGACTTCGATGGTGCCGAGTTCGGTGGCGATGTTGATGGTGTCCATGTCGAAGGTGTCGCCATTGATGGCGGGTGGTGATTGGAGGAAGAATGTGCGGGTGTGGACGGCGAGTTGGGCGTTGAGGCGGGGGATGTTGTTGAGGGTAAGGGGGAGGGATAGGATAGGGTTGGGGGTTTGGGGGGTGACGTGGAAGGTGGCGAGAATGATGTTGGCGCGGTCATATTGGTCAGCAATGTGGCCGGGCAGGAGGGCGTCACCGATTTCGGAGTTATAGGCCATGAAGTGGAGGGAGTTATCGGTTTCACCGCTGAAGTCGACGACAATCTCGACGCGTTCGCCAGGGCCGAGCCAAATGCGGCTTTGAGGAACGGGTTCATTGAGTAGACCACCATCGGAGGCGATTAGTTGGAAGGTGCGGTTATCACTGAAGCCAAATTGGTAGAAACGGGCGTTGGCGGCGTTGAGGATATGGAAGCGGACGAGTTGGGCGGGGACGTCGAGGTTGCCGGCGAGGGTACCGTTGATTAAGAAGTGGTCACCTTTGCGCAAGTTGTTTTGGTTGTCGAGACGGTAGTCGAAGGTGCCATCGGGGTTGAAGTTACGGTCTTGGACGATGAGGGGGAATTGGTCGACGCCGTAGGTTTGGGGGAGGTTGGCAGCGTTGGGGTTATCGTCTTTGATTAGAATCATACCGGAGAGACCGCTGTAGACTTGTTCGCCGGTGGCGGGGTCACCGATGATGTGGGGATGGGGATGGGGGTGGTACCACATGGTGGCGGTTTCGTTACGCATTTCAAAGGTAGGGCGCCATGTTTGGCCGGGGAGTATGCCTTGGTGGGGGCCGCCGTCCATTTCGAAAGGGACGTGGAAGCCGTGCCAATGGTTGGTGGTGACTTGGTCGAGGTTATTGGTGATGTGGGCGGAGATAATTTCGCCACGGGTCATGATGAGGGTGGGGCCGAGGTAGCTGTTGTCGTTATAGCCAGCGGTGGGGGTATCGATACCGGGCCAAAATTGGGTGATATCGTTATGATGGGTGAGGGTATAGACACGTTGACCGTCGATCATGCGGCCGGTTTGGAGGGGAGGGATGGCGAGAGGGGTGTGGTTATCGATGAGGGCGGTGTTATAGACATTGCTGGGGGCGAGGCCATCGGTGGTGGCGGTGATGGTGGTGAGGGCGAGGATGCCGGGGAGGGCGTTGGGGGGGATGGTGACGGTGGCGGTGATAATGGCGGATTGGCCGTTGTTGAGGGTGATGGTGGTGGGGGTAACGGCCGTTGTCCATGCTGGCAAAGTGGCTGCTGTTAAGGCGTATGTATGTGGATTGGGGGTGTCATTAAGGAATTGGTGGGTGTAGGTGAGGGTTGTGCCAGCGGTGGTGGTAATGGCGTAGCTGGCATCGAAGAGTGAGGTGGTGGTATTGGTGGCGGATTGAGCGGGGATGGGTTGTAGATTATTAATAAAAAGAATGAGGAAAAGGGTGGTGCAGGTGGTGATAAAGAGGATAAGAGCAAATTTATTTTTCATGATTGTACCAAAACGGATAAATATATAAGTATGAACGAGGGCTGACGGGAAGGGCAGCCCTCGTTATAGGTTGATTCGTTTAGTTAGGGAGCCAACTGCGCCAAGTGGCTTCGTTGTTATTGACCCATTCTTGGGCAGTTTCTTCAACTGTTTTGCCATCGAGTTCGACGGCGGCGATCAATTTAATTTGTTCCTCAGTAGGATAGGAGAATTGGCGGAGGAATTGATGGACATCGGGGGCGACTTCGCTGAGGTCACTAGAGAAGATTTTGAAGAGGACGTCGGCGGGGTAGTCGCAATCGACGCCGCCGGCGTCGATTTTGGCGTAGCAGTCTTCGCTGTAATCGGGGAGAGCGACTTCGACGAGGTCATATTTGGCATGGATGGAGTGGGGGGTCCAGAAGTAGAAGAGGAGGGGGTCTTGGCGGCTAACGGCGGAATCGAGGGCGCTGACAATGGCTTCTTCGGAGCCTGATTGAACGACTTCGAAGTTGATGCCGAGGTTATTCATGATGTCTTGGTCATATTGGGTCCAGCTGGGAGGACCGGTGAGGAATTGGCCTTTGTCGCCGGTTTCGGCGGTGGCGTAGAGGGTGGCAGCGGTATCGGACGTGAATCCTTCCCAAGTGGCGAGTTCGGGGTGGGATTCGAGCATATAGGCGGGGGTGTACCAGCCGATTTTGCCAACAGGACCTAAATTGCCACCATGTTCGACGGTGCCTTGGTTATCGATATATTGGGCGACGTTATCGGCGTGGCCAGAGGGCCAGACTTCGAGACTGGCGTGCAGTTCACCACTGCTTAGGGCGGCCCATTGGGGATTTTCGTCGATGGAGACAATTTCAACGGGGTAACCAAGTTCTTGTTCGATGATAATTTTGGCGACTTGGACGTTGAGGGCCGAGGCGGTCCAGGGATTTTCAGCCAATTTGATAGTCGGTTTTTCGGCTTCACCACCGCAGGCGGCTAATAAAAACGCTGTTAGCAGCAAGATAAATAATGTTTTGATTTTCATATCGATCTCCTTCTTCTCTAGAAATAGGGCAGAAAAAAAATAAGGGATAAACCAGAGTGGGTTTCCCGAATATACCCTTTGATATTAGCGAGGGTATTGGCGAGGTGGGGCGGTTGTGGTACATTTTGATAGCTCGTGGGCGATTATATCAAAGGGGATATATTATCTTTTGTTAGCAATTATGGTTATGATTCGATATCGTAACCAGTAAAAGGTAACAATTCTATTGTAGCCTACTTTGAAAATGAGCCAACAGTTTGTAAGAAAAATTAGGAGCAGCAGTATTAGGAGTTAAGAAGGTTAAAGATGACAAATCCTGAAATTACAGTGTATGGTGCGTTTTGGTGTCCAGATTGTCGGCGGAGCAAGCAGTTTTTAGGGGAGCATCAGATTCCGTATAATTGGGTCAATATAGAGGAAGATAAGGAAGCGGAGCAGTTTGTTATTGCGACAAATGATGGTAAGCGAATTATTCCGACGATTATGTTTGGGGATGGGACGTATTTGACGGAGCCAAGTAATGCGGATTTGGCTAAGAAGTTGGGGTTGAAGTTAGAGGCGGAGTGTGATCATTATGATTTAATTGTGGTGGGTGGGGGGCCGGCGGGTTTAACGGCGGCGTTGTATGCGGCGCGGGAAGCGATTAGCGTGTTGGTGGTGGAGCGGGCGGCGGTGGGGGGGCAGGCGGCGGCAACGGAGAAGTTGGATAATATGCCGGGGTTTCCTGATAGCGTGGGTGGGGGTGAGTTTGCGGCGTTGTTGCGACGGCAAGCGGAGCAATTTGGGGTGGAGATTTTGCAGGCGCAGGAGGTGACGCGGGTGCATACGCATGATAATTATCATAGTATTCATACGGATGATGGGAGTGAGTATACGAGTTTGGCGATGGTGGTGGCGACGGGGAGTAAGTATAAGCGGTTGGGGGCCGAGGGGGAAACGGATTATATTGGCGCGGGGGTACATTTTTGTGCGACGTGTGATGGGCCTTTTTATAGAGGAAAGCATGTGGCGGTGATTGGTGGGGGGAATAGTGCGACTGAAGAGAGCCTTCATTTGACCAAATTTGCGGATAAAGTGACGATGGTGGTGCGTGGTGGCGAATTTACGGCCAGTCAGTTTATTCGAGAGAAAGTTGTGGCTCATCCACAAATTGAGGTTTTGTGGCATCATGAAGTCAAAGCGTTTAAGGGTAAGAATTCACATTTGAGTGGTTTGCAATTGGTTAATAATCAGACTAATGAAGAAGCTGTGTTAGATGTGGATGGGAGTTTTATTTTTATCGGGCTGGAGCCGAATTCGGCATTTTTGGTGGAAGATGGCATCTTGCTTGATAAGTGGGGGTTTGTGTTAACAGGACATGAATTGGTACATATTGAGGGTTTTGACAGTCGTTTGTTTGCTGATGGGCGTGAACCGATGTTTTTGGAGACAAATATTCCGGGGGTGTTTGCGGCGGGTGATGTGCGGGCGGGGAGTACGAAACAGGTAGCAAGTGCGGCGGGTGAGGGGGTGACGGCGGCGTTATTGGTACGTGAATATTTGAAGCATGTATAGTTTGTATTAATTAGGTCTAAACGACTATGGTCAGAATGCATTGTTCGTAGTAAAATAGTGCATCTTACTAGAAGTATTGAAAATTAATCATGTCAGGAGCAAATGTAGTCAGGATGCTTGTCTGGTATGTTTTAGGAGTAATAGATTATGGCTAGTGAAGCAGAAGTATTAGAACAAGTAAAAGGTATTGTAACCAATTGTTTAGGAGTTGAGGCTGATAAGGTCACTCTTGAGGCAAACTTTGAAACTGATTTAGGGGCTGATGATATGGATTTGGCTGAATTGGTTTTGCAATTTGAACAACAATTTGGCATTACCATTACTCGTGAAGCTTTAGACAGTATGGATACAGTTGGTGGTGCGGTTAGTTATATTGCCGCGCAATAAATAAATGTTATCACAGGCGGCATTATTTAGATGCTGTTATATGGGAAAAGCCCGTTTACTATTTATCTACTGGTGTTAGATAGGTAGCAAGCGGGCTTTTTTGGTTAAGGGCTGTAAGTTGGTTGGGTAGTTAGTTACCGCTGGTAAGGGGATATTGGAAAGCGCCGATGTTGTTGCTAAGCGCGGTCGTGTATTGGGGTGGTTTTGGACACCGTTATTATAGAAGGCGATCAGTTGTTGGCGGGTATCGAAACGGCCGTCGTGTATATAGGGAGCGGTGAGAGCGATGTTGCGTAGGGAGGGGGTTTTGAATTTGCCATATCGAAGATATTTAGTTTAACCTAGGCCAACTTGCTAAATTTATTGAGTTTAAGGTAAGATAGTTGCTCAGATTGGGGCAATAATTTATTGAGCGTGTTGTTGTTATGACTTTTATTGGTACTTACTAGCAAGGAAAATTCTTATGCGTAAGGTTATTTGTCTTTTATTTGTTGGTTTATTATTGATATGGTTTAGTTGGCCGCAAGGAGCCAGTGCGGGGAGGGATCTGTCGCCGGCAGAGGCTGTTAAGCAAGCTTGGCAACGGGTTCAAGATAGTGGGCGCTATCAATTTGATACGGAGATGAACCAGAAAACATATCCAGTCCCGAGTTTGACGAATGCGGGACAGCAACCAACGACGGAAAGATTAGTGATTGAGGGCGATATGAATCGCTTGGCGCAGAAGGTGGATCTTACCCTGTGGCAAAATGGTCGTGGTGACGATGCCAATGGTTACGATATTCGGTACGAAGAGGGTGTGGCTTATCATCGTGTTGGTTTAGAGGAGTGGGAACCGATGCGAGATATGCCTCATTTGTTATCGCCAAATGGTGATCCGTTAGCCTTTTTGGGGACAGCAACTGATTTTGCTTATGTGGGTACGGAATTATTGGGGGTTGGGGAGCAAACATTCAGTTATGATCGTTACACCTTTGCTGTGGATAGAGATGCTTATACAGAATTGATTCGGGCTGAGATTGATAAGCAGTTACAACAGTATGGGACATTGCCCCCGGGTATTGATCGGCAGTTGCCCGCGATGTATCGGTTTATGCAAGGGGAAGGGGAAGTTTGGTTGAATGAGGTGGGTTTGCCGAGTCGGTTGGTTATGGATTTGCGTTTTCCGGCGCAAAACAGGATGGGGCGGATTGAGGCTACGATTGAGACTAATTTTTCTGGGTTTGATAGGGGGCGGATTGAGGAGATGGGGGTACCGTTTGTGATGGATCCGGGGCAATGGTTGGGGTTGAGGCGGGCGGAGGTGGTGGCCGTGGGGGGTGAAGCGATAAATATAACTGGATTTATTTTGGTTGCGCTGGGTTTGGTATGGATGGCCGTGGTCTATCGGCGAACACGTTATTTTTATATGAGCGTTATTGGGTTGGTGATTGCGTCTATGCTTTTAACGCCAATGATCCAAGCGGTTCAGGCGGTTAACTTTAATAGTCAACTTGCTTTGGCCCAAGAGGAGCAAGAGGCTGAACAGGAAAAAACGAAGGCATTGGAGGAGGCTCGGTCGGCCGTGATGGCTGATGATTGGCAATGGCATCAAGACCCATTGGCAAGCAATAAGTTATCGGCGACGATGTTTAGGCAAGAGTCGTTACTGGGGGCGCGGACAGAAGCCGAACGAAGAGAAATTGAGTCGATATTGACGATAACAGATACTACGGATACAGATGGGGATGGTTTGTTGGATGTGGATGAAGCGTATTGGGGAACTTGTGAGGAACAAGGTGGTGCTAGCGCGGCTTGTCAAGGGGTAGCGGATGCCACTGATACGGATGGGGATGGGTTGAGTGATGGTCTAGAAGTTAATCAGATTGGAACCATACCGATTTATGCAGATAGTGATTCGGATGGGATTGAAGATGCGGTTGAGATTTCTGGTTTTACCTATGATATGGTCACCTATTGGTATCTTAATCCGATGAAAGCGGACACCAATAACGATGGTATTTTGGATGGGACGGAATGTCCAACTTGGAATACGACATTCCCTGATTTATATGATTTGAATGTGCCTTGTGTGGATACAGATAACGATGGTGAGCCAGATGTTTATGATCGGGATAATGATGGGGATGGGGTGAATGATGATGCGGATTCAGCAATTCGAAAAGTGTAAAATTGGCAAGAAAGGGGAGAAAAAGATAACATAACCAAAACGAACAAGGTATGGGTTATGAAAATCAAAACACGAGTGAGTCAATTTATCCAACAATTAGGCCAATTGGCCGAAACAATG
>DATHYN010000156.1:0-2950 GCA_035459145.1 Anaerolineae bacterium | reverse complement strand
CCAAACCTTACCCTAAGTTGTTTAACCAAAAGATTTCACACTTTTAGCTTAACAACTTCAACGTATTAAACGGCATATTTTCAAGATCAACTGTCGACAATATTTAGTTTAATACACCTACACATAATTACAACAGCAAATCTCAGATTACTTCGGTTACACTCTAATAAGTTGTTTAAGCTGTTTAATCTAAAGATTTCACCCAAAATTTAATAGCCCAAAAACTTGCCCAAATCACGATCATTCGTTACCATCTATCCATGGATGCATCAGTACAACAATTAGAAACAAAAATCGAGCAGTCAACAACCCCTACCGACCATATTGACGCTCTCAACGATCTCGCTTGGCACATCTTCAAACAAGATGGTGACCGCGCCCGCCAAATTGCTAATGAAATCCTTGAATTAGCCACCCAAACCCCTTTCTCTCCCGAAGAACCATACCAACGCGGCCGCGCTGGCGCTCTCCGCGTCCTCGGCCGCCTCGCCAGTTACGAAGGCCGCTTCGAATCAGCCATTAATCTCTCTCTTGAAGCCCTCAACATTCTCGAAGAAATCAACTACCCAGCCTACATGCCCGGTGTCCTCACCAATCTAGCTGGTGCCTATCGCAAACTCGGCAACCGTACCGAATGTGTCAAATATTACCACCGCCAACAAGAAATTAGCCAACAAATTGGTGATGACGAAGGGTATGGCAGCGCCCTTGTCGGTATCGGTATCAGCTACTATGACCAACAAAACTATACCGAAGCGTTCAAATACCTCGAAGAAAGCTTAACCGTTTTCCGTAAAGCCAATAAAACCTATTGGGTCGCTCTCGTTCTCAATAATATCAGCTACTTACTGATGAAATATGGCAAACCGGAAGAAGGTCTCGCTCGTGGCTACGAAAGCCTGCTCATCACCCAACAAAACAATCTCCCCCGCATGGAAGTCTCCATCCATAGCACTATCGCCGAAATTCATCTGGTCTTAGGCGACCACAGCCAAGCACGAGAATTTGCCCAGCTAACGATCCAATTGGCCTCTATGCGCCAATATCGTGATGCCCATGCCACTGGCTTACGCATCATGGGTGAATCGTACGCTCGCATCAAACAATGGACACCCGCTATCAAATACCTCCAAGAAGCGCTAACCCTCTCTGAAGAGATTGGCCATAAACAATTTATCCATCTCTGTCATGATGCCCTCTCTGAAACTTATGAGGGTATGGGCGACTACAAATCTGCCTTAAAACATTATCGTCTCTTCCATGAGGCCAAAGAATCGGTCTATAATGAAGAGAATGAGCGCAAATTGCAAAACCTACAGGTGCAATTTAATACTGAAGCGGCTCAAAAAGAGGCTTCTTACTACGCCTCTCTCTACGAACAAGAGCAGGCCCAACGCCACTTTACCCTCGCCATGAACGAAATTGGCCGCGCCCTCACCGCCGATGTCGATCTAGCCGATGTCATCGCCAAAATTCTCGACCAATTAGCCACCCTCATCCCTCATGATCGTAGTGCCTTGCTTCTCTGGCATGACAATAGTATTACTTGCCTCGCCGCTCGTGGCTTTACTGCTCCCGAAAAACACCAACCGCTGCCCCTACCCTCTAACAGTGATGCCTTGCTCCATATCTTTCAAAAAAACCAACCCATTATCACGCCCGATTTGGCCGCAACGTTTCCTGAGTATGAACAATACCCCTTTCTTCTCGCTGGCTCATGGTTAGGAGCCCCTCTTATTCAACAAAACAAAGTGATTGGCTGTATCTCCTTATCCCGTCAAGAATCAACCCCGTTTTCTGATGAAGGGGTCACTTTGGCTATGAGCTTGGCTTTGCAAACGGCCGTTGCCCTCGACAACGCCCAACTCTACCAACAAGCCCAACGCCGCGCCCACGAAATGACCACTATCGCCCAAATCGGCCAAGATATCTCTTCCTCACTAGACCTTGACACTGTTCTCAACCGTATCGCCCACCATGCCCACAAACTATTCAACGCCAGCAACACTATCCTTTGGCTCCGTCAACAAGAAGCTGATTCTTTCCACGGCACTATCGCCATCGGCGATTACGCTGAACAGTTCCTCGCTGATGTCGTTCTCTTGGGCGAAGGTGTGACCGGCGTTGTCGCCGAAACGGGCATCGCTGAAATTATCAATGATATCGACCACGACCCTCGCTCACAACATGTCTCCGGCACCCCCGAAGAAGAAGAAGAGCAAAATCTCATGTGCGCCCCCATCGTCGCCCAAGATGAAACAATTGGGGTCATGTCCCTCTACCGCGACCGCCAACTCGGCCCCTTCACCAAAATCGACCTCAACTTCCTCATCGGTATCTCCCGCCAAGCCGCTATCGCCCTCCAAAACGCCCAACTCTACCAACAAGTTACCCGTTTCAATGAAGCGCTCGAAAAAGAGGTCGCCCGCCGCACCGCTGACCTGCAAACAACCCTCACCGAACTCGAACAGATGGAACGAACCAAAGCCAAATTTATCGCTATCACCGCCCATGAACTCCGTACCCCCGTTGCCGTCCTCAAAGGGTACGGCCAACTGATGAAACAATCTCCTCAAAATGCAACCAGCTTTATCGATGGCATCATCTCTGGTGCCAACCGTCTCCATACCATTGTTAATAGTATGCTCATGATGGTCAAAATCGATAACCGCGCCCTCCAACTAAATCTCCAATCGACTAGCCTCGAACTGCTCATTCGCCGTCTCGTCCGTGACTTTGCTGAAGATGTCACCAACCGCCAACAAATCCTCACCACTGACCCCGACCTCGAATATCTGCCTCGTGTCATGGGCGACCGCGAATCCCTAAACCTTGTCATCGGTAACATTATCCGCAATGCGATTAAATACACCCCAGATGGCGGCACAATTCATATCCACGGCCGTCACTGGACCACCCCCGCCCCCCCCCATTGCCCCCCCCATGCTGT
>DATHYN010000155.1:0-8619 GCA_035459145.1 Anaerolineae bacterium | reverse complement strand
AAGCCCCCCCTCTTCACCTCGGCCCCTACCTCCTTCCTCACTAATACCCCGTCATCTCTACATACCCCTTACCACTCACCTCAACCCCATTCGCCTCCCCCTCAAACGCCACCGCCCCTTCCCAATACGTCGCCGTCCCATGCCACTCCTGATCCGCCAACAACGGCCGCACCCGCATCACCAACCCCTCACTCGGTATCGCCACCTCCCACCCCGCCGGATAAACCGCCCCCGTATGCGGACTCCGCCACTCATCCGTCACCTCAATCACCCAATCCTCAACCTTCAAATCCCGCACCTCCCCCTCGGCCCCAATCAAACTCCCACTCGAAAACCGCTCCAAACTCCCATCCTCCCGCCGAATCTCAAAAAACATCAACGCCCGCCCATCATCAAACTGCAACGAAAACCAATCCCAACCCACCGCCCCCGGACTCAACGCACTCGTACTATACTCATGATCCTTCCACGCCTTCCCCGTCACCTCAAACCGCTCCTCCCCAATCCGCACCGTCCCCTCGGCCACCTGCTGCACAAACGAATAATAATACGACGCATTCCCCCGTTCCGCCCCCTTCTGACTCAAACCATCCTCCCCATGAAACACCGGTGGCGTCGTCTGCGTCAACAACAAATCCAATCCCATCGCTTCCCCCTCGGCCACCAACCGCACCACCCCCTCACCCACCTCCACCAACTCCCAATCCTCCAACCACACATGATACGGGGCCGCCTCCGCCCCCGCTAACCCCAACGCCCCCCGACTAAACCGCTCCTCCGCATAAAACGCCTCCCCCCCAATATCACTCACCGCAAAATGAGCCATATACATCTGATTCGTCCGCCATTCAGATTCCGATACCCCCTCGGCCATCTCCGGCGTCAACGCATTCCGAAAAATAGTGAACTGAAACCCAAACTGATGACCATCCGCCGCCTCCAAATTCCCCGTATAATACCACCACTCCGTCTGATAATCCTCATGCGCCCCCAAATCCGCCGGCAACTCAATCCCCCCCGGCTCCAACGCCTGCGCAAAACCCGCCTGATTCGGCGCCGCCAACAAACCCACATACCCCGGCGCCGCCCCCACCGCCGCCGTCTGCTCTCCCCGCCACCACCAAACACCCGCCCCCACCAGCACCACAACCACCCCCACCAATAATCCCAACAACACCCGACGATTCATAATCCCACACTCCTACTCAAAAATTAAAAAGCCAACCTCCCTAACGATACCACAAATTTATAAATTTTTTCTAACCATACACACCTGAGTTCGCCAATTCACAATCCCCCTCCAATAACCCGAACAACCCTAAACTTACCTCTAAATCAACAAAAAAATCCCCAAAATCCCCAAAATCTGCGTCAAAACCCACCAAACCTTACCCCTACACATAATTACAATAACCTGAGTTCGATATTTCACCCTCTCCTCCCAACGTCATTTCGAGCGCAGTTCAATCCGCCCCACTCTCGATACACCTCACTCATAAATCAAGGATTGAACGAAGTCGAGAAATCTGCCCTAATGACACCCTAACCAACAGCTACACCGGCTTAATCAATTATCGAACTCAGGTTACAATAGCAAATTTCCGATTACCTATATCATTCCGGCCCCCATCTGCATGAGGATAAACTTCGGCCGGAATCCACGCCTAACACCACCTTCATCCAGCTTCGGTCTCCGCAAATCCTACCTGCTCAACAGCCTAGGGTGTGCCTGGCACGATATTGAAATCAAACTCGGCCGTCCGGTTTGACGCCAACGACGATGCCCCACAACTTGCCTGCCCAATGACGAGATAATAATAATTGGTACCGGCATCACCTAAACCACCAATATGAGTCGCGGGCGGCTCGGTGACTGTATCAGCAACCGTACTACCGGCATCACCGGCACTAAAATAAGGGTCACTGCTACTCCACCATAGCTGGTAGTTAGTCGCCCCATTCGTTATCCAAGTGAAACTGGCATCATTAGCCATCATAGAAATGTCGACAGTTGTTACTGATGCCGGGGGGAAACAACCATCCGGCTCGACAAGGATAGTGGTAGTAACCAGATCGGAATTGTCACCATCAGTGACGTAGTAGGTGAAGGTGATGGGACCACTGTAGTCGACAGGGGGCGTGTAGGTGAAAGCCCCATTGCTGTTCAGGTCAAGGGTGCCGGTGCTAACATTGGTTTGGAGGACGAGCGTGAAGCTATCTCCTTCGACGGGGTCGCTATCGTTGGCTAAGATGCCGGGGGCGGTGACAGTGAGAGTACTATTGGCGGTCATGGTATAGGTTTCGCCAAGAGCGATCGGGGGGTCGTTAACGGCCGTTACCGTCACCGTTACTGTCGCCCTATTACTTAACGATGGCGTCCAAAAATCTTGATTCAACCATACTTCTTGGGCTTCGCCTAAATCATTGGCCATGATGATATCAAGATCATTGTCGCCATCAACATCACCTAAAGCCAGAGCAGTACTATTACCGCCACTAAAAGTATCAAAAACAGCTGGGCCAAAATCACCTGAGCCATCGTTTAACCAAACTTCTTGCGTTTGACCATTATAATTAGCGACAACAACATCCAGATCATTATCCCCATCGAGGTCGCCTAAGGCGAGGGCCCTACTATTACCGCCGCCAAAGCTATCGAAAGCAGTTAGGCCAAAGTCGCCTGAGCCATTATTCAACCACACTTCTTGGGCTTGGTTGCTGTCATTGGCGACAATGGCATCAATATCATTATCACCATCAACATCACCTAACACGAGAGCAGTGTTCGTTCCTGCCCCAAAGGTATCAATCGCAGCCCCCCCAAAGTTACCAAAGCCATCATTGAGCCATACTTCTTGTCCTTGGTCACCATTGGTAATAATGGCATCTAGATGATTGTCACCATTGACATCACCCAAAGTAACAGCGAGGCCATTATTATCTCCAAAGTTATCAGCAGCAATCGGGCCAAAATTGCCGGTGCCATCATTGCGCCATACCTGAGTTTTTTTCGTAGCGATGCTAACCAGCGCATCAAGATCATCATCACCATCAATGTCGCCTAAAGCAATCGCTGTTCCATTTTGCCCGCCAAAGCTACCAAAAGCAGTTAGGCCAAAGTCGCCTAAACCATTATTCAACCATACTTCTTGATCATTATCATTATTGACAATGACGGCATCAAGGTCGTTGTCCCCATCAACATCACCTAGAGCGACGTCGATGGTATCACCAGCCCCAAAAGTAGCAAAGGCAGAGGCTCCAAAATTACCCGTACCGTCATTGAGCCACACTTCTTGGGCTTGGCCATTACTGTTAGCGACAATAACATCGAGAGCATTATCACCGTTTAGATCACCGATGGCGATTGATTGGCTATCACCATTACCAAATGTATCAAAAGGAAGTGAGCCAAAATTGCCGGTGCCTATATTAAAAGTGATGCCATCACTAATGATGTAAGTATAGGTTACCATACCCGACCAATTAAGCGGTGGTGTGTAGGTAAAGGTACCATTCGTTTGGAGATTAAGTGTCCCTGTTATGGGGAGCGTATACGAGTAGATCCCCAAGGGGTCATTGTTGATATCATAATCAGAACCATAGCCACTATTTTCGGTAATGATATTACCTGTAACTGCTGTATCTTCGGCAGTCATATAGGCGCCATCGGTAGCCACAGGTGGGCTACGTGTGGCTATCGTAATTGTGGCCATATTGCTTATAGAAGTAAATAGAGTATCACTTCGATTGTGCCACACGGCTTGAGCTTGATCGATGCTAGCAACAACCACATCAAGGTCATTGTCCCCATCGACATCGCCTAAAACAATGCTCAGGCTGCGCCCACTGCCAAAGGTATCAAATACAGACCCACTAAATTTGCCTGAACCATTATTCAGCCATACTTCTTGAGCTTGATCGAGGTTAGCAATGACCACATCAAGGTCATTATCCCCATCAACATCACCTAAGGCCACTGAATGACTATTGCCAGCGCTAAAGATGTCAAAAGCGGCCGCCCCAAAATTGCCCGTCCCATCATTGAGCCATACTTCCTGTGGCTGATTGGTGTCATTGGCAACCACGACATCGAGGTCATTATCTCCATCAAGATCGCCTAAGGCCACTGAATAGCTATCGCCAGCGCCAAAGGTATCAAAAGCGGCCGCCCCAAAATTGCCGCTGCCATCATTAAGCCATACTTCTTGGGCTTGGCCTGAAAAATTAGCAATGACAGCATCAAGGTCATTATCCCCATCGACATCGCCTAAGGCGATGTTCGCACTGTTGCCACCACCAAAAGTATCAAAGGGGGCGGCACCAAAATTACCAGTGCCATCATTGAGCCATACTTCCTGTGGTTGATTGGCGTCATTGGCAATGGCGATATCAAGGTCGCCATCCCCATCGAGATCACCTAAGGCCACTGCGTAGCTATCGCCAGCGCCAAAGGTATCAAAAGCGACCACCCCAAAATTACCGCTACCATCATTAAGCCATACTTCTTGGGCTAGGCCGTAGTAATTGGCAACCACGACATCAAGGTCATTATCTCCATCAAGATCGCCTAAAGCGATATCAACACTTTCGCCAGCACCAAAGGTATCAAAAGCAACGGTACCAAAATTGCCAGCACCATCATTGAGCCACACTTCTTGGGCTTCACCATCGATATTGGCAACAACAGCATCAAGGTCATTATCCCCATCAACATCGCCTAAGGCAATTGAATAGCTAGCACTAGCGCCAAAGGTATCAAGGGGGGGGGAACCGAAAGTCTTGCTTATTCTATTTCCATCATGGATAGCATAAGTATATGTCACGATTCCAGGCCAACTGGTGGGAGGGGTATAGGTAAAGGTACCATCAGGTCGTAAATCAAGAGCACCTGCTAGGGGCAGAGTATAGGTGTATACAGTTAAGGGTTCGTTATCGTTATCGCTATCGATACCATAGCCACTATCTTCGGTAATGATGTTGCCTGTAAGCGGGGCAGTTGTATCTATAATCGTGTAATTGCCATCTGTGGCCACAGGCAAATAATTGACTAATGTGATTGTGATCGTAATAGTTCCCCTATTACTTAACAAGCTAGGGTTGCTATTAAGGCGGCTAAAGGGGGCTATTATCAATGGGTTGGGGTTGCTATTAAGACGCCTAGAATTTATATTGCTTATAGCCGTATCTGTAACTATGTAGGTATAGGTGACTATGCCTGACCAATTGATTGGTGGGGTATAGGTAAAAGTGCCATCAGGGCGTACATCAAGTGCACCTACAGTTGGTACAGTATAGGTATAAACAGTGAGTGGATCATTTTCGACATCCGTATCAACACCATAACCACTATTTTCTGTAATAACATTGCCTGTAATGAGTGTGTCTTCTGGGGCAACGTAGTTGCCGTCTGTCGCTATAGGCGCATCGTTAACTGGTGTGGTTGTAATGGTAATAGTGGCTACATTGCTGACAGAATCAACAATTTCCTTCTGATTGAGCCAAACTTCTTGGGTTTGATTATTGTAATTGGCAATGACGGCGTCAAGGTCATTATCACCATCAATATCACCTAAAGCGACAGCTAAACTGTCATGTGCACCAAAGGTAGCTGAAGGAGCTGAGCCAAAAGCACCAGTGCCATCATTGAGCCATAAAGTTTGGGCTTGGCCTGAAAAGTTAGCCACGACAGCATCAAGGTCATTATCCCCATCAATGTCACCTAAAGCAACTGAATAACTATGACCAGTGCCAAAAGTGACAAAAGGGGTTAGGCCAAAGTTGCCTGTGCCATCATTGAGCCAAACCTCTTCGGCCTGGTTTGAAGATTGAGCCACGACGATATCAAGGTCATTATCACCATCAACATCACCCAAAACAACTGACCGACTATCGCCAGCGCCAAAGGAGACAAAGGGAGAAGCCCCAAAATTACCGGCACCATCATTGAGCCATACTTCGTGGGCTTGATCTGATGATTGAACAATCACGATATCAAGGTCATTATCACTATCAACATCACCTAACGCGATTGATCGTGTATTGCCAGCGCCAAAAGTAGCTAAGGGGGTTGAGCCAAAGTTGCCGGTACCATCATTTAACCAAACCTCTTGGGGACCTGTTGTATTGGCAATGACCACATCAAGGTCATTATCCCCATCAAGATCGCCTAAGGCGATGTCGATGCTATAGCCAGCGCCAAAAGTAGCAAAGGGGTTCACCCCAAAGTCACCATCACCATTGTTGAGCCACACTTGTTGATTGTTATCAAAAAAGCCAGCAGTAACAATGTCTAAATCATTATCGTTATCAACATCGCCTAAGGCAATAACAAGTCCATCGTTGTTAAACATGTCACTAACCTGGCCAAAATTGCCCTGGCCATCATTCAACCACACTTCTTGTGGTTGGGAGTCATCATTACCAATGATAGCATCGAGGTCATTGTCCCCATCGATATCGCCTAAGGCGATATCAAAACTATAACCAGTACCAAATGTAGTAAAGGGAGTCGACCCAAAATTGCGACTATTGAGAAAATGCGTATTTTGATCACTGATTGTATAGGTATAAGTTGTTATGCCCGACCAATTAGCTGGCGGGGTATAGGTGAAGGTACCATCAGGGCGTAAATCAAGGGTGCCGGTAATAGGGGATGTATGGGTATAGATCGTTATAGGATTATTATCCTCATCATTATCAACGCCATAACCGGTATCTTCGGTAATAATATTGCCGCTGACGGAACTATCTTCGAGAGTCATGTACTCACCATCTGTAGCTGTAGGTGAGACATTAACGGTTATAGTAATAGTGGCTAGATTGCTTATTGAGGTAAACTTTCTCAAGTTATTACTATTTAGATTAGCCAGCAGTTCATCATTAATTGTGTAGGTATAGGTAACTGTCCCTAACCAATTAATAGGTGCGGTGTAGGTGAAGGTGCCATCAGGACGTAAATCAAGGGTGCCAGTGATAGGGGACGTATAGGTATCAACAGTTAAGGGATCGCCATCACCATCACTGTCGACACCATAGCCAGCATCATGGGTGATAATATTACTCGTAACTGAGCTGTTGGGGACAATGGTATAGTGACCATCGGTGGCGATAGGAGGATCGCTAACGGGAGTGATGGTTAGGGTGATGGTGGCGCTGTTGCTGACCAAGCTGTTACTGGCGCTATTTTGATTCAACCATACCTCTTGGGCTTGATCTGAGGTGTTGGCAATGACGACATCAAGGTCATTATCCCCATCGACATCGCCTAGGGCGATTTCCATACTATTGCCCGCACTAAAAATGTCAACGGCGGCTGAGCCAAAGTTGCCCGCACCGTTATTTAACCAAGCTTCTTGGGCTCCGTTATAATTGGCGACAACCGCATCAAGGTCATTGTCCCCATCAAGATCGCCTAAGACAATTGATTGGCTATTGCCACCGCCAAAGGTGTCATTGGGGAGAGGATTTCCAAAAATATCATATATTCCAAATGTCAGGTTACCGTTATTTAACCAGACTTGCTGGGAGCTGCCTGCATTTGCGACAACAATATCTAAATCGTTGTCACCGTTGACGTCACCTACGGTCACGGAACTACTGTTACTGCTACCAAAAGAAGCAACCGGGGTAAAGCCAAAGTACCCGTTGCCATCATTTGTCCAAACTTCGTGGGCGCCACCATTATAAGCGACGATAACGACATCAAGATCGTTATCGCCATCAAAATCACCTAAAGCTAGGTCTCGACTAGGATTATTACCAGTACCAAAAATATCAAATCTGGTGGAGCCAAAGTTACCAGTGCCGTCATTCAACCAAACTTCTTGGTAGCCGTCATTATTGGCAATAACAGCATCAAGATCATTGTCGCCATCAAGATCGCCTAAAGCAACGGCGCGACTATCACCAGCGCCAAAGGTGTCAAAAGGAGTCAAGCCAAAGTTACCACTGCCATCATTTAACCATACCTCTTGGGGCTGGTCATTATAATTAGGAATGACAACATCAAGGTCATTGTCGCCATCGACGTCACCTAGAGCCATGTCTAAACTAGAACCACCGCCAAATATATCAAAAGGAGCGGCCCCAAAGTTGCCTAGGCCGCTATTTAGCCAGACTTCTTGAGCACCATTGCTGTGAGCAAAGACAGCATCAAGGTCATTGTCGCCATCAAGATCGCCTAAAGTAACAGCCCAACTGTTGCCACTGCCAAAGATGTCAAAGGGAGCTGGGCCAAAGTCGCCTAAACCATCATTTTCAAGATAGTTGTCACTGATCATGTAGGTGTATTCGACGACGCCAGACCAATTCAGGGGTGGTGTATAGGTAAAGGTGCCATCTCGTTCTATTTCAAGGGTGCCGGTAATAGGTGGAGTATGGGCGTGCATAAACAAGGGATCGCCATCCTGATCGCTGTCGGTGCCGTAGCCGGTATCTTCGGTGATAATATTGCCAACAACTGAATTGTCTTCGAGAGCAGCAATTCGAAAAGTGTAAAATTGGCAAGAAAGGGGAGAAAAAGATAACATAACCAAAACGAACAAGGTATGGGTTATGAAAATCAAAACACGAGTGAGTCAATTTATCCAACAATTAGGCCAATTGGCCGAAACAATG
>DATHYN010000154.1:0-5966 GCA_035459145.1 Anaerolineae bacterium | reverse complement strand
AGAAGGAGAAGTCCTAGAACTTTTCCAAGAACTAATCGGCCCCGATGTCGAGCCCTACCCTACTAAATAAGAAAACACCCTAACCCCCTTCGAGAATACTGTCGTTTTTTAACATTTCACCGCTAAATCAGCTCCCAAGCCTCCTTCGAGGAGGCGTCCCAACTAGCCCGATGCGTTCACGCTCGGGCGATCCATGCCGGAACAAACCCCCTCTTTTCACCAACCCTGATCCCAAAAACGACAGTATCCTTCGCCGAAATGCCCCAACTAGCCCGATGCGTTCACATCCAAGCCGCACAAATTTTATTCAGCATCGGCCAAATAACGTGCAATCACAGCCCCATCATCAGTTAACTCATAATATTTAAGGTTAGAACTAGACATCTCTTCCACCTCACGCAAAACGCCTGAGGCAACAGCACTAGCTAACAACTTATGAATCCGATAATTAGGCAAATCCACACCACGCTCATCACGTGTTTCTTGGCAATATTGGTTGATGGGATAAGCCAAAGCAGGATACTCAAACGCCTGTAACGCATCAATAATCAACTGACGGGCTTCAAATTCATCAATCCCTTCATCTTGATTAGTCATCAACGCGCTCGGTGACACAGCATCAAAATGTTGATCATCCTCTTCGTCTTCATCAATATCGACATCGTCCTCGTCAACATCGTCTTCGTCAACATCAGCTTCGTCTTCGTCTTCGTCGTAATCCTCTTCAACCTCATCGGCATCTTCTTCAACCGCATCTTCAACCTCGGCCGTCACCCCTTCTTCTTCCTCCACATCTTCGACCTCATCACTCTCTTCAGCTTCATCAATCTCACTATTCAACGGCCGAATCTCAACATACTTCCCTTTCCCCGTCAACGATACCAACCCTTCTAACTCTGCCGCCCGCGCAAAATCAGTGAATCGTGTGAATCGCTTCCCATCACGATCAACCAAATTTTTCTCATCAAAACCTGGTGATAACGCCCGCATAATACTCTTCACCGATGCCGCCCGGAATGATTTCCCTTCTTCATGCGCTTGGGTCACCGCTTTCACCAAATTGGCAAAAGCTGCCCGCAACGCGCGTTTATCGTAAACCGGTTCGTCACTCGAACTCGTATCCTTTTGACTCCGCTCTTGACTCCGGCTCGATTTATTGCTCTCTTTACCCGATGACCGACTATCCCGCCGATCACGACTGCTACTACTATCACGTCGATCACGGTTACTGCGACTATCGCGACTATCGCGACTATCACGGCTATCACGGCTATCGCGACTATCACGGCTGTCACGGCTGTCACGACTGCTCCGTCCCCGCCCATTATTACTGCGACTCTCCCGATTATCACGGCTATCACGGCTATCACGGCTATCACGGCTATCACGGCGACGTTGTCCCGATAAAACAACTTCATTAACCGTCCCCGTTGTTGACAACTCCACATAACCTAATCGTTGTGCTTCTAAGATAAAATCTTTGAACTTCCGGAAATTATTGCCGTCAGCCCCTTTGTATTTCTTCTCATCAAAACCACCTAAAAGCTCACTCAACGTATGCTTCACATTAGGCAGCATCGCCCGCCGTTTCGATTTTTGTAAATGTTTAACCGCTTCCACTAACGTGCGATACACATCATCAATCGATTGGTTGCCACGGGCCGGTTCCCAAACTTGATGATAAAACATAAATTCGTCAACCGCTTGTTGCAAATAGGGCGATGTTGTCCCTTGCACACCCACGGCCACAATCCGCTTCCCCTGACGCCGCAACGCATGCGCCAAAGGAATGAAATCCTTGTCCCCCGTCAATAACACAAACGTCTGGACATGTTTACGTGTGTGCAATACTTCCATCGCTTCAATCGCGATATGAATATCAACCGCATTCTTGCGTGTTGATGTCTCATTTTTATTGTAAAAATAGGTTGGAACATAAATCGGATCAAAGCCACTCGCCTGCAATGGCGGAATAACCGGTGTATGACGGCTCCAATCAGCATAAGCCCGCGCCGTAACAACTCGGCCAAACTCTTGGCACTTGTCCATCAATAACTCAAAGTTTGCGTTTTGATTATATTCTCGTTGTAATGAATAAGCGATGTTCTCAAAATCGAAGAACACAGCTACATCATGAGGTTGTGATTCAGTCATGAATTAATTTTTCCTTATTTTGTAAATTTCGACAGACTCCCAAATGATATCTGCGTGTTTAAATACAGACTTATTGCTCTTGCTCAGTCTGAAATTGTGTTTCATATAAAGTGGCATATAAACCACCTTGGGCCAGTAAGTCACTATGTGTACCTTGCTCGACTAAACGGCCGTTATCTAATACTAAAATCTTGTCCGCGGCTAAAATCGTTGATAACCGATGCGCAATCACCAAACTAGTCCGCCCTTCCATCACTCGATGCAATGCCTCTTGTATCAACTTCTCCGATAAAGAATCTAAACTCGATGTCGCCTCATCTAACACCAAAATCCGTGGATCCTTGAGAATAACCCGCGCAATTGCCATTCTCTGCCGCTCACCACCACTCAACCGATACCCACGCTCGCCAACCACCGTCTCATACCCATCTGGCAATGACATAATCAGCTCATGAATATTGGCCGCCTGCGCCGCCGCTACAATCTCCTCTTCCGTCGCCTCCGACCGCGCATACAGCAAATTAGCCCGAATTGTATCATAAAACAGATATGTCTCCTGCGTCACCATACCAATATTATCAGCTAATGACGCTAATGTCACACCCTGAATATCATGACCATCAATTCGTACCGTCCCTTTATGTGGATCATACAACCGTGGAATCAAGTACGTTGTGCTCGTCTTACCCGCACCACTCGGCCCCACCAACGCCACCAACTGACCCGGCTCAATCCGAAAATCTAACGCCTCTAACGCCCACCGCATCTCCATCTCTTGATTCTCCCCATTCTCTTTACCCACTCCATTGACACCCTGCGCCGCTTTACCCCGCTTTAAATGTGCGGCACTACCACCCCACGTAAACCGCGCCACCTCATCTAAACCCACCTTCCCCATTGCTGGCTGATAACTAAACCAAACATCATCAAATTCAATCAACCCATCAACCGCACCCAACGCTGTCGCCCCTTCCGCCTCTTCTATCTCTACCGGAATATCCAACGCCTCAAACACCCGCTCAAAACTAACCATACTCTGCGCAAACTCTACCGGCGCATTCGTCAACGACATTAACGGCCCGTACAGTTGCGTCAAATACGTTCCAAACGCCACCACATCACCAATTGAAAACTGATCTTGCAACACCAAGTAGCCACCTAGCCAAAACACCATCGCCGTCCCAATCGCACTCGATAAGCTCAATCCCCAAAAAAACCATTGACTCACCACTGCCGACTCAATCCCGATATCTCGCACCCGACTTGCATGCGTCGCAAACTGCTCACGCTCATAACCTGTCCGCCCAAACAACTTCACTAGCAACGCCCCGCTCACATTCAACGTCTCATTGATGCTCGCGTTCATCTCCGCATTGTACTCCATCGACTGCCGTCGCATACGCCGCAAAATCAAACCCACCCGCCGCGCCGGTAACACAAACAAAGGCAATATCACCAACCCCAACAACGTCAACCGCCATTCCAAAAATAGCATAATCGGCAATGTTGTCATCAACGCCACCACATTCGACACAATCGTCAACAATGTACCCGTAATCGCCCTCTGCGACCCAACCACATCATTATTCAACCGCGACATCAACTCGCCCGTTCGTGTCTCCGTAAAGAACCGCAACGACATACTCTGCATATGATCAAACAATGCCCGACGCAAATCATAAATAATCCCTTCCCCAACCTGTGAGCTCAACCTCCTTTGCCACACCCCAATCAACCCATTCAATAATGGCACCAACACCATCCCCAACGCCAATATGTTCAATCGCCAAAAATCTTTCTCCGGTAACGCCGTATCAATCAAATCCCGATACAACAATGGCGATATATTCGACAAGCCCGATATTAACAGCAACGTCAATAACAACAACCCCACCTTGCGCCGGTGTGGTTGGGCAAAAGACCAAACCCGTCGCAATAATTGACGATCAACTTTGGGTCTATCTTGATTTTCATCATGTCGAATGTAGGCAAACCAGCCTGAACTATGAAATCCCATAACAGATCAATTATCCCTCCCCTTGGCAAATAGTGCAACCATCACACCATGATTTAATCGCGCCAATTCAATGCCGCGCGCTCAATTGCCATCGCTACCTGACTAGCAAACACTTCCATCACCGGCAAATCATCCTGATCAAAACGCCCATCCAAGGTTCGGTTTTCAATATAAATCGCTCCAATCACCCGGTTACGTGAAATCAAAGGCAAACACATAATCGACCGAATCTGCAAGTTCTGTACACTCATCGCCTGTGCAAACCGTTCATCTCGCATCGCATCCCGCAACACCAACGGCTCCCCGGAATTAACCACCTGACTTAATAACGTCGTACTGATTAAATCCGCATCATTCTCCAAATCATTCCCGTCACTATCCTGCATCAACTGAAAATCTAACTGCCCATCATCCTCAACCAAAACAATATATCCCGCCGTCGCTTCCGTTAAATGAAAAACCTCCCCCATCACATAATCTAACAATTCATCTAAATCTTCAATATCAGCCACTTCACGGCTCACATCCATCATATAATTTAATAATTCGCGATCTGTTAATTTCTTCATTGTCCGCTTCCTTTATAACTGCTGTAACCATGCCCGTACTTCCGCCGCCCCATAATGCCCCAACTGCTCTAATACCTCGGCCGCCCGCTCTCCCAACTCCCGCGCCTCGGCCACCCCACCCCCCTGCGCCATCAACTGCGCCTGACCCCACCAACCCAATGCCAACCACCGCCGCAATCCCACCTCTTCCGCAATCTTCTCACTATCCTTGAATGCTACTAACGCCTCATCCTCCTTCCCCGCCAACATCGCTAACATCCCCAACCGATACAATGATGCACAAATCAACCCATTATGCCCCATCTGCAAGGCCACATTAACCGCCTCCTTCACCACCTCCTCCCCTTTCTCATACTGCTCCTGAATCAACCAACAATCCCCCTGATACCCCAAAATCACACAAATCTGCTCCGGATTCTGCACCGCCTTCGCCAGAGCCAACGCATCCGGCCACAACGACGCCGCCTCGGCCAACTTCCCCTGCACCAACGCCAACTGCCCCAACTGCCCCAACACCAACGACTGATTCCCCCGATGCCCCATCTCCTGCGCTAAAAACAACCCTCGCCCATAATAACGCGCCGCCTCATCCCACTGCCCCTGATAAAATAACATATCCCCATAATAAACCGATAAGTAACTAATCCGCTCCCGATAACCCAACCCCTCGGCCAAACCCAACGCCGACTGATAATACCCCTGTGCCCCCGCATAATCATCCCGCGCCGCAAATAAATGTCCCAAATCCGTCATCAAATTCAGCCGCAACCGCTTATTATCAACCGATTCCGCCAAATCTAACGCTTCCCGATAATTCATCTCCGCTTGTTTATAATTCCCCCGCTTACGCAATAAATGCCCCAAAAAGGTCAACAAACCAATCTTCGCCTCCGTCTTCCCCTTACTCTCCGCCAACGTCAACCCTTGCCGCCAATACATCTCCGCCATCGTCAACTGCCCCCGATCATCAGCCAAATCCCCCAACTGCGTTAACAATGTCAAAATCGTATCATCATCATCCGCATCATACGCCAAATCCAACCCCCGCCGCCAATGCCCCTCGGCCACCCCAATATCCCCCTTCTGTTGCGCAATCCCCCCTAAATGACTCAACGCCAACGCCTCTCCCACCGAATCATCTAACTCCTGCGCCGTCGTCACCCCCACCGCTAACCAATGCGCCGCCAAATCATACAACCCCTTAATCCGCCACAACTGAGCCACCC
>DATHYN010000153.1:0-28874 GCA_035459145.1 Anaerolineae bacterium | reverse complement strand
TTGGTTTGATGCGTATGAAGGTACCTGGCGCCTCATGGAATACCGAGATGGCGATTAAAGTGGCCAAAGCCCGAGCTGCTTATTTATCTGACCAATGGCACTCATTGCCTTTGGCTGTCTGACAACTTGTTAATGCACCCGAGGTTGGGGGGGGGATGGTGGAAAAGGGGGAATGGGGGTATAATTAATTGTTTGCTTACTAAAATGATAGATATGGGTGGAGACAAGGGATTAGAATAAGAAGATGGATTTTAAAGAATTTGGTTTGGATCGGCGGTTATTACGAGGGATTGAGGCGGCAGGGTTTGTGGAGCCGACGCCGATTCAGACGGAGGCGATGCCGTTGGTGCTGGCGGGTGGGGATGTGATGGGTTTGGCCCAGACGGGAACGGGGAAGACGGCGGCGTTTATGTTACCGATTTTGCAGAGATTGGCGACGGGGGATTTGCGGCAGGTGCGGGCGTTGGTGGTGGCGCCGACGCGGGAGTTGGCGGAGCAGATTCATCAGGCTACGGCTGATTTGGGGCGGCATATGCGGGTGAAGAGCGTGGCGATTTATGGTGGGGTGGGGAAGGGGAAGCAGATATCAGCGTTGCGGAAGGGGGCGGAGATTGTGGTGGCCTGTCCGGGACGGTTGTTAGATTTGTTAGGGGAAGGGAAGATTGACTTATCGGGGGTGGAAGTGGTGGTATTGGATGAAGCGGATCGGATGTGTGATATGGGCTTTTTGCCCGATATCCGGCGGATTATGCGGCGGTTACCGACAAAGCGGCAGACATTGTTTTTCTCGGCGACGATGCCGGATGATATTCGGGAGTTGGCTGATGAGTTTTTGCACAAGCCGAAGACGGTGCAGATTGGGATGATTGCGCCGGCGAAGACGGTAACGCATGCGTTTTATCCGGTAGCGGATCGGCAGATGAAGCGGGAGTTGTTGGCGGCGATGTTGCCGGAGTTGAAGGCGGGGCGGATGTTGATTTTTACGCGGACGAAGTATCAGGCGCGGAATTTGGCGCAGAAGTTGTCGCGGCAGAAGTATCGGGTGACGGCGTTGCAGGGGAATATGTCGCAGAATCAGCGGCAGAGGGCGATTGATGGGTATCGGGATGGGAAGTATGATATTTTAGTGGCAACGGATATTGCGGCGCGGGGGATTGATGTGGCGGATATTTCGCATGTGATTAATTTTGATATGCCGGATACGGTGGATGCGTATACGCATCGGATTGGGCGGACGGGGCGAGCGGAGCAGGAGGGGGAGGCGTTGACGTTGGCCGAGCCGGGGGATGCGGCGATGGTGCGGTCGATTGAGCGGTTATTGGGGGAGACGGTGGCGCGGCGACGGTGGGAGGGGTTAGATTATGGGAATTTTGAGCCGGAGGATCAGTTTAAGGGTGGTAGCCGGGGGAGTAATAATCGGAACGGGAAGGGGCGGAGTAATGGTGGGGGGCGGCGTGGTGGGGGCCGAGGGGGCCGGCGGCGGAGATAAGAGGATGGGGGGGGATGTGTTTCGTTGGAGTTGGGAGTTGGTTTGATGATGTTTGGTGGGTTTTAGCGCAGATTTTGGGGATTTGACAGATTTTTTATTGTTGGTGAAGTGAGGTGGGGTATTTAAAGTTAAACAACTTAGATAATGGGGGGAGTGTGATATAATGTAGCCCATGTATTTACCAGCACAATATTTTCCTTATGTTTTGTTTTTGACAGTGATGACCGCGGTGACGTGTGGGTTGGTGGTGTATGCGTGGCGGCGACCGAATCGGCAAGGGTTGGAAAGTTTCTTTTTGGTGATGACGGCTATTGTGGTGTGGTCGGGTTGTTATATTTTGGAGCTGGTGGTGCCAGATTTGGGGTGGCGGCGATTTTTCGTAGATGTGAAATATATAGGGATAGCGTTTGCATCGGTGGGATGGTTGGCGTTTTGTTGGCAGTATACGCAGAGGGAGTTGCGGGTAACGGGGTGGCGGATGGGGGTATTGAGTATTATTCCGGCGATCACGGTATTGTTGGTGTTTACGAATGATTGGCATGGGCTGATGTTTGAGAGTATTGTGTGGGAGGGGACGTTTGCGGTGGTGCGGGGGCCGTGGTCGTGGGTGCATATAACGTATACATATATATTGGTGATGATTGGGTTGATTTTGTTGATTCAGATGTTTATTGCCACATCAGGGGTATATCGGTGGCAGGTTTTGATCGTGTTGATAGGGGGTTTGATGCCATTTGTGGCGAATGGGTTGTATTTAATGAATTTGAATCCGTTGCCGGGTTTAGATTTGACACCATTTGGGTTTACATTTAGTGGGATTATGTTTGCGTTAGGGGTGTTTCGGTATCGGTTATTGGATATTATGCCGGTGGCGCGGGAGAAGTTGATTGAGAATATGGCGGATGGGTTGCTGGTGTTAGATAAAGAGGGGCGGGTGGTGTATATGAATCCGACGGTGTATACGTTATTGGAACGGCAGATGTCGGTGGTGGGAGAACGGCCGTTAGGGGAAGTGACTGGGCAATTAGTGGCCGATGTGTTGGCGCATTGGCCGGCTTTGGGGGCGTTTTGTGTGGCGGAGGAGGGGGCGGCTCAGACGGAGATCGCGGCACCGGCGCGGCCAGAGATGCCGGCGGCTTATTTTGATGCGCGGGTATCGCCGTTATTGAATCCACAGGGGCAGGTGAGTGGTCGGTTGGTGGTTTTGCGTGATATTACGGCGTTGAAGATGGCCTCGGATGCGTTGCGGGCCGAGCAGGAGAAGTCGGAGCAGTTATTGCGGAATATTTTACCGGACGCGGTGGCCGAGCGGTTGAAGCAGGGGGAGCAGAAGATTGTGGAGCAGTTTGATGAGGCGACGATTTTATTTGCGGATATGGTTGGTTTTACGAGCTATTCGAGTACACATTCGGCGGCGGCGGTACTTGATGTGCTGAATATTATGTTTTCAGCCTTTGATGAGATAGCGGATCGGTATGATTTAGAGAAGATAAAAACGATAGGAGATGCGTATATGGTGGCGGCGGGGATACCGGAGCCACGGGATGATCATGCGGAGACGATTGCGGAGATGGCATTAGAGATGAAGCAGGTGATGGCGCGGATTCGGCAAAATCCATTATACGCTAACTTTCAGGTGCGGATTGGGATGAGTTGTGGGCCGGTGATTGCGGGTGTTATCGGGACGAAGAAATTTGCTTATGATGTATGGG
Source organism: Anaerolineae bacterium (assembly GCA_035459145.1). GTDB lineage: Bacteria > Chloroflexota > Anaerolineae > Promineifilales > Promineifilaceae > DATHYN01. Next base: position 25,673 of record DATHYN010000153.1, on the reverse strand, counting down.
GGGATACGGTTAATATTGCTAGTCGGATGGAATCGAATGGGGTGCCGGGAAAAATTATGGTATCGCCAGCGATTTATGAGAAGTTAAAAGAAAAATATCAGTTTGAGGTACGGCCACCAATGCGGATTAAGGGTAAGGGGGAGATGGTGACGTACTTTTTATTAGAGAAAGTGAAAGATGAATAGTCAACAAGTGTTAAAGCGGGTGGCGCAGGTAGCCCAAGCGGGGGATAAGAAAAAGGCGCGGGCGATTCTGGTGCAGTTTTTGAAGCAGGAGCCAAAGAATACGGATGCTTTGTATATGTTTGCGATGTTGGCGCCGACGGCGGAGCAGGAGAAGAAGGCGTTGGAGGCGGTGTTGCGGATAAAGCCGGGGCATCGGTTGGCGCGGCCGAGGTGGGAGAAACGGTATGGGCAGGAGGGGGGGATGGCGCCGGAGCTGGAGCCAGAACCAGAGCCGGAACCAGAGCCGGAGCCAGAGCCAGAGCCAGAGATGATTGAGGAGGAAGAGGAAGATTGGTTTGAGATGGATTGGCAACCGGACATAGGGATTGAGACGAAAGCGGAAGAGGTCGTGAGTGAGCCAGATGGAGGGGGACAGAATGAGTTATTTCAGTTAGGTGAGACAACGACAAGTGAGCCGGAATGGCCGACGGATGGTACCTTCAAAACGGTGACATGTATTCATTGTGGCAAGGTTAATCCGAAGCAGAGGACCCATTGTTATTATTGTACGTTACCATTAAAGACGAAGCGGTCGTTGATGCCGTCGCGCGAATTTTTGATACCGATGATGACGATGGTAGGGGCGGCTGTTGCTTATGGATTGGTTTTGGCCTTGGTTGGTTTTTTGGCGTCACGAGATATGAATTCGTTTGGTATTTTGTATGTGGGGATTTTCTTTTTGCCGTATGTTGTTCATTATATCGGTTATGCGGGTTTGTGGGCGACCGCTTTGGGGGATAGTTTTATGTGGTTTTTAGCGATCATGTTTATTCCGGGATTGTTATCTTTTTTTATACCGGCGTGGGTGACGATGGGTCTGATTATGTTGGTTTTATTTTTGAAAGATCCGGAGCGGTATAAGTGGCCGTGTGTGATGATGGTGTGGAGCACAACGGCCTATAGTTTGGCTTTATTTGTGGCGCTTTTGTTTTATTTAGTGATCAACCTAGATATACCGGTGTTGGGATCAGGATTGTTTTAAGCAAATGTATACCGAAATTTGAAAAGATGTTATAATAGAGGCTATCTTACTGAGTTGTGCATATTTTCATTAGAATCATTTGTTGACATTAAGCATGAGGCGTTTTAGGATGCCTACTAGTATGTTTGGTTGTCGTTAAGATTTATTAGGAGTATAGATTATGAGCGACGAAGAATTAATCGCTAAATTAGAAGAGATTATTGGTGAAGCTGATTTGGTATCAGCGGATGAGTGGGGGCAATTTTCGGTGAATGTGTTCAAAGCTGTGGAAAAAGCGGCTTCATTTGCGGGACAATGGGCTGAGTTTGATGCGGCCATGCGTGTTTTGCACGAGCAGTTAGGCACACGGATTGAGACGGGACGTTGGCCTGAGTAAGGTTTGAATAAGATATAAGTTATTATGACTATATGGTTGTAATAATAGAGGAAAGGGCACGTTGGCGTGCCCTTTTTTGTTGGCGGGTGATGGGGGAAAGGGGGCGGTTGCATACAAGTGAGTTGGAGGGTTGGTTTGAGTAACCTAATTAAGCCGATGTGAGCGTTGGTTAGGGTGTCGTTAGGGTAGATTTCTCGATTTCGTTCAATCCTTGATTTAGGGGTGAGGCGTGTCGAGGGTGGGGCGGATTGAACTGCACTCGAAATGACGGTTGGAGGGGAACTGTGAATTGCCGAATTCAGGCTTGAGTAGGTTTGGTGGATTTTGATGCGGATTTTGGGGATGGGACAGATTTTTTGGTTTTGGTGAAGAGATGAGGGGTGTTTGGTTGAAAGGTTGGCGATTGAGGTGAGAGTTTTATTGGGGTTTCCAGGGGTAGAGGTAGCCGAGGAGCCAAGGGAGAAGGAAGACAAAGGGGACGGTGATGAAATGGATAAGGGCGAGGTCGCCTTGGAGGAGATAGGCGTAGACATGGCCGTAAAGGATGACGGATATTTGGCTGGTGTAGAGGAAGTAGAAGTTAGCATTGAGGCGGGTGGTGAAGAGTCGGGGGGAAGAGCCGAGGAGGTAGAGGGGGAAGAGCCAAGGGGGATACCAGATGCGGAAGTTTAGAGCTTGGAGGAGGTAAGCGTAGAAGATGTCGCCACTGGCATTAAAGGGGTTGCCGTGGCGGTAAGTGCGCCAAGCGAGGTAGAGGGCAAAGAGGAGGAAGAGGGCGATACCGATTTGGGTGACGAGAGTGTAGTCGAGGGGGAAGTTGAAGGTGCGTGAAGCGAGGATGAGCGCGGCGATGGGGGAGAAGGAGGCACCGCCGGTGGCTTCGTTGATGAGGCGGTTGATGAGCGGGGTGAGGGAGTCGAAGGGGGCGGTGAAGAGGACGAGGAGGAGGAGGCCAACGGCCGTTAATATAGCCGTGAAGTTGAATTTTTGGCGTCTATCAGGCAAATCGCGCAAAGCGGCTAGATAGAAGAAGGGCAAAGGGAGAAGCCCAATCGGTTTGGTGAGCGGGGCGAGGAGCATACTGGTTAAGGCGAGCAAACGATATTCTTTGTGCCATAGCCAACTGCCGAGGATAAACCAAAAAAGCATGAGAATATCATTATGGCCATCAACGGCGAACATGAGAAGAAGAGCGGGGTTCCAGAGCCAGAGAAGGGCCCGTTGACGACGTAGATGGCCTGTACCAGGTGGGGTTTGGGCTAAAATGATACCTGATATGATGTGGAGGCCGATGGCTAATAGTTTATAGCTAAGAACGCCCGCAATTAAGTTGTTAGGATTTAGACTAGCGATGAAACGACTAAGAAGTTCCCAAAGAGGGCCGTAAGGGGAGGTAAAGTTAGCCCATTCACCAGCAAAGGGGATAAATGGGTCGTTGGGGAAGTGGGAGAGTGTGGTGATAAAGGGATTGGCATCGTAGATGACGGCGAGGCGGCCACGGAGATAGTAACGGTAAATATCATTGGCATTGATCGGGTAGGTAATGAGGAGGGGGAGTGCAAAAAGAATGGTGAAAGCTAGAATCCAGCGAAAGTTGAGGGTTAAGTCGATATCGAGAAAGGCTTGGCGATAACTGTAGAAGAGGAGGGTGAAGACGAAGCCATAAGTGAGGCCAGCGACAAGATTGGGGGCAAAAGAGCGAACATCTTGGAGGGGGAGTTCATTAATTTGAGGGATTAGGGGAAAGAAGAGGGGGAAAAGGGCGTAAAGGGCAAATGAAAGGAGAGCGTAACGGAAAAAAGGGCGATTAAACTCAGACATGTAACAGTTCGTTAATTCTTGCGGCCATGTTTATCTAAGGGGACAACGAGGGTGATGGTTGTTCCCTTGCCTGGTGAGGATTCAATTTTTAGGGAACCATCGATCAGGGCGGCGCGTTCTTGCATGTTGACCATGCCAAGGCTGCCACGTGAGCTATAGTTGCCTAATACTTTGCGGGTATCAAAGCCAACGCCATCATCTTTGATGCGGGCGACAAACAGGTCATCATGACGCCATAGTTGGACTTGAATCAGAGAGGCTTTGGAATATTTACGGGCGTTGCCTAACGCTTCTTCGATGATATAGAAGACAACGCCTTGGGCTTTATCATTGAGGAGATCACCATTTTCACCACCGACCAGTTCCATTTTAATGCTTTTGTCTTGTTCTTCGGTGCGTTTCATGCCCATTTCGATGGCAGCGCCTAGACCTTGGTTTTCAAGGACGAGGGGGCGAAGGGTAAAGAGCATACCACGAATTTCTTTGCTCGTGTTGTTAGCTAGTTCCTCGATTTTTTCAAGTTCTTCAATAGCTTTGGATGGGTCTTTGTTGATGATTTCGCGGATAAAGTTGAGGCGCATGGCGATGATGGCGACGCTTTGGGTGGGGCCATCATGGAGGTCACGGGCCAATTTTTTATTGGCTTCTTCTTGGGCGGCGACGAGGCGTTGTTTTTCTGATTCAAGGTCTTGGTAAAGTTGGGCGTTTTGGAGAGCGATGACGGCTTGGTCGGCGACGGCGGTGAAGAATTTCATGTCATTATCGGTGAATTGGTAGGTTTCTTCAATGCCAAGGATGAAGACGCCAAAGATTTGATAACCGGCACGGAGGGGGATACAGACGACGTATTCGCAACGGCGAAAACTGAGGAACTGTTTAAATTCGATATCGTTACTAGGGTTGGGGGAGACGACAGGTTCAGCGTGTTCGAAAGCTTCGGCGACGAGGCCGAGTTGGCCGGTTAATTCTTTGGCATGGTCAGGGCCATCGAGGTTTTGGTGGGCGAAGAGGCGGAGCATTTCGCCTTCAAAGAGGTAGATGGCGGCGACGGTTTTGCGGGGTTCGAGGCCGAGGTCTTGCAATGTTTGGATAGAGACATCGATAGCGGTTTTAAGACTACGTTCAAAGCTAAGGGTGGCGCGGAGGGTACTGACCATTGATTGAATAGCGGCGGCACGTTTGCTTTCGAGTTCTAGAGAGTAGATATCGGCATTGACGCTAGACAAGGCCCGTTCAGTGACCCAAGGGCCATACCAGCTTGTATAACCAGCGATAGTGCCAGCGGCTAAGAGGATAAAAACAATGCCAACAGCAACAATGGTAATGGCGTTGGTGTCAAGGATAGCGGAAATGACAAAATAAAAGATTCCGCTAAGGATGATAATTGTTGTTGCAAAGACAGCCCAAACCGCCCAGCTATATAAATTGGCAGAAGGTTGAGGTTGTTTGTTTCCTTGATTGGTCATAAGTTAAATTATTACTTGGTAAACAATGTTTTCTTGATTTTAAGTGAATAGGTAAAAAAAACACCCCTTACAAAGTATTATTTGCAAGTCAACTAAAAAATGATAGCTTGATTATACCTCACCTTTGTAAAATATCGACAAAATGATCGTGAATATTTAGGAATAAGAGGTTGTTGTTGGGTTTGCAGTTTATTAAAGGAAGCGGGCGCGGGTGTGGAGGGGGTGGCGTGTTTTGGTGCGTGTTTGGGCGGGGTAGCCGAGGGTAATGAGCCCTTGTGGTTCCCAGTCAGAGGGGAGGTTGAGGGTGTGGCGAACGGTTTGGGGGCAGAAGAGGGGGGCGCAGAGCCAGCAGGCGCCGAGGCCGAGGGCATGGGCGGCTAAAAGGAGGTTTTGACCGGCCATAGCGGTGCTTTGGACCGCCATGTGGTGTTCGTGGGCTTGGCGGCGGGGGTCGGGGTAGGTATCCATATCGGCCATGGTAAGGCAAACGATGACGAGGGCAGGCGCTTGGGTGAGACGTTGGTAGGAGCGGTTGACATCTTTGGCGATAAGAGCGGGGTCAAGATTATCTGTGGTGAGGTCTTGGGTGAGACGTTGGCCCATGGCGGTAGCGAGTTGGTGTTTATGTTGAGGTTGGGTTAGGACGGCCCAGCGCCATGGTTGGCGGTTATGAGCGGAGGGGGCCCAATTGGCAGTGGTGAGGAGCTGTTCGAGGAGTGTTTGCGGGATGGGGGTGGGTTGATAGCGACGGATGGAGCGGCGACTTTGGAGCCAATTGGTTAATTGTTGGGGGGTCATATGATGTCCTGGCGTAAGATAAAGGCGGTATGGCCGTTATTGAGTTGGATTTGGCGGTCGAGAGTAAAGCCTAGGCGTTGGTAGAGGTGGTAGGCGCGGTGATTGGTGGCGAGGACGCCGATTTCGAGAGCGTTGAGATGTTGTTGTTGGGCGATGTGGATGAGGAGGTGGATCATGGCAGAGCCGATGCCTTGGGAGCGGTAGTTGGTGTGGACGAAGAGGTCGGCTAGTTCGCCTTCGTGGCTGTAGGTGATGAGGTGGCCGGCGCCGATGAGGCGGCGGCGGTGTTGGAGGGCGAGCCAAATACCTCGGCCACGCGCCTGTTGTTTGAGGCAGTGGTGGAAATGGTGTTGGAAGCGGAGGAACGGCCGTTCGGAGTAACATAATTGATGCAAAGGTTGGGTATCTTCCAGTTGGGCGGGCCGGGCGGTGATGGGAGAGGGGAAGAATTGATTCCAAACGGTATAATCGGCGGGGGGAAAGCGATGTGATTCCATGGGGGGTATGATGCCTGATAAGTGGCGATTGGTCAAGAAAAGAAAGAGATTTGAGTGGATTGGATCAAGATATTTAACCCGAAGTTGCAGTTTTGGCGATCTCTTTATATGATATAGTGAGAGAATATTGTTTTTTAAGAAACTATTATTGAAGAAACCAGTGAAGGAGGTTTATGAATATTCGATTGTTAGCGTCGGATTTGGATGGGACGTTGTTAGGGGATGAGGTGGGCTCTAATTTGTTTACACGGAAATGGCAGGAGTTGGAAGATGAGAGGCGGCCATTCTTATGCTTTAATACGGGACGGTTATTATCGGGGGTTTTGTCTTTGGTCAAAAGTGGCAAATTACCCGAGCCGGATTATATTATTAGCGGGGTGGGGACATCGATTTATGATTACAAAGAGGGGGCTGTTTTAAAAGAGTTTGCCGAGATTTTAGAAGAGGGGTGGGATATAGGGGTGGTGGAGAGGGTGATGGCGGAGGCGCCTTTGGCGTTAGAGAAGCAACCGGCTCATTTTCAAAATGCGTATAAATCTAGTTGGTATTTGGATGATGCTGAGGTGCGGCAGTTGGAGTTGTTGGCCGAGCAGTTAGAAGGGGCAGGTTTGGACGTCAATGTGGTTTATTCGAGCAATCGGCATTTAGATATTTTACCCAAAGCGGCTAACAAGGGTAACGCCTTAAAATGGTTGTTGCGTCACCTTAATATTAAAGCGGAAGAGACGATTGTGGCTGGGGATAGCGGTAATGATAGTGCGATGTTTAGTTTGCCGGGGGTTAAGGGGATTGTGGTGGGGAATGCACAGCCAGAATTGTTATTGCTAACGGATGAGAAACCATTTTATCGGGCACCACAACAAGAGATATGTGGTTTGGCGGTTTTGAGTGGATTGCGTCATTATGGGGTGATTGAGGCGATTGAAGTGCAACAGGAAGAGGTTGAAAAGGGTTTAATTTATAATATGTTGCAAGCGTCTGGGGATGAGCAAATTGATAGCTTGTCACGGGAGCAGATCGATTTTATTCGTCACGGGTATCATCAAGCGATTCAGGCGTTGAAGAAGACGATTACGCCGATGGGTTTTTCCGCTTGTTCGTTGAATGATAATGAAACGGTAGGTACTGACGAGAATTATTATAGCGTTTGGGCGCGGGATGGGGCGATTACGGTATTGGGGTCCTTGTCTTTATTGGATCAAGATGAGGAGATTCATGCGTGTCAGCGGCAAACGTTGGAGACATTGTTGGCGCATTTGTCATTGAATGGGCAGTTTCCAGCAAATGTGCGTATCTCTGATCAGAGCCCTGATTATTCGGGGGTGGGGGGGATTGCGTCGATTGATAGTGGGTTGTGGGTGATTATTGCTTTTTATGCGTATGTGGCCGAGACGCGGGATTTAGAATTTTTGCGTAAATATTTACCCCAGTTGCAGACGGCGATGGATTGGTTAAGTGCGCATGATAGTAATAATGATGCGTTGCTTGAAATTCCGGAGGCGGGGGATTGGACGGATTTATTTGGGCGGCGGTATAACGTGCTGTATGATGAAGTGTTGTGGTATCGGTGTAATATCTGTTTTGGTCGTTTGTTGCAGATGATGGGTGAGGAGAAGCGTGGGAGTGATTATTTGCGTTGGGCACGGACGATTAAGCGTGAAATACGGGCTAATTTTTGGCCATCGACACAGGAGCGTATTTATCAATCGATTTCATTTGCGGATCAGCAGTTTTCGATAGGGGATGCGCGCTATATGATTGCACAGATTACGCCGTTCGATTTTAGTTGGCGGTGTGATACGTTCGGTAATGTGTTGGCTTACTTATATGATGTGACTGATTCGCGGCAGGCGAGCCAAACATTTCGATTTTTGTGGGGTGTGGGGGTGAATGAGCCGTATCCGATTGCGAATTTGTATCCGGTGGTAACGAGTGGTGATGATGATTGGCGGTCGTATTATGCGGTTAATTTGTTGAATTTGCCGCATCATTATCATAACGGTGGGATTTGGCCGTTTGTGGGGGGGCATTGGGTACGGTTTGTGAATAAGTTGGGGTTGCGGGATTTGGCGTTGCAGGAGTTGTATAAGTTAGCGACGGTCAATAAGTTGGGGGTTTTGAATGAGTGGGAGTTTAATGAGTGGGTGCATGGGATTACGGGACGGCCGATGGGGAAAGCTTATCAGGCGTGGTCGGCGTCAGAGTTTATACGGGCGTGCCATGCATTGCATGTTGTCGCCTAATATTTAGCCTAGCAGTTTATTAAATGTATATGGTGTCATAATCTAGCACAAAGGATGGTTGAAATCGAGATGGTACAAGCAAATCAAGCGATTAATTCAATTTTGATGATTTCGTTACATGGGTATGTGGGGGCGGTGCCGGAATTGGGTAAGCCGGATACGGGGGGGCAGGTGGTGTATGTGTTGGAGTTGGCGAAGCGGTTTAGTCGGTTAGGGATGCGGGTGGATTTGGTGACACGTCAGTTTGAAGATCAGCCGGAATATGATGAGGTGAACACGAATTTACAGGTGTGGCGGATTCCATTTGGGGGTAGAGAGTTTATTCGTAAAGAGGATATGCATGATTATATTGGGGATTTTGTGACGAATTTGTTGGCGGCGATACGAACGGAGGGGCGGCAATACAGTTTGGTTTATTCCCATTATTGGGATGCGGGGTGGGCGGGGCAAAAGATTGCGGAGGAGTTAGCGATTCCGCATGTGCACACGCCACATTCATTAGGTTGGTGGAAGAAGAATAATATGGGGGCGGATATGGATCCGGCCGAGATGGAGGAGACATATCGGTTTGAGGAGCGGATTCGGAAAGAGTTTTTAGTGTATCAGATGTGTGATTATGTGATTGCGACGACGATGCCGCAGGTTGAGTTATTGGTCCGTGAGTATGATCTTTTGGAGCAGAGAGTGCGGGCGATTCCGCCGGGGATGGATGAGGAGCGTTTTTCGCCAGTGCGGGGGAGTGAGCGGAAGCGTTTGCAGGAAAAGTATGGATTTAAGGATAAGGATGTCTTGATTTTGGGGCGGATGGCACATAATAAGGGGTATGATTTGTTATTACGAGGGTTACCGACCTTGTTTGAGTTGGTGCCGGAGGCACGGTTGATTGCGGCGGTGGGGAGTGATGAGTCGAAGCAGGATCAGGCGGGGGTGTCGGTGTTGCGGGAGTTAGCAGATGAGTTAGGGATTGGGGGGCGGATTGAGTGGCCGAGTTATGTGGCCGACGAGGATTTGCCCAATTATTACCGGGCGGCGGCGGTCTTTGCGATGCCATCACGGTATGAGCCGTTTGGGATGGTGTCGATTGAGGCGATGGCTTGTGGGACGCCGGCGGTGATTACGGTGCATGGCGGATTGTTTGAGTTGATCGATTACGGGCGTCATGCATTGTATGCGGATCCGACACGGCCGATTGAGATTGGGACGATGTTATCGATACCGATGTTGTATCCGCAATTGGCGCATAAATTATCGGTGGAGGGGGCGCGGTTTGCGCGGCGTAATTTTGGTTGGACGGGGATTGCGAAGCAGATATTGCGGATTTTTGATGGGGTAAAACAGCAGGCGGGTGATATGATGGGGTAGGGAAATTCCGAGAAAAAGGGGGGGAAAGGGTAAAAATTCCTACAAATTACTAATTCTCGGAATAGATTCGGAACGAAAAAGGAGTTCTCGGAAAACATTCGGAACATAATTCTGATAGTTCGGAGCCATTCGGTACTATAGTACTTATAGTGACGTTGTTTCCGCATTTTGTGATCGTTAGAGGAAAAGCAAAATGAAACAAAGTTCTTAGCTTATTAAATAGAGGACATCGAAGGAGAACCGAATGAATCCAATTAGGAAACGCACATTTTATTATATAGTAGGGGGCAGTGCTCTGGTAATGCTCTTTTTAGCATTGTTTATGATGGGCAACACAACCGCCTCGGCCACCAAAGCGGTGCCGGTAGCGCGTGAAACTGTTCAAGACAATGGTTATTTGACGGGGCCAAATCGGGGCCGAGCTTTAGATATTGCTATGCGTTATCTTGATGAAAACCGAGAAGCGTATGGTTTGAGCATCAAAGATATTGCTAATTTAGAAGTAGATGATATTTATCGTAGCAGTAATGGTGTGACACACATTTTCTTGCAACAACGTTATCGCGGTATTGAAGTTTATAATGGTATTATTAATATTAACGTTGCAGAAGATGGTAGCATTATGAATGTGGGGAACCGTTTTGCCCCACGTATTTCTGAAGCGACCACATCTAAAAATGCTGGTTTGACGGCGAATCAAGCGGTTCGTTCGGCGGCTAATCATTTAGGCTTAACTATTAACAATAAAGGGTTAGAAGTTCGCCAAAGCGCGATGGGTGATGCCCAAAGCCAAGTATTTAGCCCAGCAGGGATTGCTCGCCAAGATATTACGGCGGAATTGGTTTATCTTCCGTTGGAAGATGGTTCGGTACGGTTGGCTTGGAACGTTGAAATTTACGAATTAGCGCGTGAAGATTGGTGGTTCCTCCGAGTTGATGCGGAAACGGGTGCGGTTTTAGATAAATCGAACTTGGTTATTCATGATAATTTTGGGGCACCGGCGGCGGCGACCAATGATATGGTTCAGCAAGAAGCGGCTCCTCAAGAAGCAGCGGCGACCAATAACGCGGTGAATGATGGTAGTAGCTATAATGTATTGGCTTTACCAGCTGAAAGCTTAAGCCATGGTGGTCGCTCGATTGTGTCTAATCCAGCTGACGCAACGGCTTCTCCTTACGGATGGCATGATACGAATGGGGCGAATGGGGCTGAGTACACCTATACCCGTGGTAACAATGCTTATGCTTATGAAGATGGTAACAATAGCAACTCAGCCGGTTTCACCCCTAATGGTGGTTCTGGTTTAGATTTTGATTTCACATTGAACTTGAGCCAGCATCCAGATAATTATGAAGCGGCTGCGGTTACGAACTTGTTCTACATGAGCAATGTGATTCATGACATTATGTACCAATACGGTTTTGATGAAGCGAGTGGTAACTTCCAAGAGAACAATTATGGCCGTGGTGGTTCTGGTAGCGACAGCGTCAATGCTGAAGCACAAGATGGTGGGGGCACAAACAATGCTAATTTTGCCACACCACCTGATGGTAGCAACCCACGGATGCAAATGTATTTGTGGTCGACCACCAATCCATATCGTGATGGTGACTTTGATAATGGGATTATCATCCACGAGTATGGTCATGGGATTTCGACTCGCTTGACTGGTGGACGTAACAATTCGAGCTGTTTGAACAATGCGGAGCAAGGTGGGGAAGGTTGGAGCGATTACTTCGGGTTAGTTTTAACGACTGAGGCCGGGGCTGCTGGTACGGACCGTCGTGGGATTGGTACCTATGCTTTAGGGCAACCAACCAGTGGTGATGGTATCCGTGATTATCCTTATAGCACAAGCATGAGCATTGACCCCCGTACGTACAACGAAATCAAAACAGCGGCGGTACCACATGGTGTTGGCTCGACTTGGGCAGCGATGTTGTGGGAAATGCATTGGGCCTTGATTGATGTTCATGGTTATGATGCTGATTTATATACCGGTACCGGTGGTAACAATATTGCGATGCAATTGGTTATTGACGGTTTGAAATTGCAACCATGTAGCCCAGGTTTCGTGGATGCTCGTGATGCCATCTTATTGGCGGACCAAAACAACAATGGTGGGGCTAACCAATGTGTAATTTGGGAAGCGTTTGCAAAACGTGGTTTAGGTTATAGCGCTACCCAAGGTAGCAGTGGTAGCCGCAGTGACGGTAGTGAAGCCTTTGATTTACCATCAGCTTGCTCCAACCCAGGCCCAACCCCAACGGCGACCCCAGGTACCGTTAGCTGTACAACTTACAGCAGTGGTGACATTCCAAAGAGCTTGCCAAACGGCACAGCGTCGGTTAGCTCGGTGTTGAATGTTTCTGGTAGCGATACGATTGTTGATTTGAATGTAATTGTGAATGCGACTCATCCTTGGGTTGGTGATTTAAGCTTGACATTAGCCAAACAAAACACAGGCACAAGCGTTCAGATTATGAATCGACCTGGTGTACCAGCGAGCAACTATGGTTGTAGCGGTGATAACATCGGGGCTACGTTTGATGATGAAGCGGGGACGAGTGTGGAAAGCAGTTGTGCCAGCAGTGCGCCAACGATTAATGGTAGTGTGAGCCCGAACAATGCTTTGAGCGCCTTTGACGGTCAAAGTGGGAATGGGACATGGGTGTTGACGATGGCTGATGCTTACACCTCGGCCGACGCTGGTACGCTCAATTCATGGAGCGTTGAGATTTGTGTCGACAATGGTGGTAGCAACCCACAACCGACAGCGACTTCGGTACCACCGACAGCAACTTCGGTACCACCGACAGCGACTTCAGTGCCACCAACAGCTACCCCGTTGCCACCAACCGCGACGCCAGTACCGCCAACCGCAACACCAGTGCCACCGACAGCTACCCCAGTGCCACCAACGGCGACCCCAATTCCTGACGGGGGCCCATGTACTGGTTGTGAGCAATACAGTGGTACCTTGACGGGCAATGGTGATGCAGATTATCAACCAAACGGTACGTACTACTACAGCAGTGGTTCTGGCACCCATCAAGGGTGGTTAGAAGGGCCAGCTGGGACGGACTTCGACTTGTACTTACAAAAATGGAACGGGTCTGGTTGGTCGAATGTGGCTAGTTCGTTGACGTCCTCTTCGAGCGAGAGTGTGACGTACAATGGTACATCTGGTTACTACGTGTGGCGAGTTTACAGCTACAGTGGTTCTGGTAGCTACGATTTCTACATGGAACGGCCATAAGTTAGATAGAAATAGCCCGTAGCGATTAGTTGCGGGATAAAGGGAAGCGCCTGTTGCGAAGCGACAGGCGCTTTTTTTTGTTTGGGGGGTGGGAGGAGAGGCGAGGAGGGGGAGGAGGCCGAGGGGAGGTTATGAAAGAGGGAAGATGATGGGAGCGAGGCATCGTGCGAGAGAAGTGTGGAAGTTTTTAGGAGCGTTAGGCGCACGATGCCACGCCGTTACGTTGGGGCGGGCGCAGAGGAGGGGAGAGGCAGGGATCGGGGCGGGAGGCCGAGGAGGTGGGATGAGAGAGGTGATGTGATGGGGGACGCGGCCCGTTCGACAAGCTCAGGGCAAGCTATCCCGCGAGAGATAGTCTTGACGTTTAGAGTGAGGTTAGGCGCGTGATGCCACGTCATTACGGGCGCGTGGGGTGGGATGAGAGAGGTGATGTGATGGGGGACGCGGCCCGTTCGACAAGCTCAGGCCAAGCTATCCCACGAGAGATAGTTTTGACGTTTAGAGTGAGTTTAGGCGCGCGATGCCTCGCTGTTACGTTGGGGATGAGCTAGAGGGCTGGGAGGGGAGACCTCGAAGCTTTTTAGGGAGGTATTGAGGGTTGGAAGGGAAGGGTTAGGAAAGCTTCGAGGTCGTGGAGGGGTGGGAGGTGGTGAGGTGGTGGACGATTTGTTGGGCGGTGGTGCCGTCGCCGAAGATGGGTGGTGGCGGGGTGGAGGGGGGTGGTTGGTTGAGGGCGTGGGCGACTTTGGTGGGGTCGATGTCGGTGAGGGTGTTCCAGCCAGTGGCGACGGTTTCGACCCATTCGGTGTGGGGGCGGAGGGTGATGCAGGGGATGGCGAGGAAGAAGGCTTCTTTTTGGACGCCGCCGGAATCGGTCATGATGAAGCGGCTGTTTTGCATGAGGGCGAGCATGTGCAGATAGCTGGCGGGGGGGATGGGGGTGACGTTATCGGGGAGAGAGAGTTGGTGGCGTTCGAGGGCGGCTTTGGTGCGGGGGTGGAGGGGGAGGATGATGGGCCAGGGGCTTTGGCCGAGGCAGGTGAGGGCTTGTTGGAGGCGGTCGCGGTTATCGGTATTGCTAGCGCGGTGGAGGGTGGCGAGGATGTATTCGTTGGGGGTGAGTTGGTATTGGTCGAGGAGTTGCTGGCTGGGGGCGCGGGGGAGGAATGTTTTGAGGGCGTCGTACATGATATCGCCAACGATGTGAACACCAGCGGTGAGACCTTCTTGTTTGAGGTTGGTGACAGCGGTTGTGGTGGGGCAGAAGAGGAGGGTGGAGACGTGGTCGGTGAGGATGCGATTAAGCTCTTCGGGCATACGTTTATCGAAACTGCGAAGGCCGGCTTCGACGTGGGCGACGGGGATGTGGAGTTTGGCGGCGGCGAGGGCGGCGGCGAGGGTGGAGTTGGTATCACCATAGACGAGGAGCCAGTCAGGTTTTTCTTGGAGAATGAGTTGTTCGAGGCCATCGAGCATGGCGGCGGTTTGGCGGCCGTGGGAGCCGGAGCCGACGCCGAGGTTGTAATCTGGTTGGGGGATGCCCATTTCTTGGAAGAAGATGTCAGACATGCCATGGTCATAATGTTGGCCGGTATGGACGAGGATTTCTTGGTGGTTTTGGCGTAAGGCTTGGCTGAGGGGGGCGGCTTTGATGAATTGGGGCCGAGCGCCAACAACGGTGAGAACTTTCATAGTAGGTATCCTTAGAATGTGCAAAAAAAAAGCCGCCGTGGTTACGGGCGGCTTTTTTTTAAAAATCGATAGTCGCTAGATTTTAACTGTTATCAGCTACTTTGCCAACGGCGAGTTCCATCAATTTTTGGATGCGAGGCAACATATCGGTAGGGTTAGGATGGAGCCCTTCTTGGACTAAGGCGCTGGCATAAAGCTGTTCAATAGCCATGTTAACGACCTCAATTTGGGTATCATCGGCGGTTAAATTGGTTAAGTTAACGATAAGGGGGTGAGTACGGTTAACTTCCATGATTTTCTTAGGGATGACATAATTTTGGCCGATAATCCGTTGGATCCGTTGCATATCGGTGTCTGTTTGGTCTTTGGGGGAGACGAGACGGACGGGCGAGTTGCTGAGAACCTTAGAGGGGCGGACTTCAACGATGTTATCACCTAAGGCGGTGGCGATACGATCCATGAATTGGGTGAATTCTGGTGTTTCTGTGGTTTCTTCGTCTTTTTTGTCCGTCTCTTCATCTTCGACATCATCGGCGGCATCGTCGAGATTGGCCCCATCGACATTGACAAAGGTGTAATCTTGGTAGTTGACTTGCTGAGCTTGGGTGATGAAGGGATCTAAGGGGTCGACCCAGTACAAGACTTCGATACCTTTGGCTTTGAAGGGGTCTAGGTGGGGGCTTTGGGTGACGGTGGCGATGCTATCGCCTAAGACGTAGTAGATTTCAGTTTGGCCTTCGGGCATGCGTTCGATATATTCATCGAGGGAGGTTAGTTCATCGCCGTGGGAGGTATGGAAGCGGAGGTAGGGGAGGATGTCATCACGGGAGGAGGGGTCGGTGGCGAGACCCTCTTTGAAGGCGCGGCCAAATTCTTTGATGAATTGGGCATATTTTTCGGGCTCTTTCTTGCCGAGGTCGCGTAAGTAGCGCAAGACGCGACTACGGACGACTTTGGCTAATTGGCGCATGAGGCGGTTGTTTTGGACGGTTTCACGGCTGACGTTGAGGGGGAGGTCGGCCGAGTCAACGACACCATCGACAAAGTCGAGCCAAGCGGGCAGTAAATCGTTGCAATATTCTTGAATCAAGACGTTGTTGGAATAAAGTTTTACGCCTGGTTCTTTGCGTAAGGCGAGAACACCACGGTCACGTTTGCTGGGAATAAACAGGAGCAAACGTGCATTGACAGGAACATCGCCATGGAAATGAACCGTGCCCAATGGTTTTTCGAAGTCGAGGCTCATTTGTTGATAGAACTTTTCGTAATCTTCCTGTTCAACGGCATCGGGGGCTTTGCGCCATAAAGATTGTTGTTGGTTGACTTGTTCTTCGCCGAGGTAGATGGGGAAAGCGACAAAATCGGAATGTTTCTTGATAACTTGACGCACTTTCCAGCTACTGGCGAATTCGTAGGCATCTTCTTTGAGGTAGATATGAATTTCGGTGCCGCGATCCGCTTTATCGGCAGGTTCGATGCGGAAGCTATCTTTGCCATCGGAGATCCACATAGCGGCTTCAGCGTCTGGGTGGTGGCTACGGGAGATGACACGAACTTCATCAGCGACCATAAAGACAGAGTAGAAGCCAACGCCGAATTGACCGATTACATCATTGATATTTGGTTTTTCGCCGTTATTTTGGTTGATAGTGGACAAAAATTCGCGGGCACCAGATTGGGCAATGGTACCTAGACTACGAATTAATTCGTCACGGGTCATGCCAATGCCGGAATCTTTGATGATCAGTTTTTTAACTTTTTCATCACCATCTTCATCTTCTTCGCCGGTTTCCTCACCTTCAACTTCGATGTGGATGGCAAGCTCAGCATCGGGGTCAACCACATTTTGGTTGGTGAGCATTTCAAATTGGAGGCGGGTTAGCGCATCCGAGGCATTGGAAATAAGCTCACGCAAGAAAATATCGCTGTCTTGGTAAAGAGAGTGGATTAAAATGTTGAGAACTTGTTGGATTTCGGCCTTAAAATTATAAGTTGTTTCCTTTTCCATTTCCATCGTAGTCATAAAGCAACTCCAGTACAGTAATATAATAAGTAAGTTGTAATCAGATTGATAAGTCACTTAGTAATAAGCTAGAGATCTTATTTGATTACAAATTTGGTGTAAAAGAATGGGTTTTTAAAGTGGACCCGTATAATATATTAGCGGGGTAATGTTAGATAGGCGTTAGAGACAGGCAAATTAAGAATAAAAATGCAAAGTTAGCGGAGAATGGTATACTTAGCATTATCATTGGAGATCACAAAGCAGGCATGGTGAAGCAGATGTTAGCTGAAAGTCAAGATAAAGTGCGGCAATTAGGTTTAGATATTGTTAGAGAGACAGATTTAGATCTTTGTTGGCGGTTGATACATAAGAGTATTCAGGAAGGGCTGGGTTTTGAGCGGGTGGGATTGTTTGCTTATGATGAGGAGCGGGAGATTGTGAAGGGGGTGTATGGGACTGATCGTGACGGCAATTTGGAGGATTTGAGTTCGTTTCGGCGGGTTGTGAAAGAAGATACGACATGGCAAATATTATTGGGAGAAAAGAGCCGTTATATTTATCATGAGGACATAGGCAAACTATTAGCAGACGATGAAGGGATGGCGGGGATTACTGAACATGCGATGTTAGCGATTAAAGTAAATGAGCGTGTGGGGGGATTTGTGGCGGTTGATAATGGCGTCACTGGTAAGCGCATGACGGCGGAGCAGTTAGAAGGGTTGCAGGCGTTGGGGGTCTATATTGATATTGGGGTGGCGAATGCGTCGGAGATGGCATTATTGCGTGAGCATCAGAAACGGATGGGGGTATTATATCGTCTGACGACACGAAGTAATGTAGATGAAGCGACGTTATTACAGAATATATTGAATTGGACGACGATTTTGTTTGAGACAGAATTAGGGATCGTTAGTCATATTACGAAAGATGATTATTATGTAGAATATTATGCACCGCTAGAGTCACTTTTACAACAGGGGCAGTTATTTGCTTTGGGGGAGACCTATTGTAGTATGACGGTGGAAAAAAATGGGTCATTAGCGATTGATTATATGAAAGAGTCGCAGTATGCATCACATCCATCTTATGCGGCGTTTGGTTTGGAGGCGTATATTGGGGCACCTATTTTTGTGAAGGGGCGGTTGTATGGGACGTTGAATTTTTCCAGTGTGGAGCCACGACAGATGCCATTTACGCAGTCGGATTTAGAGTTGATTGAGTTATTGGCGAATTGGGTGGGGATGGTTTTGACGCGGCAGATAGATACGGATGCATTGCGGGAAGCAAAAGTGTTGGCGGAAGAGGCGAATGTGGCGAAGTCGGAGTTTTTGGCGAATATGAGTCATGAGATACGGACGCCATTAAATGCGATTGTGGGGATGACGGGATTATTGAGCGATACGGAGCTTGATGATACGCAAGCGGACTTTGTGAGCACGATTTGGCAAAGTAGCGATGCTTTGTTGGGGATTATCAACGATATTTTAGATTTTTCAAAGATTGAAGCGAACCAACTTGAGTTGGAAGAGGTACCGTTTGATTTATATGAATGTGCTGCCTCAGCGATTGATTTAGTGGCGGGCAAAGCGTCGATTAAGGGGCTGGATGTGGGTTTGTGGGTGGCGGCGGATGTGCCCTTGGAGGTGGTGGGAGATATTACACGGTTGCGACAAGTGTTGGTTAATTTGTTGAGTAATGGGGTGAAGTTTACGGAGGAGGGGGCGGTGGTGTTGCGGTTGACGTCACGGCCGTTGGGGGATAATCGGCACGCCTTTTCGTTTGTGGTTGAAGATAGTGGGATGGGGATACCGGCCGAGCGGATGGGTCGGTTATTCAAATCATTTAGTCAGGTGGATACATCGACGACGCGTCGGTTTGGGGGGACGGGTTTGGGATTGGCAATTAGTCAACGGTTGGTGCAGATGATGGGGGGTACGATTGCGGTGGAGAGTGTGGAGGGTGAGGGGAGTAAGTTCAAATTTGTGTTGCCGTTATTGGTGGCTGAAAATAGTCGGCCGAAGATGTGGCAGGATAGACCGGTGTTATTAACGGATCAGAAGGTGTTGATAGTAGATGATAATGAGATTAACCGCAAAATTTTACAATTGCAAAGTGAATCGTGGGGGATGAAGCCGTTATTAGCCAGTTCTGGGGCGGAGGCGCTGGAGATATTGGCGGTTAATGATGGGATTGATGTGGCTATTTTAGATATGCAGATGCCAGAGATGGATGGGGCGGAGTTAGCCATTAAAATGCATGAAATAGAGCGATATCAAGAGTTACCGTTAATTTTATTGACATCGATTCATTATACGCAGGTGGATAGGGGGAATCAACATTTTGCAGCATTAACGACAAAGCCGATTAAGGCGTCGTCGTTGTATGAGGTATTGATGGATGTTATGAACCAGCTGTCTAGCCGAGCGACGAGGGTGGTGTCTAGACGGAAAAAGTCTGGTTATGATGTGACGATGGGGGAGCGGTTGCCGTTGAAGATTTTGTTGGCTGAGGATAATAAAATTAATCAGAAAGTGGCGTTATTGACATTGAAGAAGTTGGGGTATCGGGCAGAGGTTGTGGCCAATGGGTTAGAGGTCTTAAAAGCGATGACGTGGCAGAATTACGATGTCATTTTAATGGATATACAGATGCCAGAGATGGATGGGATGACGGCGACGGAGCGGTTGCGGGCAGACACGAGCAAACATCAACCGTATATTATCGCGATTACGGCTAATGCGACAGTTGAAGATAGGCGGGCTTGTTTAGAGGCGGGGATGAACGATTATGTGAGTAAGCCATTTGTGGTGGGTGAGTTGGTGGCGGCATTGGAAAAGGCGGGGGAGAAGTTGCGGGGAAATGATGGCGTATAAAGTTGTGACGGATGAGGATTGGGAAGAGGTGTGGGAAAAGATCGGGGTGGGATGGCCGGTACGGCCGGGGTTGTTTGTGAAGGGCAACGGCCGTTTTGAATGGCACGACGACGAATTCCTTCGTTTCCGAATGAGTCCCACCAAAGCGCCGACACACAGTGATATTCAGATTAATGATCATGGGTATGAGCGGGCGTTTCGTTGGGGGGTGGGGACGCGGTTAATGGTTGAGGGGCGGTTTTCGGCGGGGGCCGAGGGGTTGACGGGGACGGCGGGTTTTGGCTTTTGGAATAAACCATTTAAGTTTTGGAGCCGCCGTTTTTATAATTTGCCGCGCGTGACATGGTTTTTTGCCGCTTCGCCGAAATCGAATATGAAATTTACAGTTAATGCGCCTGGTGATGGGTTTAAAGGGGAGATGTTGAACGTCAATTGGTGGCGATTTGCTCTTTTTTTATTGAGTGCGCCGGTGACGGTGCCGTTGATGCGGTGGGATGCGTTTTATCGGTGGTTTTGGCGCTGGGGGGAGCGAGCGTTGGGGGCGAGTGAAGCGGAGATTGATGTGGATATAACGGCGTGGCACCGGTATGAGTTGGTGTGGGAGGCGGAACGGATGCTTTATTTTGTGGATGGTGAGTTGGTGCATGAGACGCCGTATTCGATCAAGGAGAAGCTTGGTTTTGTGGCTTGGATTGATAATAAGCATGCGGTGGTGACGCCGTGGGGGTCGTTGGCGTATGGGAAATTGGATGTGGCCGAGGAGGAGTGGATGGATATTCGCAAAGTGGTGATTGAAAGGATGAGCTAGATGAGCAAAAGTGTGTATGTGTTGGAGATGTTTGTGGGGCCGGGTGGTTCGCGGGAGGCGCTTTATTTTGTGAGTACGGAAGCGGAGCAGTTGTGGACGGGGTTGAAATAGCGTTATCGGTTACCGTTGGGGCTTTATTTATTGATTAGTTATGGGCAGGATGTTTATTGGTATACGTATGAGGCGGGAGAGATTGTCCAAAAGATTGATTTATTGCCGTATATTGGGGTGACGTTGCGGACGCAGGTAGGGCGGGTGGATGTTGATTTTGGATCTGATAGGAAGATGAAGGTTCGTTTAGAGGGGGAGGTGGTTGATGAAAAGAAGCATATGGTGACGTATAAGATGTGGGGGAGGAATCAGCAGACGAAAAAGAATGAGATGATCGAGGTAGAAACGAGTTTGTCTAAGTTTTTGTTGGATTATGTGTGGGATTACGGGGGGGCGGAGTTTGAGGTGACGTTTGGGGAGAAGGCGGAAGGGCATGAGATGCGGCTTAAGGTGGGTGAGGGGATGATTGAGCCGTTGGTGGGGGAGGTGTTGGCCGAGGGGGAGGAGATGGTGTTGCAGTTGGCCTATGGGGCGGCGGAGGTGCGGGCTGGGGTGGGGGTGTATGAGTTGGAATCGGGGGAGGCGTGGACGTGGGGCCAGTTTTTAGAGGGGGATTTTTAATTTATTTGAGTTTGGTAATTGATTGAGCCGATGTGAGTGTTGGTTAGGGTGTTGTTAGGGTAGATTTCTCGATTCCATTTTACCCTGTGCCGATTGGTAGGTTCTAAAGGGGGAGGGCGGGTAAAACTCCACTCGAAATGACATTAGGAGGAGGGGGGGGAATTGTGAATTATCGAACTCAGGTTGGTTAGATGGTGAGGGAGGGGTGTTGTTGTAGGTAAGGGGCAAAATGGTGGTTGATTTGGTCGGGGGTGAGGTTGAATTCAGCCATGGTGTAGTGGTGTTTACCATGTTTGTGGCGGGGATTGGTGGTGAGCCATTGTTGCATGCGCTGTTCGAATTCGGGAGTGTAGTTGTAGCCGAAATGGTGGTAGATGTGGCGCACGGTGGAGATGGGGTCGTTCATCATATCTTGGAAGTAGATATCGAGGAAGGCTTGGTTTTGTTGTTGATTTTGTTGGCGGTAGGTGACGGTTTTGTTGGTCATGGTGGCCCAGCGGGTGAGCCATTCTTGGCCGAGGGCGTGGGCATCGACTTGGTTTGATTGTGAACCGCGCATGGTGCCGATTAGAGAGCACCATGAGGGAAGTACTTTTTGCGGATGGCGGTGTGTTTGGATGATGGATGCATCGGGGAAAACGGTTAAGAGGGCATCTGGGTTGAGGAGATGGGCTGGTGATTTTAGAATCCAGTGAGTGGTATCAAAATGATGGTTTAAGAATTGTAGTTGGGCTTTGAAATATTGGTAGACGGGAACCATATCTTGTTGATCAAGCCAGTGGATATAGCTAGGGATGTTGGCCATTGTATTGAACATGAGGGGAGATGTGAGGGTGTGACGTAGTAGGGTGATACATTCTTCGGGGAATTCGGCACCAACGGGGTGTTTAATTTGCATGTCAGGGGCGATCATGTTGAAGATTTGGAGTTGACGGCGAATGATGTTGATGCGGGGATCGGTGGTGTAATGTTGGGGATGGGGGGGGTTTTTCATATTATAAAGTTCCCAAGTACGAAGATGGCGAGCTTGGGGGTCTTGAGCTAGGAGACGTTGGAGGAGAGTGGTGCCGGTGCGGGGGAGGCCGATGATAAACAATGGTCGTGTGATTGGTTGGGTTAAGATTGTGGGGTTGTGGCTAAAGTAACGGTGTAAGTACAAACGATTAACGAGAATGCCTTGGAGAAAATTTTGTGAGGCGATGCGGCCTAATAGGGTTAAATTGGCTTCTGTTTCATAGGCGTTAACTAATTTGTTTAATGGTTGGCGAAAATCATCGGAGCCAAAATCAGTGAGGCCGGTTTCGCGTTGGGCTTGGGCGATAATGGTTTCGGGGGTGAGGTCAATGGGAGGGGTGCCACGGCGTGCGATTAAGCGGCCGAGGGCATTAATCGCACGAAAGGGTAAGGGCATATTGATGGGATATAAGGAGGGAGTCATCGTTAGCGTGGGATTGTTTTTAGCCAGACAGTTTTGTCGGGGGAGATAGTGCCGGAGAATTTGATGTTGACAGGGTCATCGTTGGCTGGTTCCAAGCGGTAGTGGTGGGCGATGGTGGCGCAGGCGATAGCCATTTCAAGGAGGGCGAAATGGTTGCCGATACAGATGCGCATGCCGTTGGCGAAGGGGATAAAGGCGTATTTGGGACGGTCCTTATCGATATCGGGGTGGAAACGTTCTGGGTCGAACGTTTCAGGGTCTTCCCAAAGGTCTGGGTAGCGGTGAACGACATAGGAGAGGAGGAGAAGCATTGAGTTGGGGGGGATGTGGTAGCCACCAATTTCA
This sequence comes from Anaerolineae bacterium, assembly GCA_035459145.1. Classification (GTDB taxonomy): domain Bacteria; phylum Chloroflexota; class Anaerolineae; order Promineifilales; family Promineifilaceae; genus DATHYN01. Next base: position 2,812 of record DATHYN010000153.1, on the reverse strand, counting down.
TCGGCTTCGGTATTTTGGCGGGGCATGACAACGACTGGGGGATAGAGGCGGAGCGTTTCATTGATGACCATGTTGGTATATTGCAGTTGATGGAGGTCGTCAACAGTTAAGGCGTTGCCATTTAGAACTTTATCAGCTTCAGCGGCTAATTTGTCCATGACATCTGGATGTTGACTTAAGTTGTAACAGCACCAAGTGAGGGTACGAGCGGTGGTTTCGAAGCCAGCAAAGAAGAGGGTAACGATTTCGTCCCGTAGCTGTTTATCATCCATATGTTGGCCACTATCTTCATGTTGTAAACGTAGAAGACGGAATAGTAAAGAGCCATCATCTTCTTTAGCGGCGCGTTTGGAGGCAATCTGGTCAGCGACGAATTGTTCGACAATGGCTAAGTTTTTATTGAAGCGGCGATTGGTGGGGGTGGGGATGGATAAGGGGATATTGACGGGATTGGTGCCCCGTTGGGGGATAATGGCAAATACTTCTTGGAAGGCTTCGCCAATTTCGGTTAAATTTTCACTAAGGTCGATGTTGAAGAGGGAGCGGCCGATGATGCTGGTGGTTAGACGCAACATTTCGGCATCAATATTGAGAGGTTGCCCAGATTCAGCTTGGGGACGCCAGCGAGCAACCATTTTTTCAGTGATGTCGACCATCATATCGGTGTATTGTTGAATGGCGCGGGGGGTGAAGGTGGGCTGGAGTAAACGGCGTTGGCGATGCCATATGTCACCATCACTGGTGACTAAGCCGTTGCCGACGAGAAGGCGGAAGCTATCGTAAGCGACACCTTTGTAATAATTTTTCTGATTTTTGACGAGGACATGGTGAATATGTTCGGGGTTGGCGAGGATGTAGGTGTGCATGGGGCCGAGTTTCATATAGATGATATCGCCATATTTTTCCCAAAGTTCTAGATACCGGTTGAGTACATTTTCACTGACCATACTGATGGAATCTTTGAGTTTTTCGAAACCGGTAGGGCCGGGAGGGAATTTAGTTGGTGCAATTGGGGCTGAAGTCATGATTGAAAATCCTTATTGATAATTATGATATTGGCGTACGGCTTCAAATAAGATAATGGCAGTAGCGGTGGCCGCATTTAATGATTCTAACGCATTGGCCATGGGGATGGCAAGGGTGTGGTCGACTAGTTTATGGATTTGTAAGCTGGCGCCGTGGGCTTCACTGCCGATGATGAGGGTGGTGGGTTGGGTCCAATCGGGGGAGGTGTAGGGTTGGGTGCCGTTGATGTCGGCGAGGTAGCAGGTGGTGGGGGCGAGATAGGTGGTGAGTTGGCCGAGGGAGAGGGTGTGGATGGGGAGGCGGAGGAGGGCGCCCATGGAGGCGCGGACGACTTTAGGGTTGAAGGGGTCGACGGAGTGGGGGGTGAGGAGGAGGGCGTCGACGCCGGCGGCGGCGGCGGTGCGAATGATGGTGCCGAGGTTGCCGGGGTCTTTGAGTTGGTCGAGGAGGAGCAGGTGGCGTGGGTGGGTAGGTAGTGGGTGGTGGGGTAAGGGGAGGGTGGCGAGAATACCGGCGGGGGTTTGGGTATCGCTCATGGCCGCCATGACGTTGGGGGCGACGGGAAGGGCTTGATTTTGGTATGGTTCAAGGAGGATGTGGTTATCGGCTTGGGTGAGCCAATCTTCGGTGTAGAAGATGTGGGTGGGGGGGTGAGGGGCGTGGGGGAGTTCTTGGAACCAGCGGGTGCCTTCGATGACAAATTGTTTTTCGCGGTGGCGGAAGCGGCGGTCATTCTGGAGACGGCGCACATATTTCACTTTGTTGTTGGTGGTGCTCGTTATCATCGGTCTCTACTCTGCATCTTGGGCGCAACGGAAGCCGATATTGACGAAGTTATCGACTGGATTTTGGATGGGATGGAGGGCGAAGCGGTTGGTGGCGCGGAGGGAGGTGGCGGGGGTGTCGAAGGCGCCGCCGCGGAGGGTGCGGAGGGGTGGTTGGTCGGGGCCGGTGGGGTTGTCGGTGGGGCTTGTGGCGTAGTAATCGGGGGCGTACCAATCGGCGGTCCAGTGCCAGAGGGAGCCGGCGAGGTCGTAGATGCCGAAGGGGCTGACGTTGGCGGGATTGGCCCCGACGGGGCCGAGGGCGAAGAAGCCGGCGTTATCGTAGATGGCGAGGTCGGGGGTGGGTGGGTCGTCGCCCCAGGGGTAGCGGTGGCCGTCAGGGCCGCGGGCGGCGAGTTCCCACTCGGCTTCGGTGGGGAGGCGGGCACCAGCCCAGGCGCAGTAGGCTTGGGCACCGTTCCAGCTAACGTAGCTGATGGGGTAGGCTTCGAAGCCGGGGACGGCGTCGTAGTCACGGTTCTCGTCCCAGGCGAGGTGGCTGTAGAGGGTGGCGATTTGGGTGAAGGTGCAGCGTTGGCCGTTACAGCCGGTGCGGTGGTCGGCGCCGAGGGGTAGGTCGCGGAGGAAGGCGGCGTATTGGGCGATGGTGACGGGATGTTGGTCGAAATAGTAGGGGTTTAGGGTGACGGTATGGGCGGGGCGTTCATCGTCATCGGCATCAGGGTCATCATCGGTGGCGCCCATGGTGAAGGTGGTGGCGGGGATGAGGATTTGGGGCATGGCGTCAGCGGGGCGGAGGCGGGGGCCGGCCGTGGGTGAGGGGGAGGGGACGATGGTAAAGGTGGGGGATGGTTGATTGGTGGGGGTAGCGGTGGGGGTGGGTGAGGGGGTTGAGGTCGCGGTGGGAGATGGTGGTGAGGTGGGTGAGGGGGCGGTGGTAGGTGGGGTTATTGTTTCAGTAGTGGGTGAAGGTTCGGTGGTGGGTGAGGGGGCAATGGTGG
>DATHYN010000152.1:0-10128 GCA_035459145.1 Anaerolineae bacterium | reverse complement strand
GGTTTTGGCTGTTTACAGGAGTAATTGAGAACCCGATTGTTTATCGGGTTTTATTTTGGTTGATGGATTTTAATAAAGTTTAAGGAGAACCTTAGAAATGGCTGTAAATATTATTGTCGGGGCGCAGTGGGGGGATGAAGGGAAGGGTCGTGTTACCGACTTGTTAGCGGCGGAAGCTGATGTGGTGGCGCGCTATAGTGGGGGGGATAATGCAGGGCATACGTTAACGGTGGGGAAAGATATTTTTAAATTACATTTGATTCCATCGGGGATTGTGCATGAGGGGGTTGTTTGTTACATTGGGCATGGGGTAGTGATCAATCCGGTGGTTTTATGTCGGGAGTTAGATATGTTGGCCGAGCGGGGGATTCATGTGGGGCCGGAACGGCTGAAGATTGGTCGGGGGGCGCATTTAATTACGCCAGCGCATATTGCGTTGGACAAGGCGCGTGAGCGGCGGCGTGGTGAGGGGGCTATTGGGACGACGGAGCGGGGGATTGGGCCAGCGTATGCGGACAAGAGCAGTCGTGAAGGGTTGCGGGCGAGTTTGTTAGATAATCCCGAAGCGTTGGGGGATGCGATGGTGGCCCATTTGGAGGCCAAGAATGAGTTATTAACGGCCGTTTACGGCGTTGAACCGTTGGCCACGACGGAAGTGGCGGCCGAATATGCGGCAGTGGCCCAGCGTTTGGCACCATATTTGGTGGAGAATGCGGCTTTTTGGGAAGATGTGTTTGAGCGGGGGTTGAAGGTGTTGGCCGAGGGGGCGCAAGGGACGTTGCTTGATTTGGATCATGGGACGTACCCGTTTGTGACCAGTTCGCATCCGACGTCGAGCGGGGCTTTGGTGGGCTTAGGGTTAGGGCCGAAGGTGGTTGAGCGGGTTGTGGGGGTGGCGAAAGCGTTTACGAGCCGGGTAGGGAGTGGGCCATTTCCGACGGAAGTGGATGAAGAGAGTGCGATTCGGTTGCGGGGGACGGGCAGTAATCCATGGGATGAGTTTGGGACGACGACGGGGCGGCCGAGGCGGGTTGGTTGGTTGGATCTGAATATTTTGCGTCACGCGGTGCAGGTTAATGGTTTAACCGAGATTGCGGTGACAAAGTTAGACATTTTGAGTGGCTTAAGTGAGTTGCCGGTATGTGTGGCTTACGAGTTGGATGGTAAACGGATTCATTATTTCCCTTCGGATTTAGAGGTGGTGGGTCGGTGCCAACCGATTTATGAAAAGTTAGAGGGATGGTCTGAAGATGTGACGGGAGTCCGGGTAATGAGTGATTTACCGGCGGCGGCGCGGGCGTATATTCAATTTATTGAAGAGAAGTTAGGGGTGCCAGTCACATTGGTATCGGTGGGGCCAGAGCGGGAGCAGGTTGTGCGTTAGCGAATAACGGTTTGGTTACGGCCGTTGCTTTTGGCTTTGTAGAGAGCTTGGTCGGCTTGGTCGAGGAGGCTGTCTAGGGTCATGGGGGGGGAGTAGGTGGTGAGGCCGAGGCTAATGGTTGCTTTGAGGGCGGCAGTGCCGGTTTTGAAGGGGCGGACAGCCACGGTTTGGCGTAACTCTTCGGCCATTTTTTGGGCTTGACGGAGAGGGGTGTTAGGGAGGAGAATGGTGAATTCTTCACCACCGTAGCGACCAATAATGTCAGTGGGGCGGAGGACATCGCGGAAGCATTGGGCGACTTGGCGGAGGACTTCATCGCCCATGGCATGGCCGTGGGTGTCATTGATGCGTTTGAAGTGATCAATATCTAGCATGATGAGACTAACAGGCTGTTCCGTTTTATCGTGTTCGATTAGGCATTGTTGGGCAAGGCGAAAGAAGTGACGACGATTATTAAGGCCAGTGAGTTCATCAGTGGTGGCTAATTGGTGCATTTGTTCATAGAGACGAGCTTGGTGAACAGTGATGGCGAGAGAGTTACTAGCTTGTTGAACAATTTGTTGTTGATTAGGGTCGAAGGCATCGGAGGGGAGGGCGGCTAGGGCAAGAACACCAATTAGTTCTTGGTGCGCGATAAGTGGGATTTGGAGCAGAGTGCGATGTTGAGGCCAGATAGATGGTGGGAGATGAGCGGCACGGATTGTTGTTGTCGTTGGGGTATCAATATGGGTCAGGTGTAGTTGCTTTTGGCGGAGATGTTGGAGATCGCCGAAGCTTATTAAAGGGTATTGGGGTTGAATTGATTTATCAGTTGAAGTGGAGGCAAGCAAGGTGGCTTGTTGGTGTTGATGGTCAAAAGTAAAGACGATAGATTCGTGAGGAGGCAGAATTTGTTGAATTTGGTTTAAGGCAGCGGTGGCAATTGCTTTGGGGGAGTCAGCCGAGAGGATGGCTTGTTCGATGGTGCGCATCATGGCGATGCGTTGGGCATCTTGTTTGATTTGTTCATAGAGGCGAGCGTTTTGGATGGAGATAGCTGCTTGGAGGGCGATATTTTCAATCAGAGCGATGTTATCATGTTGAAAAGCATTGGATTGATTTGATTCGATAATAATGAGGCCAATTGTTTCGGCTTGCACAGCTAGCGGAACGCCCACTAATGTTCGGCTATTGGCATTAAAGCCTTGAATTGCTTGTTTTTGTCTATCTCGGATATGGACTAATGTTTGTTGTTGTAACGTATAGGTTAGGATATGGTCGCCCTTGTTTAAATCAATTTGGGGTTCATAGTTGGTGGTATAGCCTATGTGGGTAGCGACAGACCAATGGTTTTGTTGATGGAGTAAGATGGTGATGGTGTCGGGTTGGAGGAGGGTGAGGGCGGTTGTAATGCTGTTAAGGCATTCAGAGAGATCGAGTTGGAGGATGGTGTGGCTAATTTTGTTGAAAGATTCAAGTAGACGGATTTGTTGATGCAGTTCATTGATGCGTTCGATATCTTCGGTTGCATTTTCGATTAAGGTGATGGTACCAACGATATTATGATTATCATCAATCAGCGGCGCGATATGAACGCGTTGTTGCATAAATTTGTGGGCTGATTGGCCTTGGCGTTCGATGGGGATTAAGTAGTTATGAAAGCGTGGTGCGAGGATTGATGGTTGTCCATTGAGGGCTAGTTGATATTTTTGGTCGAGGTTGCGTTCAGGGATGGAGGGGTATAGGGTGTAGAGGTGGCGGCCGAGGATCATGGCCGATGGTTTATTGGTATGCTCAACAAGCCAATGATTCCATGCGGTGAGATTAAGGTCTAGATCAGTAGTAAAGACCCCTTCGACAGCATATTGGCTAAGCCACTTCAGCGCATTTTGGCTTAGTGAGGTAGTAGGTGGTGGGAAAAGCATTATTCGTATTTGCTAATGGCCGTAAATAAGGTTTTAAGTGAACTTTCGTTGAGGGTGATAACAACTTGGCTAGAGACGACATGTTGGTCTTGGCTGAAGGTGATATCGGTGATGAGGGCATAAATGTGTTCATCACTATTAATTTTTTTCGGTTGGAGGGTGTTAATCGAAGCATCGTAAGGGATAAAGCGTAGGCGGGGGGGGAAGAAAAGCACATGAATATCAAGCACCTCGCCAAGTAGGCTTAAGCAGTTAGTGAGCAATAGATTGCCGACTTCGGTGATGACATCACGGGTGGACGAATCGAAGCGTTCTCGTTGTAGTGGGGGGTGGCCAGTTAGAATGACATTTAAATTAGCGGCATTGGTAAATTCAAGGAGGAAAAGGACTTCACCGGTAATACTACCGGCGATTGATTGCCTGACTAAAGCTAGTGGGCTGTTAAGCTTTTTTTCGAGTTTGGTTATTAGGTTATCTAATTGGGTTAAGTGGACTTCGGGGACAGTGAGGTGAATAGGGTGATTGGTCAATGCTTCTAAGTAGAGGGCTACGCGACCAGTGGCAATATTGACTAACTCGGTAAAGGCATCTCGTTGTAATTCAGTTAGGTGCGAAAATAGAGGGTCAGTTGAGGGCATTCTTGAGTACCTCATGCACAATTTGGGTTTTAAAAGGTTTTATCATAAAGTCAATCGCACCCGCGGTAGCTGTTTCATCTTTGGTATGTTGTTGAATATCACCAGTGGCTATAATGATTTTAGCATTGGGGTCTAGTTCTCGTAATCGTTTTAAGACTTCAAGCCCATGCATATCACGCATTGTCATATCTAAAAAGACAAGGTCGGGTTTTTCTTGGGCATACAATGAAATGGCGTCAGGACCGTTGGATGCTTCGATAATAGTGTGCTCAGTCGTTTCAAGAATGAGGCGTAGCATACGTCTTGAAATGCGGGCATCGTCAACGATTAATATTTTGGCCATGTAATACTCCTTTTTAGGATTGCGTTAACCGACTTCGTTTAGAGTATTGTCGTAAGTAGCCTGTCTTTAAACTTGATAGTAGTGAATAAGGATTGTTTGAAGCTTAGGCAATTATTATGATTATGAAGCAAAGTTGCAATTAAGGCAACGCTAATTTGTAATGATTGTATAAGAAGCGAAGGTCTTACTCAAGTTTTGTTAATATTGGTAGGGTAATTACTGCTTTGTAACCAAAGTTTTTAATCGTTTTTCTGTCTGGTGGCAGTTGAGAAAATGTATGTTATGAAGTATTAGTTATCATCGGTTAGCAAATTGATAATGGAGAGAGTATTCAGGATGGTTTTGGGGATAAAGGAGTCAGCGGTGGCATATTCTTGGTCTTTGGTGCCGTCTGCGGTTCGTTCTGAGCAGTGAGCGTTGTTGCCGTGGGGGCCGAGGCCATCAAGTGTGGGGACATAATCCCAGATGTGATTACCATCGCTAAGGCCGCCGCGATGTTCGTGATGGCAGATGAAGCCAAGATGATGGCAAGCCTCTTCCCAAATAGCAGCTAACTTGTTGGTGGCGGGATTAGGGGGCCACGCGGGCATACTGCGATAGACATTGACTTCAACACGACAAGGAAAACCATCTATTGGACTTTTGACTGAGCTGTAACCATTAAGGGCTAGCATTTGGTTGAGGCCATCTTGGTAAGCTTGGGCGTCAAAGGCGCGCATTTCGATCTCGGCGCGGGCGAAGTGGGGGACGCGGTTAACAACAGTGCCCCCTTCAATGGGACCAACATTAAAGGTTAGGTCCCGTTGAGGGTCATTAAAGGCGTGTATTTTTGGGATGAGTTCGGCGAGTTGGACAACGGCGTTGGCCCCATGATGGGGAGCGGCGCCAGCATGGGCAGCACGGCCATGAACCAATAGTTCAAAGACAGCCATCCCTTTACGAGCGGTCACAATCCAGTACTCATCTTGCCGACGGCGGCCACCTTCGAAGACAAGGCAAGCAGCGGTTTGTTCGGGGTCAAGATATTGTTCGGTTAAATCTCGGAAGCCGATGCCGCTGGTCTCTTCTAATGAATCGCAAAGGATGACCCAGCGGGTATTATGGAAGAGAGTGGGGGCCGTGTGTTTAATGGCTGACAGGAGCATATAGATGAGAACGGTCCCACCTTTGATGTCAACAGTACCTGGGCCATATAATTTATTCCCTTCGGGGCGCCAGTGGAAGTTGTTTATTCGTTCTTCCTCGGCCGTAAAAACAGTGTCTAAATGAGTTACAAAAGCGACGGTTTGAGCCGTTTTGCCTTCTTTGGTGAGGACGAGGTGTTGGCCATAGACAGGATCGTAGGCATCATGATAATGGGGAGTAAAGCCGAGGGGGGCAAATTGAGCAGCGGTAAATTCAGCTAACTGCTTAATACCGGCGATGTTGCCGGTGTAGGAGTTAATCCCCACCATTTTTTGGAGCATGGTGAGGTATGTATCATAATTGTCTTGCAGGTAGGCGTCAATTTGAGAGATTAATGTGTCAATATGCATGAAATTTGTTATCCTTCTACTATATTATTTAAGGATACCTGAAATACAGGATTATGCCATATAAATTTAATCGTATAAAATAGTGTGGCAGATTGCGTTATTGCTTTGTAAACAGAGTTTTTAATAGAGTGTAACGGAAAGAATCTAGAGTGGAAGTTCCTCATGCTGTTAGATTATAAGTGGATTCCCGCGTGCGCGGGAATGACATATTCGAGGATTGCGCCGTTAATTGTAAAAGCGGATAGCATTTGCGCAGGAATGACAGCGTTCTGGGTTATTTAGGTTACAGCCTACTTGATTTAAAATATAATGAGATGAGAGGGAAGAGATGTTAGGAGTGATTGCAGCCGGAAACCCGCATACAGCCGCCGCCGGGGCGGCGATGTTAAAACAAGGAGGAAATGCGGTTGATGCGATTGTCGCCGCTGCCTTTGCGTCCTTTATTGCCGAGATTGGGGTGGTTCATTTTGGGGGGAGTGGTGTGGCGCAGATTTTTGATTCACGTACAGGCCAAAGCTTGTTTTATGATTTTTTTAGTGCGATGCCGGGAATGGGTGGTGATGAGTGGCCAAAAACGTTGAATTTTGAGCCCGTAACGATTAATTTTGGGGCGACAACCCAAGATTTTCATTTGGGGCGGGCCTCGGTGGCGGTGCCAGGTAATTTGTTTGGGTTGTGCCAGTTGGCGACGGAGCATGGGCGCTTGCCATTAAAGATGTTATTGGAACCAGCGTTAGAGATGGCGGAGCATGGGGTGATTTTGGATGTGTTTCAAGCGGAAACGTGTGAGTTGTTGAAGCCGTTGTATACGCATACAGAGACGATGCGTGATATTTTCTTGCGTGATGGCGAGATGATTCAGCCAGGTCAACGGTTGTTTATTCCTGATTTAGCGGACACGCTGCGTTTGTTTGGGGAGAGTGGGATTGAGGGGATACGGCGGGGGCGGTTGGCCGAGGCGATTGTGGCTGATCAGGAAAAGATGGGTGGGTTGTTGACGGCGGCTGATTTAGAGTTTTATCGGGTGCAGTTGGGGTCGCCGATTCGGATTAATTATCGGCAGTATGAGTTATTGTTGCCACCACCGTGCTCGACGGGGGGGGTGTTGACGGCATTTACGTTGAAATTGTTGAGTCATTTTGATGTGGGGAGTTTGACCCATGGGTCGGCGCGTCATTTGCAATTGTTGTATGAAGTGATGGCGGCGGCGTTACGGGCGCGGTCGTTGTGGGATGAGTTGGCGGAGGGGCATACGACGGGGGATGCGTTGGCGCGGTTTTTGGCGGCCGAGGTGATTGGGGAATATGTAGATGAGATTCGGGCGGCGTGGCAGGGTGGCGTACGGTATGAGCCGGTGGCGGAGCCACCGGGGCCGGGCAATACGAGTCATATTAGTGTGATTGATCATGAGGGATTGGCGGTGGGGCTAACGACGACGGCAGGGGAATCAGCGGGGTATGTGGTACCGGGTACTGGTTTTATTTTGAACAATATTTTAGGGGAAGGGGATTTGAATCCGAAAGGGTTCCATCAGTGGGGGGCCGGGCAGAGAATTTCAACGATGATGGCGCCGACGATTGTGTTGCAGGGGGGAAAAGTGCGGCTGGTCGTTGGTAGTGGGGGGAGTGAGCGGATTCGGAGCGCGATTTTGCAGGTGTTGAGTAATCTACTCGATTTTGAGATGAGTTTAGATGATGCGGTTAACACGAACCGAGTGCATGTACAGGGAGGGGTGTTGCAATGTGAGTGGGGTTATGATGAGGCGGCGGTGGCGGGGTTTGAGCAGATGGGGTATGAGGCGAATCGGTGGCCGACGCGGAGTATTTATTTTGGTGGTGCGCATAGTGTCTCACGGACAGCGACTGGTCGGTTGGTGGCGGCGGGAGATAATCGGCGGGCGGGATCGATAGCGGAGGCTTAAGATGAAGTTGCCAGAGAGAGTGACGATAATTGGGTTGGGATTGATGGGTGGATCGTTGGCGTTGGCGTTGCAAGGGTCGGGGGTGAGGGTGACGGGGGTAGATTTGGATGAGGGGACGCGGACGGCGGCGTTGGCGACGGGGAGTGTGGTGCAGGTGACGGGCGTGTGGGAGGAGGGGGTGGCAGAGGCAGATTTAATCGTATTGGCGACGCCGGTGCAACATATATTGAAGATGGTGGTGGCGTTGAGTGGGTTTAAGAAGGGGGGGGTGGTGATTGATTTGGGGAGTACGAAGGGGGTGATTGTGGCGGCGATGGGGGGTATGGGGGCCGAGTGGGAGGCGGTGGGGGGGCATCCGATGTGTGGGCGGGAGATAGCGGGCTGGACGGGAGCGACAGCGGATTTGTATGAGGGGGCGACATTTGCGTTGTGTCGGACGGAGCGGACGACGCCGAAGGCGGCAGAGTGGGCGGAGGGGTTGGTAGAGGTGGTGGGGGCGGAGAGGTTGTGGTTGACGGCGGAGCGGCATGATTTTTTGACGGGGATGAGCAGTCATGTGCCGTATGTGGCGGCGGCGGCGTTGATGCGGGCGGCGGTGGGGGTGGGGGATGATGGGGTATGGGGGATGAGTGCGTCTGGGTTTCGGGACACGTCACGGGTGAGCGGGACGTCACCGGCGGTGATGAGTGATATTTTGTGGACGAATCGGAAGGCGGTGTTGGCTCATTTGGCGGCGTATGAGGCGGAGTTGGGGGTGTTGCGGGCGGCGTTGGCGGAAGGGGATGAGGCGGGGGTACGGGCGTGGGCCGAGGGGGCGGCGGCGGGTTATGCGCGTTATCGTCAGGCCGTGGGGAGGCCATTGCCGTGAGCCGTGGTTTGCGCGATTTAAATATGTTGCTTAATGCGTATGCGCAAGGGATTTTTCCGATGGCGCATGATGATGGGGAGATTTATTGGTACGATCCAGACCCGCGCGCGATTTTGCCATTGGATAAGTTTTATGTGTCCCGTTCATTGGCGCGAACGGTGCGGCAAGAGAAGTTTGAAGTTAAGGTTAACGGTGATTTTCGGGGGACGATGTTGGGGTGTGCGGATCGGGAGGAGACATGGATTGATGAGCAGATATTGGCGGCGTATACGGGTTTGAACCGGCATGGTTTTGCCCATAGTGTTGAGTGTTGGCAGGATGGGGAGTTGGTGGGTGGGTTGTATGGGGTGGCGTTGCGGGGTTTGTTTGCGGGGGAGAGTATGTTTAGTTATCGGCGGGATGCGAGCAAGGTGGCGTTGGTGCATTTGGTGGAGCGGTTACGAGAGCGGGGGTTTGTGTTATTGGATGTGCAGTTTCCAACGGAGCATCTGCGGAGGTTCGGGGTGATTACGATTCCAAGGGCGGCGTATAAGGCGAAGTTGGCTCGGGCGATGATGGTGGAGGCGGTGTTTGCGCCGTGAGGGTGAGGTTATTAAATAGGACTCTGATTGAACTGATCGGATTGATTGGACTGATTTTTGTGGTTGTGTGAAGGGATGGTTGGCGTGATGGGAAGGTGTTGGTTGGGTGGTGCTGTCCAAGGGGGAAAGGGATGAAGTTGCTGTTTTTTGTTTTAATGCTGAAGAATCATTTTTCTGCCAGACCTATAAGGGTAGGTACTTGTGTCAACAGCGCAGATTGTTTTATAATCATATTGTAGTGGATTTAGGTTTGTCATGTTGTGTTTGTGGTGTAAATGAGGTGCATGATGTTAGGACGATTGTTTGGGTTTTTTAAGGGGGGTGGGGAGAGTGATGAGGAAGAAGAGATGGTGTATGAAGTGACGCGGGCGCATTTGAAGCGGGCGTGTGATGAGAAGAATTGGGATTTGTTGGACAAGTTGTTGGCGTTGAATGATAAGCATATTGATGCGGCGAATTATTATACGGATACGTGGGGGGAGTGGTGGGGGTTGTTGTATGAGTGTGTGTTGAATGGTGAGGAGACGGGGGTGCGGGTGTTGTTGAAGCATGGGGCGAGTCGGAAGGTGGGGAATTGGGGGGATTGTATACCGATGACGCCGTTGGAGTTGGCGGAGGAGAGGAATAATGAAGCGATTGCGGCGTTGTTGCGGTCGAAAGAGAGGCCGGTTTATGAGCGGCAGACGGAGCCGAAGGTGCCGAAGTTGCGTAAGGTGGATAGGGCGGTTAATCGGCAGGGTGAGGTGGCGGATGAGACGGGGATGGTGTTTCAGTCGGGCAATTTTGAGGAGTAGTGTTGGGGGTGAGGGGATTGTTTTGCTGGAGGTGGGGGTTGGTTTGAGTAGGTTTGGTGGGTTTTGACGCGGATTTTGGGGATTGGACGGATTTTTTTTGTGTTGGTGAAGTGAGGGAGGGTGTTTGGTTGGAAGATTGGACAAAGGGGATGCCTTTGAG
>DATHYN010000151.1:0-1177 GCA_035459145.1 Anaerolineae bacterium | reverse complement strand
TTCGAGGTTTTCGGTGAGGGCGTCGAGGATGGCTTGTTGGTAGTTATCGGCGATATTGCGGGCGGCGGGGGGGAAGTAGTTTTCGGGGACGGGGGGGTAGGTGGGGCGTTCGTTGTTGATGAAGCGGAGGACTTCACGTTTGTATTCTTTGAGGAGGCTGTTGTAATCGTATTCGGGGTGGCCTTGGAAGTAGACGATGCGGAATTGGTCGGGGCTGACGGCGACGTGGAGGTCACCGGCGAGGCTTTCGACGAGGACGTGGAGGTCCGCCGAGCGGGCTTGGGCGCTGAGGATGGCGTTGTAGCGGGAGTGGGGGACATCGAAACGGGTATTGATGTCGCGGAGGAGGGGGTGGGTGCGGGCGGTGACGCGGTGGGGGTAGACGCCCCAGCGTTTGCGGGGTAGGCGTTGGCGGTCGATGTTGTAGAGTTGTTTGACGAGGGCGTGGCTGGCGAGGCAGGAGCAGAGGACGGAGGTGACGTGGGTTTGGGCCCAGGTGATGACTTGTTGGAGGGGGTGCCAGAAAGGTTCTTGTTCGAGGGTGGGGTTGGCGACGTTGGCGCCGGTGATGATGAGGGCGTCGACACCGATTTTTTGGAGGTGGTCGAAGGTGGTGTAATGTTGGTCGATGTAGGCTTGGGTGTCTGGGGAGCGGCCGAGGCCGGGGAGGGAGAAGGGGTGGACATAGAATTGGGCGATTTGGTTACAGTTGCCGACAAGGCGCATAAATTGTTGTTCGGTGACACGGAGGGCGGCATCGGGCATCATATTGAGGAAGCCGATATGGAGTTCGCGGATATCTTGGTGGAGAGCGTGGTTGAGGGTGAGGATTTCTTGGCCGTTTTGGCGCAGGTAATCGAAAGTGGGTAGATTGGAATGAGCAACTAAGGGCATAGCAAGGTCCTGTTTGTGTAAGTTATTAAGCGAGAAGGATGAAACCATTCGGTTAAACAACTTATGGTGGTAAACAGTGAAATAAGTGGGGGTGGTGTTTGATGTGAGGGCTATGAATTGATACCGAGGGTAATGATAGCAAGATTTGGGTGAGGAGGCGAGGGGGGGGCGGGGATTTTAAGTAAATTCTAAAATGGTGGGGAACCACGAATGGGGGAAGTCGCGAATGGGTATTTGGGTAGATTGTGTAAAGAAGGGGAGGAGGGGGTATTTTGTGGTAAGG
>DATHYN010000150.1:0-19866 GCA_035459145.1 Anaerolineae bacterium | reverse complement strand
CCACCCCCTCGCCCTCACCGTCCCCTTCACCGCTAACTGGGAAGAAGTCACCCTCACCACCGCCCAAAACATCCTCGCCAACGGCCACAACCTCGCCCAAGTCGTCCCCTGGCCACCCATCTCCCCCCAACGCAAAACCCTCTTCGTCGACGGCCATTACCCCCAAGACCCTAACTATCCCCTCCAACAAGATTGGTTCCTCTACACCACCCCCGCCGCCGAACCAGTCGCCGTCGCCATCCACGCCGCCGGTCTCGACTCCCTCCAACTAACCGAAATGGCCGCCGTCGGTGACATCATGCTCGACCGCGGCCCCGGCTACCTCCTCAGCCAAGGCAACCTCGCCTACCCCTTCGCCTACATCGCCCCCTACCTCCAACAAGCCGATATCACCGTCGCCAACTTCGAATCCGCCCTCGGCACCAGCGGCGAACCCGCCCCCAAACATTACCCCTTCCGCTCCCCCCCCGAAGCCGCCGCCAGCCTCGCCCTCGCCGGCATCGACATCGTCTCCCTCGCCAACAACCACGCCCTCGACTACGGCCCCGATGCCCTCCTCGAAGGCATCGACCTCCTCCACCAAGCCAACGTCGCCACCGTCGGCGCCGGCGCCAACATCGACGCCGCCCGCGCCCCCCACCTCATCACCGTCAACAACATCACCATCGCCTTCCTCGCCTACGCCGACGTCCCCGTCGAACGCTTCGGCTTCGACACCGAAACATGGACCGCCACTGCCGACACCCCCGGCCTCGCTTGGGCCCACCCCGAAGATATCCACACCGACGTCCGCCTCGCCCGCCCCCAAGCCGACCTCGTCGTCGTCCTCCTCCACAGCGGCTTCGAGTACGTCGAAGAGCCCGGCGAAGAACAAGTCATCGCCGCCACCGCCGCCATCGACGCTGGCGCCGACCTCGTCATCGGCCACCACGCCCACATCATCCAAGGCATCAAATTCCATCCCACCGGCACCGTCGCCTACGGCCTCGGCAACTTCGCTTTCCAAATCGAAGGCGACCCCAACACCGCCATCTTCCACTTCTGGCTCGACCAAAACGGCCTCCGCCAAATCACCATCACCCCCGCCATCATCGAACCAACCGGCCAACCCCGCCTCGCCACCCCCGCCGAAGCCGCTCCCCTCCGCCAACGCCTTAACTTCCTCACCACCATCCTCAACCCCACTCCCCGCTAACCCCCACATCCTCTCTATTCTTCCTCAAGATCATACTTCACTTAACATAAAATGAGTTTCCTCTCACCAAATCGGTTCCTCCAAACCCACTCTAAAAAGACACTAGACAGAACCAATCCCCTTGAATTCTACCCATTATCCACCTAAAATAAAGAATAGCTGGAAATAAATCATATTTCCCCCAATTTTCTTAACAAACAATTCCGTCACAACCGTAGGTCATCCCCCCTTTTTCTACCCATGCCTACCCAGCGCGGAACTTACTTACCTCTGGAGGTAAACACCTATGTCTCAACAAAATGGTCACCACAATGGTGAAGTCGGTAGCGAAACCGTCAAACGCGGCCTCGCTCAAATGCTTAAAGGCGGCGTCATCATGGACGTTGTCACCCCTGAACAAGCCGTTATCGCTGAAGAAGCCGGCGCCGTCGCCGTTATGGCCCTCGAACGCGTCCCCGCCGATATCCGTGCCGAAGGTGGCGTCTCCCGCATGTCCGACCCCGGCATGATCCGAGAAATCATGGCCGCTGTCACTATCCCTGTCATGGCCAAAGCCCGCATCGGCCACTTCGTCGAAGCCCAAATTCTCGAATCAATTGGTGTCGATTACGTGGATGAAAGCGAAGTCCTCACCCCCGCCGACGAAACCTATCACATTAACAAACATGACTTCAAAATCCCCTTCGTCTGTGGTTGCCGTAATTTGGGCGAAGCCCTCCGCCGCATCGGCGAAGGCGCCGCTATGATTCGTACCAAAGGTGAAGCCGGTACCGGTGACGTCGTCGAAGCCGTTCGCCACGCCCGCACCGTCCTCGGTGACATCCGTCGCTTGCAATTAATGCCCGATGAAGAACTGATGACCTACGCCAAAGAGATCGGCGCCCCTTACCATCTGATTAAAGAAACCAAAGAACTCGGCCGCCTCCCCGTCGTCAACTTCGCCGCCGGTGGCATCGCCACCCCCGCCGACGCCGCCCTCATGATGCAACTCGGCGTTGACGGCGTCTTCGTTGGCTCCGGTATCTTCAAAAGCGGCGACCCACAAAAACGGGCCCGCGCTATCGTCGAAGCCACCACCCACTTCAAAAATGCCGAAATCTTAGCCAAAGTCAGCGAAAACCTCGGCGAACCGATGGTCGGTATCACCGCCCGCGAACTGCCCGCAGATCAACAGCTTGCCACCCGCGGCTGGTAAGAAAATCTCATGAAAATCGGTGTCTTAGCTCTCCAAGGAGCCTTCATCGAGCATATCAAAATGCTCAACCAACTCGGCACCACCGCCGTCGAAATCCGCCTCCCCCATCAACTTAATGATATCGATGGCCTCATTATTCCCGGCGGCGAAAGCACCACCATCGGCAAGTTGGCCACCATCTACAATTTGATGGACCCTCTCCGTGCTTTCGCCACTAAAAAACCTGTTTGGGGCACTTGCGCCGGCATGATTTTCATGGCCAAAGAGATTGGCCAAGACCAACCACTCCTCGGCCTCATGAATATCAATGTCGAACGCAACGCCTTCGGTCGCCAAGTCGATAGCTTTGAAGCTGGCCTCCACATCAGCACCATCGCTGATACCCAAGACCACCCCTTCCCCGCTATCTTCATCCGCGCCCCTAAACTCGTTAGCGCCGGTCCTAGTGTCAACATCCTCGCCACCCTCCCCGATGGCACCGCCGTGGCCGCCCAACAAGACCATTGGCTCGTCACCTCCTTCCACCCCGAACTCTCCACCGACACCCGCCTCCACAACTACTTCCTCCACATGGTCACCACCCAAAAAGAAACAGCTCTACCGGCTAATTAACGCCACGGCTCAATCATTGTAGGTAGTTCGATTCGTTAAATCGAACTACCTACAAACGTTTACCCCGTACCCAATACCATCCCCGTCGCGCTTGCTCCCACCCCCAACCATACGCCCCATTCAATCGTTGAAACCAGCGAAAAGAGCGCTCAAAACCCGCTCCCTCGGCCACCACCATCGCCGCAAACCGCTCCCGCACCCACTCATACAATAACCGATCCCACTTATTACGCGCTTCAATCCTAGCTAACACCCCCGCCTCAATCTCATCCTGCTGTGGCCGCCCCCCCGTCACATTACGCCGAATATACCACGGCATCCCCCAGCCTAACCGTCGCCGCATCAACCACAGCGCCTCATCAAAACGCTCCACCACCCCCGCAACCACAAACCAATCTTCAATATTCGCTTTAGCCTCGGCCAAATGCTCCTCCGTAAGACCATCCCACGCAATCCCCAAACCACCACGGACCAATAACCGCACTTGCAAATTATCAGTCTCACGGTTCATTCCACTACACACATAATGCTCTAAATCAACCCCCTCAGCCACCACCCGCTTATGCAAATAATGCCCCTCAAATCGCCGCACAAAATAATAATCCGATATCACCCGTTCCACCGGATCCCGCAACAAAGTCACATACCGCCCCCCCTGTGGCCAAACCTGATGCAACCCAAACGGCAGATGGCCACGCACCATCACCACTTCTTTTCGCATCGCTTCCGGCCAATCCTTCAAACTAGCCACAAAAGCCAACGATTCCGTACCCGGCACCCGTACCACCCGCCCCCGCCGATACTGTTTATCTAAAACAGCATGCAACGAGGTTCCTCCCGTTTTGGGAATATGCAAGAAAATCAAAGCCTCTTTCATAATGAATTCAGCTCCCCCCCACTAATTATCAAACGAAACTACCGCATAACCGGTATAAATACCACATTATCCCGTTCTAACACATGCAATGTCAGTCGCTTAGTGCTACCACCAAACTCATTAATGGCCGTCAACGTGACTTCATACGTGCCTAGTTCTAGATAAGTATGTGTCGGATTTGCTTCATTACTAGTTGGGCTACCGTCACCAAAATCCCATGTATAGGCCGGTTCGGGAATACCTGTTGTCAAGTTATCAAACTGAATAGACTCACCAACAAACGCATATGACGGCAAATCAAAGTTAGCCGTCGCCCGTGATGTTACTGTCACCATCTGCGTGGCACTATTTATGCCATACGTATTGCTAACCGTCAAGGTCACCATATACAAACCACTATCATCATACGCATGAACAGGATTCGCTTCATTGCTAAACGGTGAACTATCTCCAAAATCCCATGTGTAATACATCGGTTCAACACCCACCGTATTATTATAGAACTGAATCGGTTCACCTTCCGCCACCGTATGCTCTGTCGCATCATCATCAAACTCAGGTTGTGGCGAGGCAATGACCTCAATCGTTCTCTGCGTGCTATCACTAACATTATCATCATTGGTCGCGCGTAACTCAACCGTGTAAATACCCTCGGCCGCATACATATGCGTCGGATTTACATCCGTCGATGTATTGCCATCACCAAAACTCCACAAATAACTCAAATTATCACCCGACGAACGATTCGTGAACTGCGCCTCCTCCGTCACCAAAATCGGCCCACTGTGACCAAAATCAGCCGTCACACCCGATATCGCCGGATGAAACTTCGGCCCTGAGTAACAAGGATACGCTTCAGGATTAGGCTCACCCGAAACCGTCCAACAATAATAATTATCTGGCGTCACATCAGTTAACATCTGAGGCACATACCACAACACAATATTTGTGTTAGAGGCGGCCTCACCATTCACAAACGCATCGGGGCCTTGTTGATGATTATCTAAACAACAATTCCCAATCACACCTAAATCAGTATCCCCTTCAGCCGGATCATGTGCCGTCAAATAAACAAATGCTTGATCGCCACGCCCATTATCACCAAACTGACCTTGCCCCATTTCCATATAATAACCAAGACCGGTCGCATCTGAAATCAATGCGTTATAACCTTCTGGGGAAAACAAATGAGGACCATGAGCCCCATCATTATAAGGCGTCCAATACTCTTCTACATTTTGAACCACATATTGGCTACCATCCCACCGGGCATAACTATCGCCATCATCACCATCGATGGCTAAATCCATACGCACAATCGGCCGATACATCGAGTTCGTCCCACACCCTTTCCCATACGCCAACGTCGCGATACGGAAACTACCATCTAAGAAAAACTGATGCCGTTGCTCATACCGATAATTACACGTATTACCCCAATTCCCCATCCGGAAATCTTGAATCATCTCAAAACCAACACGGGTTGTATCTTCATACAAATTCTCAATCCGTGTTTCCCCATATGGATAAATCGGGAAACCACCACCACCACCACCACAGCCAGTCGAATCAACATACCCAGATCCACCATAATCCGCATGCCACTCGGCCGTCTTAATGCTCGTCGCCACCATCGTCCCCCCAAAAGAAACATTACTCACGCGAAAACCATCAGTCCCCGTCGTTTCATAATCCATCACCCACCCATCCATATCAACCGTTCCCCCAGCTGGACACCCACCCTCTGGTGTAAATGGTGTTGAACTCCCCGTCACATCACCCGGCGTCCAATACAAACCCGCTAACTCTTCCGTGGTTAAATCAATGACCGCCCACAAAATACGCTCCCCTAAATTAAATGTAGGCCCAGCACAAATATGCGTCCCATCACAACTCGAATTCACCAAATCCGAATCAACCGGAGCCATATCAATCTCTTCCGGCTGAAAACCCAACGCTTCAATAACATCCGGATGGTTCAAGGCGATATCTAAGGCCACATCACTCAACCGTTTGTTGATACCAGGATGCATACCCGGCTGATACAATACATCTAAAACCGTTTCCGTATCAACATTCACAATCGCTGTAACCGCCGCATCCTCGTCAAAATTATAAATCTCAACCTGCCAACAACTCGCTGTCGCGCACTCAGCACTCGTTTTCGGGTACTGCGCCATCACATCACGCACCCCAAATACCTCAGACCGACGCCCTACCGTATAACCATGCACACGAATATCATTTAAGGCTAAATCTTGGGCCAATAACTGTTCGTCGGTTAAATCACCCGTCACCGGCACCGCCGGTGATTTGCCCCGCACTTCTTGCGTTGGCCATAATGCCCCCGACACAACATACAATACGGCACCTACAAATAATGTAATAGCCAAGCCAATACCAAATCTCTTACTCTGCATCTCTCACTCCTTCATCAGCTAGCTGATTATATGTTCAATACTTCACTACATAAATTTTCTCAACTTCCACCTAATAGAAGAAGTATTAAAAATTTCGTTTACAAAGCATTTACCCATTTGTTGCTAACTAAGTTGAAAATTTTTGCCCGAATTACATATTGCAATTCGTTTTTGCTCTTGAATAACTATCATAACACAACTTATACAAAAAGCTTACACCTATTATAACCAACAGCAACCAAAGCAACTGATTACTTTTTACTTACAATATTTCATCTATTGACAAACCCGCACCCCGCTTATAAAATCTTCATGCTAAAGATAATTATATAACCCAAATCAAGCCCAGCGATATTCTTTCTTATGATGAACCATAGTTCCCACCTATTAAATGAGGAAACAGTTGCCACCAATCAAAACGGACGCCTAACCCCATCACAACTTGCCATGCTGCAACCCTATTCTACCGTTCATGTTGGCTTGTATCTTTTCTATGGATTCAACATCATCCTCGTGCTACTCATGCTCAACTCCGCCCTTGATTCTTTTGCTGGCGGACCAGTCCCACCTGAAGCCAGATTCTGGTACACCATTATTTTTGGTACAGTTATTCTATTTTGCCTTATATCCATTTTATACTATATGTATAAAGCACGTACCCTTAAACAAGATTTAGATAATCCTAAGATCGCTCGCGGTACGGGCCGTGTTCGTCAACGATGGTCGAACTATTATACGGCCGAGGTTGACAATATCCGGCTTAATGACCCTAGTTACGTTTTTGATCTCCCCCCGGGCCAATATACCTTCTACTATTTGCCCAAAAGCCGCAAACTCCTCTCGGCCACCCCCCTTGCCCCCAACAACCACGAAACCCACCTAAAACTCTTCGCCCAAGACCTACAAAAAAAGTTTCACTTCAATGACCAAGATCTAGCCATTAACCACAACAACCAACTATCCACCAAACAAAAATTATTAATGCTAATCCCTATCACCGGCTACACAGTTGGCATCATCTTAATCCTCATCATTTCTGTTGCCTCAATCGCTAACCCACCCAATGAATCATATATTGGCATTCTCATCTTCTCACTGTTTATGCTACTAATCATCTGGGTCCTCTTCGATGACCTCCAAAAATTAGTCACCGACTGGTACACAGGCACAGTGCTCAGTATCGTTGGCCCCCTAAAAACAAGAACAAAAGGCGGTGTGCGCCACCGCACCTACTACTTTGTTATTGATGACAAAGAGTTTGAAGTCTCGGCCACCAAATTTGGTATGGCCATTAAAGGCATCAACTACCGCATTTATTACACACCATACGCCCACCGCCTGGTTGCCATTGAACCCCTCTCTATCATCCCCTAATAAGCCCCACCACCATACTCATCCAACCATTTTGTCACCGCCCCCACCACCGGCGCATCCTTATAACCTAGCAACGCCAATGACTTATTCCACAACCACCTCTGCAACGCCGCATCATACGTTTGCGGTGCCGACTCCATCATGACCCCACTCTCAAAATATTTACCCGTTATCCTCCCCGCTTCTGGATCCGTGGCCAAGTAAAGAATTGTCTTCGCCCCCTCTTCTGGCGTCTTCGCCCCCATTACCTTACCCACTACCCAACTCGTTAAATTAACAAAAAAGCCTACACTAGACCGCCACACCCCCACAAAACCAGGGCACAAACAGTTCGCCACCACCCCCGTCCTCTTTAACTTAGCCGCTAACTCATAGGTAAACAAAATCCGATACGTATTACTCCATCCATACATCATCGGCATAAACGGTCCCATCGGCCCCGCCGGAAAATCACGCTCCCCCTGCAAATTCTCCACATCCACCTCATCCCACCGATGCGCTTCCGACGCCACATTAATAATTCGTGCTGGTGTCGCCACCAATAACGGCTCAATCAACTCCATCACCAACGTAAAATAACTTAAATAATTAAGCGCAAACGTCTTCTCAAACCCTTCATCCGTCTCTTGCCTCGGCCGAAACGCAAACCCCGCCACATTTACCAACACATCCAACCGATCATACTTCGCCCGAAATTCCCCCGCCACCCGCTTCACCGACCTCTGCAATAACAAATCAGCCAACAACAAATCAGGCCGCTTCCCCGTCTCCGCTTCAATCTTCGCCCGTGCTGCCTCCCCCCGCTCCTTACTCCGACACACCATCACCACCTCCGCCCCCATCGCCGCCAACCCCTTCGCCGTCTCAAAACCAATCCCATTATTCGCTCCCGTCACCAAACAAATCTTACCTGTCATATCACTCATAATTCTTACTCGACTATTTATTATTCCCGCAATAATATCCCACTCTATTTTTCCCTAAAGATCCTGTTTGGTCAATACAAACCAAAAATCAGTCCGCCTCTCCTCCGCCACCAACCGCAATGGATGCTCTTTCCCATCCTCCATCCACCAAATCCCCCCCCTAATTCCGACCTCACCATCACCAACAACACCGACTCCACCCTCACCTGGCTCAACGACCCCAACCACTGCACCTACGACCTCGACCCCAGCACCATCGGCGACCCCAACACCAACTACTACTACCAAATCACCAGCACCAACTGCACCACCAACGGGACCACCACCTCCAACCAAGTCGGCGAATTCGACTACACCATCATCCCCAGCAACTAACACCAAAGGTAGGCCGATTGGCTAAAGGGTGTGCTTGAAATGAGTTGAACGTAACAGGCGATCTTTTTTCAAGCATTAATAATTGTAATACGACCGGTCCCTACGCTCGACATGACAACCACACACCTTCACCAAATCGCTCCCCCACCATTCCCCCAAATCACAAATAATGCTATAATACCCACACAACGATACGCATCGTCGCCAGTTTATAATCTGCAACTAATCTTCAAAAATCCCCCATCACACGCTAACAGCACCCTTCCTAAACACATCTCAACCAATCACAATCAACAAACCCCACCACCTTCACCTAAAAACACCCTTTTATCTCTAAGCATTTGAATTTTACGCGCACAACCTTTAGGAAAATAAAATGAAAATAGATTTCAAGACACCCCCATCATGGTTGTCATTACTCATGCTTACCACCCTCTCTCTCCTAATTCTCGCCGCCTGTACCCCACCCACTACCACCGATCCCTTACCCATAACCCGCCTCGTTGCCACCCCCGCCCCCACCATCGAAATCCCTAGCACCAACACACCCTCCGCCACGGCCGCCTCACCAGCCTCAGACACCAATGAAACTGGAACCACCCACACATTCCAACCAGGCGATCCCACCCTCACCCCTCCCGGTGACAACATCACCGATGCCACCTTTGTCCAAGGCCGCGAAGCCTACTGGAACCGCAACTACGCCCGCGTCATCCCCCTCATGGACGAAATCATCACCCAAGACCCCAACCTAGCCCCTGCTTACTGGTACCGAGGCAAAGCATATGCCCAACTAGGCGATTTTCAAACAGGTCTTGTCGATATTAACAAAGCGATTGAACTCGACCCCCTCTACGCCTCGGCCCACGCCGACCGCGGCTGGATCTACGCCAATCTAGGCGACCGCCAAAAAGCGATGGACAATTTCGAATACGCCCTCTCCCTAGACCCTTCCCTCGCCAAAGTACACCACAACATGGGCCGTAACTACTACGAATTAGGCAATTACGAACAAGCTCTCTTTCACTATGCGCAAGAAGTCGCCATCGACCCCCATCGTCGCCTTGGCTGGCAAGATTTAGTCATCATCAACCACGACCTCGCCAATTATCAACAATGCGCCACCACCGCGGCCGAAGCCGTCGCCATCCACCCCGACCTCTTTGACGTCATCGCCACACAAGGGGACTGCCACCGCCACTTAGGCCAATACGATGAGGCCAAACAAATCCTTGACGATCTGTTACAACAAAATCCAAATCATGCCAATGGTTACTACCAACGGGCCCGTGTCACCGCCGAACTCAACTACTTCGACGCCGCCATCGCTGACTACACCAAAACCCTCACCTTACAGCCCGACCACCTCAACGCTTACATCTATCGCAGCACCCTCTACGTCCAAACCAATCAATACCAATTAGCCATCACCGAACTAGACCAAATTTTAGCCTTCACCAATGACCCTCTCGCTCTAGTCACCCGCGGCCGCGCCCACCAACACCTCCAACAATATGACCGCGCCATCGCCGACTACGAAGCCGCTCTCAACCAGACTAAAGCCCCTCTAGCCTATGTCGGTCTCGCCGAAATAGCCCTACAGCAAGAAGATTACGAAAAAGCTGCCACCTTACTTGAAAATGGCATTAATGGGCCGAGTAGCCAAAAAGATTACGCCTTTCTCCTCGCCACCCGCGGCCAACTCCACCTCCAACAAGCCAATTACCCCGCCGCCATCGAAGATCTATCCACCGCCATCGAAATCCACCCCATCTCAATCTACCACTACCACCGCGGCCTCGCCTACCAAGCCAACAACCAACCCACCCTCGCCCTCGATGATTACAACGCCTTCATCAACACCATCAACCCCTTCGCCGCCGACTACCCCGCCGCCCAACTCAACGCCCTAATCGATGACGCCGTCGCCCGCAAACAACAACTCCAATAACCCCCCTTGGAGGTAGTCCGATTTGCTAAATCGGACTACCTCCAATCACTTAATCTCGATTCACTACATGCTGCTTCCCACACCCTCACTAAACCAACGAAAAATCCCCCAAATCCCCCAAATCTGCGTCAAAAACCACCAAACATTCCCCCTACCAACAACCACAATTTCCAAAAATCAGTCCAATCCATCAAATCAGTCCAATCTGTGTCCCATTTAACGGCTTCACCCCACCAACCTCTAACCCATTTGATTCACCAAATGCTCACCACCAAGCATATCTCTTACAAATTCAACCATATTCAAATGCCCAAACAAATCTGGAAAAAACTTTTTCAGATTTAATGCTGTCATAAGACGGGTAGCTGGATCTGAATGCGTTAGAAAATCCGTTACATAATTTAACATATCTGGCTGGTTAGTTATTTTTATCGCGTTGATGAAGATGCTAATGGCTATTCTTTGTGTTTGCCCATGAGTATGATGTAAATACCCATTATTAATAATTAAATCAATCGTTTTTCTTGCATCAAGTTTAAATATAACGTCTAAGACCAAATAAGCATAAGGAGCATTTTGATTTAATAATCTAGATAAGTATAAAATTAGCTCTTCGCTAAAGGGTTCTAAATCTTCGGCATCAAAATCCAGCAGAAATACTATAAGATCATATACATAACGCTTTCTCAGTTTTGTAAACGAAAGTATTTTAGGAATTAACAAAGGATCTTTAAATAAGCATAGACTATCAAATAGCTCTTTAATACTACTGGATTTTTCTGGTTTTTGCTCATATAAGAGCTTTAGTAGAAAATCTTTGACTTCAGACTGATTGTTATCAGCGGCCTGTCTTATAAAATGCTTGTTTTGTCTTAAAACCAACTTTATATCTTCACCTGCAGCAATCAAAGATTTTATACCATCCAACGATTCTGCTTTCATAACTACAAAACCCTTCTCTTGTGAAATATACCGACTCATTCTTCTTGTAAAATGTCTGGATTTGACATATCAAACCCTCTTGTTTGCAACAAAACAGCAGCATGAGCACGACGCAATATAGCTTCATTATAATAACGCAATAATAAAGCTTGATGCTCCTTTTCATCACTTGTTAATTCACGTTGTTTACTTAACATATTCAACCGAGCCAATTCTTCTCTTTGCCCCGTTGGCATATGGCTTTTTGCCAATGCCCATAAAGCTGAATCAGACAGTTGCTGCATCGCCTGTAACTCAGTTTGTAGCCAAGGTGGCAAGCCACCCTCCACATCAATGATAGTTTGCAACTCACGTTTTACAGTTTCTTGAACCCATTCAGTAACTGTCCATTGATATTTTTTTGCTTGTTGCTCAACTTGTTGATACAGTTTATCCGAAAGAATAATCGTGTTTGCCACGTTTATCTCCTTACTTTAACCTTCTCAATTCGACATCCATTTTAGTATAACACACTTCCTTTATTTTTGACCCAAGATGCTCACTCTATGCCAGAAACAAAACAACCTGTGTCCCTCTTAATCCTGTCATTCCTGCGCAGGCAGGAATCCCCTTATAACCCAACACCATTCAGAACTTCCCACACCCTCACTAAACCAACGAAAAATCCCCAAAATCCCCAAAATCCGCGTCAAAACCACCAAACATTCCCCCTACCAACAACCACAATTCCCAAAAATCTGTCCAATCCATCAAATCAGTCCAATCCGTGTCCCATTTAACGGCTTCACCCCACCAACTCCTAACTCCACAGACACACCTCCCCCCCAACCCACACCTACTCCCCCGTCGGTACCCATATATTCTTAACCTGCGTCGCCTGCCGCAAGAAATCCTCACCCTCACCCTGCTCCACCGACAACCAATCACGCCCTCGGCCATACCCCACCCACGTCCGCTTCATATTCGTCGCCGACAAATACTCCACCGCCGCCGACCCACGCCCATCCCCAAAATACCACATCCCATCCACATCCTCATGCGCCACCAACGTCCGCGTCAAATGTGCCTGATCCCCCGTCACAATATTAACCACCCCACCCGGCACATCCGATGTATCCAACACCTGATAAAAATCAGTCGCACTCAACGGCCACCGCTCACTCGGCAACACCACCGTCGTATTCCCCCGCGCAATCGCCGGCGCCACCAACGACACCATCCCCAACAACGGAAACGCCTCCGGACACGCAATCCCAATCACCCCCAACGGCTCATGCACCGCCACCGTCACCCCCCGCAACGTCGTCTCCTGCAACCGACCACCCCACTTGTCCGCCCACGCCGCATAACTAAACAAACGACTAATCGACGTCTCCACTTCCAAACTAGCCTCCCCCTTCTTCTGCCCCGTCATCCCCCGCAACCGCTCCACAAACTCCGCCTCGCGCGCCGCCAAATTCTCCGCTAAGAAATACAAAATCTGAGCCCGATTATGCCCGTGACGCGCCGACCAACCCGGACTGGCCGCCTGCGCTTTATGCGCCGCCTCCACCGCCTCCCGAATATCTTTCCGATTACCATCCCCCACCTGTCCCAACAGCTCCCCACTCGGCCCACAAATCGCCCGCGTATAATGCCCATCCGGCCGCTTCTGCTTGCCCCCAATATACATCTTCGGCGTCCGATCCACCACCGGCAACCCCCCAGTCCCTTTCCCATTCTTCGACTTCGCCCCACTCTCCACCAACGGCAACGCCGACGGCCGCGTCGGTACCGCCCCCCCCCACTCACCAATCCACTCACCCACATTCCCCAAACCCTCCGGCCTGGCCAAATCCTTCTGCCACGCCGGCTTCAAATACTCATACAACCCCTCTTCCCCACCTTCACGACCATAACCACTCTCCCGATACCCCCCGAAACCAGCCGCCGCATCAAACAAATTCGTCGAATTAATCCACATCGCCCCCGCCTTAATCTGACTCGCCACCGACAACGCCAAATTAATATTCTCACTCCACACACTCGCCGCCAACCCATAACGCGTATTATTCGCCAACGCCACCGCCTCGGCCGGCGTCCGGAACGTCATCGACACCAACACCGGCCCAAAAATCTCCTCCTGCGCCACCGTCCCCGCCGGCTCAACCCCCATCAACAACGTCGGCGGATAAAAACAACCATCCGCCGGCAATTCAATCTCCGGCTGATACAACTCAGCCCCCTCGGCCAACCCAATCTTCACCCACTTATCAATATTC
The DNA here is from genome assembly GCA_035459145.1 of Anaerolineae bacterium. Lineage (GTDB taxonomy): Bacteria > Chloroflexota > Anaerolineae > Promineifilales > Promineifilaceae > DATHYN01. The sequence continues at coordinate 5,738 of DATHYN010000150.1, read as the reverse complement.
TCATGTTGAACCCAATCCACAATCGCCCCCATATCAATACACTTATCCAACGGATCACCCACCCGCAACTTGCTCATCCGCCGCTTCAAACGCTTATAAAATTCGTCAGCCACACTCTCCTCCACCAACAACCTCGACCCCGCACAACACACCTGCCCCTGATTAAACCAAATCGCATCCACCACCCCTTCCACCGCCGCATCCAAATCCGCGTCCGCAAACACCACAAACGGTGATTTACCCCCCAGTTCCAATGACAACTTCTTCCCACTCCCCGCAATCGCTTTCCGAATAATCCGTCCCACCCCCGTCGAGCCGGTAAACGCCACCTTATCCACATCCGGATGCGTCGTCACCAACGCCCCAGTCTGGTCACCACCCGTCACAATATTCACCACCCCCGGCGGCAAACCCGCCTCGGCCACCAACTCCGCAAACAACAAAGCCGATAACGGCGTATACGGCGCCGGCTTCAACACCACCGTATTCCCCATCGCCAACGCCGGCGCAATCTTCCACGCCAACATCAACAACGGAAAATTCCACGGAATAACCTGCCCCACCACCCCCACCGGCACATAATCCCCCAACTTCTGACTCCGCAACTGCGCCCAACCCGCATGATAATAAAAATGACGCGCCACCAACTGCACATCAATATCCCGCGACTCCCGAATCGGCTTCCCATTATCCAACGACTCCACCACCGCCAACAACCGATCATGCTTCTGAATCTGCCGCGCCAATGCATACAAATGGCGCGCCCGCGCATGATCACTTAACCCTTGCCACACCGGCAACGCCGCCCGCGCCGCCGCCACCGCCGCATCCACATCCGCCTGCTCCGCATCCGCCACCTCGGCCAACCCCCCCCCCGTCGCCGGATTCTTCGTCGCCAAATACCCACCACCCGCCGGCGCCACCGACTGATTATTAATAAACAAACCAAACTTCCGGCCGTGCTCCGCCAACCATTGCTCCGCCGCACTCGCCGACTCCGGCGCCGGCCCATAACTCATCGTCTCAAAAATTTCCGCTACCTGACTCATAATCATTCTCCCGAATTCCACTGATTCATATCAAAATAATGTCAAAAATATTTAGGTTAATACTCTTACAGCCCGATTAGAGCTGTCATACCTGCGCAGGCAGGTATCCACGCCTAGCGATACCTCTAACTACTATCGTTCTAAGCAAATAACCTACTCATCTAACTCATCGGCATATGATGACGAGCCGCATAATTCCCCGTCACATGATGCGACAACTGCCGCTCAATATCACCTAACAAACTACTCGCTCCAAAACGGAACCAATCCGGCGTTAACCATTCATCCCCCAACTCTTCCTTCATCAACATCAACCATTGCAACGCCTGCTTCGCCGTCCCAATCCCCCCCGCCGGCTTAAATCCAACCATATGCCCCGTCGCCGTCGTATATTCACGCAACGCCCGCACCATCACCAAACTCACTTCCAACGTCGCATTCACCTTCTCCTTCCCCGTTGACGTTTTGATAAAATCAGAGCCCGCCATCATACAAACTAAACTCGCCTTATGCACCCGCCGCATCGTCGCCAACTCGCCCGTCGCTAAGATCGCTTTCATATGCGCCTCACCACAAGCCGCCCGCATCTGCTTCACTTCATCATAAACAATATCCCACCGCTCATTCAACGCTGCGTTCCGATTAATAACAATATCAATCTCCCTCGCCCCAGCCTTCACCGCCGCTTCAATCTCGGCCAACCGCTGCGGCAACGGCGTTTGCCCCGCCGGAAAGCCCGTCGCCACCGCCGCCACCGGGATATTCGCCCCCTCTAGCGCCGCCACCGCCTCGGCCACCCGACTCGGATACACACACACCGCCCCCGTCGTAATCTTCAAATGCCCCACCCCCAACGCCTCAACCAAATCCGGCCGCAACGGCTGCCGCGCCTTTGCACATAACCGCCGCACCTTCCCCGGCGTATCATCCCCCGCCAACGTCGTTAAATCGATACAACTAATCGCCTTCAATAACCACGCCGCCTGCCACGCCTTCTTCACACTCCGCCGCGTCCCCAATGTCGCCGTCCGCCGCTCCACCCCGCTCAAATTAACCCGCGATTTTGCCACCCACCCCAAATCCAAAGCAATCCCCGGATTCCGTTCACTCTCTACACTCATTTACCTCGCTCCTCATTTTACAATCATTAACAAATCATTTAACAGCATATTCATCCTACCTTCATACCCAACCCGTCATTTCGAGCGTAGTTCAATCCGCTTCACACAAAATAAACATACCTTATAAAACAAGGATTGAACGAAGTCGAGAAATCTGCCATGCTGTCACCTACAAGAACTATAACAAAGGTACAAACTATCCTCTCTCTGTTGTACAAATTATCATCCAACCCACCATAATCCGCAACCTAACTACGATCCATCCGCCACACACCGAAAACCAAGATTATGATACGTCTCCATCGGCCCATCCGCCCCCCGATAAGTCGTCCGCGTCACATTACTATCAAATTCCCACCCACCCCCACGCACTACCTTCTCCTCACCACTATCCGGCCCCAACGGATTGCTTGACGGTGACTCACTATAATAATTGTATGCATACCAATCGGCCGTCCACTCCCACACATTCCCCGCCATATCTAACGCCCCAAATGGACTCGCCCCATTCGGATAACTACCCACCGCCGCAATTCCCATCTCCCCATCTCCACTACAATCCTCCATCCCACAATTCAACCGACTATCATCAAACTCATTCCCCCACGGCCACACCACCTCTTTCGTCCCCCGCGCCCCCTTCTCCCACTCAGCCTCCGTCGGCAAACGCCCACCCGCCCACGCACAAAAAGCCTGCGCGTCATCCCAAGATACATGCACAACCGGCTCATTCCCCAACCCATCAATACCACTCCCCGGCCCCTCCGGCGCCGCCCAATACGCCCCACCAACAACCACCCACCCATCAGCATATACCTCCGATTCCCCCTTCTCCTCCGCCGTCGTCACATGCCCCGTATCCGCCACAAAGCCAGCAAACATATCATTCGTCACTTCCGTCCGATCTAACCAAAAGTCATCAACATGCACTTCATGCACCGGCACCTCATCATCACTCCCCTCGGCACTCCCCATCGTAAACGAACCCGCTGGTACACCCACCCGCTCGGCAACCATCCCATTCGGCAACCGGAATTCAGCCACCGCTCCCAGCTTCGGCTCACCAATCACCTCCCCACTATCCCCCGCCGCACCATCTGTCTCGCCCCCTGTCTCTCCCGCCGCCCCCGACAAAGATGCCGCCGTCGGCACCATCACCGTCCCCCTCACCCCCAACGTCGCCGTCGGCTCCACCTCCACAACCGGTTCCGCCTCTTCCCCCCCACACCCCACCAACAAAAACAATACCCCAACTAAAATCAACACTCTAAATCTCATCATTTCTCACCTAATCTCTCTTAACGGCTGTCATACCTGCGCCGGCAGGTATCCACGCCTAAAACCACTTTTATGTCAACTTCGTTCTCCACAAATCCTATCCTGCCCAACAAAAATAGACGAAATCTGCATATAAAGACAATCAACAAAAAACAATGTTAACTCTAAACGCTTCATTTTCACACACCTCATCATAAGCTATTTAACCAAACATTTCACATTCTCAACAATAATATGTTCATGCAATTATACTAATCACCCCTCAGCATGCAATTTAATAGACTGTAACATAAATAACCCAGAACACTGTCATCCCCGCGCACGCGGGAATCCACTTATAATCTGACAGCGTGTGCAACTTCCCACTCTAGATTCCTTGGGTTACACTCTACTAAATACACTGTAACAAAAGTAATCCAAAGAAATCCCCATCACAACTCACCTTATTCACAAATAACCCGAACAACCCTAACCTTACCCCTAAATCAATAAAAAATCCCCAAAATCCCCAAAATCCGCGTCAAAAACCACCAAACCTCACCTCCACCATAAACTCTCCTCCAACCACAAACCAAAAAAATCTGTCCAATCCCCAAAATCCGCGTTAAAATCTCCAAACCTCACCTCCACCAACACCTCTCTCTCACCACACAACCAAAAAATCCCCAAAATCCGCGTCAAAAACCACCAAACCTCACCCCCACCATAAACTCTCCTCCAACCACAAACCAAAAAAATCTGTCCAATCCCCAAAATCTGCGTTAAAATCTCCAAACCTCACCTCCACCAACACCTCCCTCTCACCACACAACCAAAAAATCCCCAAAATCCGCGTCAAAAACCACCAAACCTTACCCCTACACATAATGGCAACAGCAAATTTGCGATTACTTTGTTTACACGCTATAACCAAGGCAATTAATAAACTTCCCCTTGCCCCATCCCAATCCTCCGCTATACTTATTCTAATGCACATGATTACAAGAACGCACTCCACAATAAAGCCAACTAAGTAATATCCCTAAAATTTAGGGTATCTATCCTATGCAGGCAATCACCAACGCTTCTGACTCATTCTAAGCACACAACACACTCATTCTTAAAGTCAATTATCAACCAACTTCAATTGTCTGTTATTTGCACCAAGATAATTTTATATATTGGGAGATAATCATATGAGACGCCACTTGCCCTTGCTTGTTATTGTCGGCTTAATCATTACTTTATTCTGGTCACCCCCCTCGGCCACCACCACCCCCTCCCCCGCCCCTGCCACCAACCTCCACCAAGCGTGGCAACAAGCCCAAAAAAGTGGCGCCTTCCAATACAACACCCAACTCCTCCAAACCACCCACCCCCTCCCCACCCTCGCCAACGTCGGCCTCGGCCCCCACCAAGAACGCATCTACATCGAAGGGGCCATCAATACCCACACCGAACAATTTGAACTCGATATCTGGTCCCGTGGCGGTAGCACCTTCCTCGACCAAGGCGCTATCAGCATGAAACTCATCGACGGCCAAGCGTGGGGCCGTGTCAACAACAACCAATGGGAACCTGTCGACCATACCGTTGTCAATCTTTTCGCCCCCGGCAATGACCCTCTCGGCTTCCTCCACGCCGCTCGCAATATCCAGCTCGCCCCCGCCACCGACGACCGCTACACCCGCTACCAATTCGACATCGATGGCCCCGCCTTCGCCCACTACATGCGTGACCAACTAGAAGACGATGCCCGCCAACGTGGCGAACTCCCCCACGGCCTCCGCTATCAACTGCTAGACACCTACCTCGATATGACCGGCACTGGCGAACTCTGGCTCGATGAAAATGGCCTCCCCCTCCGCCAAATCATCGACCTCAACTTTCCTCCCACCCACAACGAACGGCTTGAAGCCCATATCCAAACCGATTTTCACGCTTGGGGGGCCATCCCCACCCCCCAAATCTCCCTCTTCAACCCCCTCCCTCTTCTGATGACCATTAACTGGCCCAACACCCTCGGCCACCTCTTCATCCTCACCCTCGCCCTCCTCTTCCTCCTCCTCATGCTCCCCGCTAACCACTCCCCCCGCCGCTACCCCCTCGTCGGCCTCACCATCATCTTCCTCTTCCTCGTCACCCCCCTCCTCCAAATCTACCAAGTCAGCGCCGCCTACCACCGTGTCTCCCAACGCCAACAAACCCAACGTCAACAAACCGAACAATACCAACAAGAACAAGAATTAACCACTGACCAACCCACAACTAACTTTAACCCTACCCAAAACCCCCTCACCTCCCCCGCCCT